>CAZZUU010000412.1:0-3644 GCA_964657275.1 uncultured Mucilaginibacter sp. | reverse complement strand
GGAGCCGGTAAGTGCAAAAATTGAAACTGCACCTATAAAAACGGAAGTTACTGCCCCGGGTTCAAGGACAGACCGCCGTGAAAAGATGTCGTCATTGCGTAAAACCGTTGCCAAACGTTTGGTAGCGGTAAAGAACGAAACTGCGATGCTAACTACTTTTAACGAAGTGGATATGTCGCCCATCATGGAGATACGTACCAAATACAAAGATAAGTTTAAAGAAAAACACGGCGTAGGCCTTGGCTTCATGTCGTTTTTCACGAAAGCTGTTTGCGAAGCGCTAAAGGACTGGCCTGCGGTTGGCGCACGTATTGATGGCGAAGAAGTAGTGTACAGCAACTTTGCTGATATCTCTATAGCCGTTTCTGCACCAAAGGGCCTGGTTGTTCCGGTAATCCGCAATGCTGAAAGTATGAGCCTTGCCGAAATTGAAAAGGCGGTGGTTGCTCTAGCTGTTAAAGCACGCGAAAATAAATTGACCTTAGAGGAAATGACCGGTGGTACATTTACCATCACTAACGGTGGTGTTTTTGGCTCCATGATGTCGACACCGATATTAAATTCGCCACAATCCGCTATATTGGGCATGCATAATATTATTGAGCGGCCTGTAGCTGTAAACGGACAAGTTGTTATCCGCCCGATGATGTACCTGGCATTATCATATGATCACCGCATCATTGACGGCCGCGAATCGGTAAGCTTCCTGGTAAGGGTTAAACAATTACTGGAAGACCCTGCAAGGTTGTTATTGGGGGTTTAACCCTTCACTAAATATTAACGCCCGGCCAAGTGCCGGGTTTTTTGTTTTATTGGTTGAAAATCTGTTGGATCTTCGCATGATGCAAATACCAAAATTCTTATTGATAGAAAATATTTCCTGAAAATCTTGCGTCATTGTCGCCAATTCATCCGGATTATTTATAAACATCGCTCTCAAATTCGTCAACATCCTACATCCAGCCAAATAGGGCAGCAATCGCAAATTCATAGCTAAACCGCTAAGTCTTACAGCAAATAACTGCCATTAAGCGGTTCGCGACGTTTCTTCAAAAGTCCGCTCAAGCAATAAAAATGTCGATAAAAATATCCAAACTGTTACCTCATTGCTGGCGCATAATTTCTATTTTCCGTGATCGTTTACTACGTGACTTTCAATATGACTTTAGTGTATAAAACCATCATAACATTTTCGGCTTCCATAATTCTTTTTGTCTCCTGCTCTTCTAAACAACCCGATCAAAACAGCGATCAATCCCCTGCAATGGCTTCCTCCGCACCGTTTGATGCCAAAGGATTGCTGGCCTATAATCCTAAAAATGCCGACAAACGTATAGACAGCTTTATGAAGGAGCTGCACAAAACCCGCGGTTTTAACGGGAATGTGCTGGTGGCCAAACATGGTAAAATAATATATGAAAATGCCATCGGCTGGGCTGATTACCTGCATCGCGACAGCTTAAAAATTAATTCGCAATTTGAGCTGGCCTCTGTCACCAAGACTATGACATCTACGGCTATTTTAATGCTGATGGAACGTGGAAAGTTGAAACTGACTGATGATGTAAAGAAATTTTTTCCTGATTTCCCCTATGACGGGGTCACCATACGCCTGTTATTAACGCACCGGTCGGGCATGATGAACTACGTTTATTTTACCGACGACCTTTACCGGGCAAACCACTGGAACCAGCGGAAAGGTATCACCAATACAGAAGAAATGGCGCTGATAGCCAAATATAAACCCAACCCTTTTAATAAGCCGGATAAAAGGTTTTTATATAATAACTCCAACTTTATGGTGCTGGGCTCTATCATCGAAAAGGTGAGCGGCATGCCTTACGCCCAATTTATGAAAGAAAACGTGTTTAAACCCGCGGATATGGAACACACGGCCGTTTACTCGAAGGCGGTGTATGATAAGATACCTGTGGATGTAGTGGGGCACGATAGGGGGCAATGGCGTTATTCGGTTGCTCAAAACTTTTTGGACGGCCCGGTGGGCGACAAAGGCATCTACAGTACTGTTGGCGATCTATACCTTTATGACCGCGCCCTGCGTGCGGGAAGATTGCTCAAACAGGCAACTATGGACTCTGCCTACGTACCCCGCAACCCGGTGATACACGGGCATTTTAGCTATGGTTACGGATGGCGGATATTTGAAGCGCCGGGAAAACAGGTTATATACCACACCGGTTGGTGGCACGGTTTCAGGCATATTTATTTGCGGGATATAAAAGACGATATTACCATTGTGCTTTTAACAAACCTTTCAAACGGCAGCTTGTTAAAACTTGACGGATTATTTGAAATTGCCGGGATGCCCATTGTGCGTAAAAGCGCCTATAAAGGGAACGGGGATACGAGTGAGGATTGATTTTGTTGAAAGGTTTTAATGTTCGAAGGTTGAAACGTTAACTTTAATTTACCCCAAATAACATTCCAACTTTACAACCTTAAAACGTTACAACATCAATTAAAACAAACAAAACAATGTTCGATAAACTAATGCAGGCCCAGCAAATGGCGGGCGAGGTAAAAAAGAGACTGGATGCTATCAGTGTATCCGGTTCTGCCGAGGGCGGCAAAATTACCGTTAACCTGAACGGCAATAAAGTAGCACAATCAGTGACTATTGACGCCGGCTTTTTTAAAGAGGCTGATAAAGAACAATTGGAAGAGCTTTTGGTTATTGCCATAAACAAAGCGATCGCACAAGCCGATAACGTGAGTCAAAGTGAAATGGCCGCTATTACTAAAGATATGCTTGGTGGTATGGGCGGACTATTCGGAAATTCATAATGGCTGCTAAGTGGCGGCAATTGTTATTGAGAATGCTGAATTAAATACTTAATTAAATCATTTGCTATGAAAACTACCTATTACGGACAATCAACATTCATGCTTGAACTGGCGGGCAAAAAATTACTGTTTGACCCGTTTATTTCGCCAAACCCATTGGCTAAAGACATTGACATCAACAGTTTAAAACCCGATTATATATTGGTATCGCACGGCCACGGCGACCATGTTGCTGATTTGCTGGCAATCCAGAATAATAGCAGCGGCGTTATTATCTGTATTGCCGAAATTGCCGGCTGGCTCGGTACAAAAGGTGTAAAAAATGCACACGGCATGAATATTGGCGGCGGATTTAATTTCGACTTTGGCCGCGTTAAGATGGTTAATGCGGTGCATTCGAGCACCATGCCTGACGGCTCGGCCGGGGGTAACCCTGCGGGATTTGTGATCTATGCGGATGGAAAACGTATTTATTATGCCGGCGACACCGCCCTCACCTGGGACATGAAGCTGCTGGCTGATGAACACCTCGATTGGGCATTTCTACCGATTGGGGATAACTACACCATGGGACCAGACGATGCTGTTAAGGCATGCGATTTTATAAACTGCAAAAATGTGGTTGGCATGCACTATGATACTTTCCCCGCAATAAAAATTGATAAGGAGGAAGTGAAGCAAAAGTTTAAGGCAGCCGGGCTAAACTTGAAACTACCGGGGATCGGCGAAAGTATTGATCTTTAACAAAAAAGCGTTCCGGAATCCCGGAACGCTTTTTTCTTTACTGATTAGCGTTTGTTAACACGCGGAGGAGTCTTTTTAGTGGTCGTGTCCTTTTT
>CAZZUU010000411.1:0-3663 GCA_964657275.1 uncultured Mucilaginibacter sp. | reverse complement strand
GATCTCTATTCACCATTGACTACTCACCATTCACCACTTACTAAAATAGCCGTTATCGGCGGGGGCAGCTGGGCTACGGCCAATATTAAGATGCTGACCGATAATACTGCTGAAAAAGAGATTTTTTGGTGGCTGCGCAATGCCGAATCGGTTAAGCATATCCACAAATTCAGGCATAACCCCAACTACATCAGCTCGGTTGAAATAAGTGTACCTGCACAAAATATTTCCACAGATTTAAAGCACGTCATAAGCCAGGCAAACTATATTTTGCTTAATGTACCCGCTGCATTTTTAAAGGACGCGCTAAAAGATATCACGCCGGAAGACTTCGCAGGTAAAAAAATCGTATCGGCCATCAAAGGTATTGTACCCGATGAAAATCAGATTATCGGCGAATTTTTGAACCAGCACTATAACGTTTCATTTGAAGATTTTCTTGTGATCAGCGGGCCATGCCATGCGGAGGAAGTTGCGCTCGAAAAGCTTTCTTATCTAACCATTGCTTCCCGCGATACCGAACTGGCGGCTGAATTTGCCGCGCTGATCAGTACGCGATACTTAAGGACGATTATATCCGATGATATTTATGGTACCGAATATGGCGCAGTGCTCAAAAATATCTATGCCATCGCCGGGGGCATTTGTCATGGGGTAGGTTATGGCGATAATTTTCAGGCGGTGTTGATATCAAATGCAATTCGCGAGTTGAAACGCTTTGTTGATTCGGTACACCCCATTAACCGCGACATTATGGAATCGGCCTATCTTGGCGATCTGCTGGTTACTGCATATTCCCAATTCAGCCGTAACCGTACTTTTGGTAATATGATAGGGAAGGGATACACGGTAAAATCGGCCCAGCTGGAAATGAATATGATAGCTGAGGGTTATTATGCAGTAAATTGCCTACACCAGGTTAATAAACAATACAACGTGTATATGCCTATTTGCGATGCTGTTTACGCTATTTTATACGAGAAACGCCCCCCGGCGCTCGAAATGAAACATTTGGCAGAACAATTGAGTTAGTGTATAAAGACTGATTACAAACTTTATAACATTAAATTTTATTGCCATGAAAAACGTACTAAAAATCGCGTTGGTTGCAACAGGAATATTTTCTTTCGCGCAAAGCCACGCTACGACAACCCTTAGAGATTCAACATTAGGTCATAAGATTAGCAAGACGGCAAAAAAGGTGGGTCACAAAACATCGGAAGTTGCCGCAAACGGCGCTTCGGCAGTTGTAGATAAAAAATATGAAGGTAAATGCGGCCCCGGCGGCCAGACAGTTTACATCAACGAGCACTCACATTATTATTACATCAATAAAAAAGGGCACCGTGTGTACCTAAAAAAATCAGAATTGATGGATAAACCTGATAAAATGTAATTCTTTTTGTATATTAAGGGCGTTAACTGACATCTGTTACTATGAAAAGATATGCCTTGATATTTGTGCATGTCGCCTGCGCGTTTATATTACTGGCCGGGGCGTGCTCCAATCCCGTTAAGAGTAAGTTAAAAGGTAGCTGGCATTCGAATGATGGCGGCACCAAACTCAGTATAACTGATAAGGAATTTACTTTGGATGACGGCGAAGCAATTCCAGAGGATTACTTTATTAGTGGGGATACTATTTTCACTTCGTTCGAGGGAAATCAGCCCTACACTAAATTCATTGTACAAAAACTCGATGAGAAATATCTTAAACTGATGGGCCCGGATTCAGTTGCGATGGAGTACACGAGATAGCTTTTTTTAGTTCATAGTTGATGGTTATAGTTCATAGCCGGAATGAGGTAGGGGCAAATGAAGATTTATTATCCAATATCTGCAGCACATAAAAAAACCTTCCACCCGTTAAGGATGGAAGGTTTTTATTTTAAAAATAAATAGTTAGAATCTTCTGCGTCTTTCAGGACGGTCTTCACGACGTTTGCCTGAAAAGTCACGGAAACCACCTGCTGGTGCGGACCCGCTTCTTTCACGGTTGAAACCGCCATCGCGCCTGTCGCCGCTGCTGCTTCTTTCCCTGTTATAACCACCTTCGCGCCTTGGATATCCGCCGCCACCGCTCCGGTTGTCGCTGGTTCCTTCGCCTGAAAGTTCTATACGTACCGGGCGGCCTTTAAACTCTGCTTCTTTAAATGCAGAAGTTACTTTCTCCACATCACCGGGCAATACTTCAAAGAAAGAGTAAACGCCTTTAACGTCTATCTTTCCAACCGTACGGCCGCTTATTTTGCTCTGATTGCAGATATAACCCAGCAAATCGCCACGGTTAAATTCGTCAACAGAACCCAAGTTTATAAACAGGCGTGTATATTCTGAACGCATACCACTACCGCGATCTGAACGGTCGTCAGATCGTTCACCCCGTTCGGGCCTGCGGCCTTCTTCAACACTTGCATTCAAGTCCGGTGCATTTTTATAATAATCTAAGAAGCGGTTAAATTCGATAGAAGCAAAGCGTTTGATAAATTCTTCTTTGCTCATGTCTTTAAACTCTTCCATTATACGCGGTATGTATTGTTCAATCTGCTGCTCATTAACCTGTACGTTGTGTACTTTGTGAACAATAGAGAACAATTGTTTTTCGCAAACGTCAAAGCCCGTAGGGATTTCGGCTTTAACAAAACGTTTGCCTAATCCTCTTTCTATCTGGCGTATTTTGCCAAGTTCCTTCGCGTTGATGATAGAGATGGAAACACCTGTTTTACCAGCGCGGGCAGTACGTCCGCTACGGTGGGTGTAATTTTCAACCTCATCAGGCAATGAGTAATTAATAACGTGTGTAACATCGTTCACATCAATACCACGTGCAGCAACGTCGGTTGCAATAAGCAACTGTAAGCTGCGTTCGCGGTAACGCTTCATTACTTTATCGCGCTGCTGTTGCGAAAGGTCGCCGTGTAAAGAATCGGCGTTGTAGCCGTCTTTGATCAGCGCTTCAGCAATATCCTGCGTTTCAATTTTGGTACGGCAAAATACGATACCGAAGATGTCGGGGTTAAAATCAACGATGCGTTTAAAAGCGGCGTATTTATCACGGGCACGAACGATATAATATTCGTGCTCAATGTTAACATTGCCGGTGTTTTTTTCGCCCATGGTAAGCTCAAATGGCTCATTCATGTACTTTTTCGCAATCCTGCGAACTTCAGTAGGCATGGTGGCTGAAAACAGCCATGTTTTTTTGTCTTCGGGTGTGGTAGATAAGATACTGTCAATGTCTTCCTGGAAGCCCATGTTGAGCATTTCATCAGCCTCATCCAATACTACAAATCTAACCTGCGAAAAATCGATAGCCTTACGGTTGATAATATCAAGCATACGGCCGGGTGTGGCAACAACAATTTGCACGCCGCGTTTTATCTGGCGTAATTGATCTGAAATACTTGTACCACCATAAACAGCGACAACGTGAACGTTGCCCATTTTTTTGGCGTAATTTTTAAGGTCGTTTGTGATCTGTAAACAAAGTTCACGTGTAGGGCACAATATAAGTGCTTGCGGATAATTTTCTTCGAAGTCCAGCAGTTCTAATAGTGGCAGTCCGAAGGCAGCAGTTTTACCGGTCCCGGTTTGGGCTAATCCGACAAAATCGTTGCTGCCTGTTAACAATACCGGAATTGACTGTTCCTGGATTGGCGTAGG
>CAZZUU010000410.1:0-3686 GCA_964657275.1 uncultured Mucilaginibacter sp. | reverse complement strand
TTCTCACCATGAAAAATGAGTATGGGTGTATCCCACTTTGACACAAAATTACTCGGCGAAAAATCTTTATAACTTTTTTGTGCTGCTGCATTGCTTTTATCCCAGTAAGGGCCACCATATTCCCAGTTAGAGAACCACATTTCTTCGGTGCTGCCATACATGCTGCGGAAATCGAAGATACCATCATGCGCTATAAAAGTTTTAAAACGTTTGTTGTGCACACCTGCCAGCATATAAACCGAATAACCACCATAGCTTGCGCCCACGCACCCTAAACGATCTTTATTTACAAACGGATCCTTGCTTACTGCATCAATGGCGCTCAGATAATCCTGTATGGCCAGGCCGCCATTGTCTTTGCTGATCTCCTCGTTCCATTCGGTACCATGGCCGGGCATGCCACGACGGTTAGGCGCTACCACAATGTACCCGTTTGAAGCAATCAGCTGAAAATTCCATCGGAAGGAGTAAAATTGAGTTAATGCGGACTGCGGGCCACCCTGGCAGTACAATAAGGTGGGGTATTTTTTTGACGGGTCGAAATTCGGCGGATAGATCACCCACACCAGCATGTCTTTGCCGTCAACAGTTTTTACCGTACGTCGTTCTGTTTTGCACATACCAATCGTAGCGTATGCCGCATCATTTACGTGGGTGAGCTGTTTGAGGCTGCCGTTATTAATGTCAACGCTATAAAGCTCATCAGCATGGTTCATATCGCTGCGCGAAACGATTAAAGTTTGGCCGGTTTGGCCGACGATGCCGTCGATATCAAAATCGCCGGTTGTTACCTGGGTGATCTGCGGCATCATTTTAGTTAAACCCGGGTAGGTTACATTGAACAACTGCAGCGTGCCGTTGATAGGCGCATAAAAAAACAGGCTGCGGCCGTCGTCGGCCCATTTATAGCCCTCTACATGGATGTCGTCGCGCTGCGCGGTCAGGTTTATTTTAACGGTTCCGTTGGTGACTACAATATCCTGCTTGTCAGATTCGTAACCGTCCCTCTTCATTTGCAGCCAGGCCATTTGTCCCTGTTTGTTAAACGAGGGCTGTAAATCATAACCTTTGTTGTCTTCCGTCAAATCGGTTGTAACGCCTGTCGCAACATCGTAAGCGTATAGATCAGTGTTGGTGCTGAGGGCATATTCGGTGCCGAATTTCTTTTTGGTAGCATAAACTATTTTCTTACCGTCGCTGCTCCATACGTAATCCTCCTCGCCGCCAAACGGTTTAAGCGGACAGTCATGCGGCTCGTTCGGCATAATGTCCTTCGCCTTGCCTGCCTTACCGTTTATCATCGGCTGAAGCATCACGTGGCCGAATTTCCCGTCTTCCCATGTGTCCCAGTGACGGTACGCCAACTGGTCGTATATCAAAACCTTGCTTTTTGTGAGGCCGGGATAAAAATCAGACCCTGCCACATCCTTTATTTTTACTTCCGCGCTGCTGATCTTATATTTCCCGTCGGGGGATATTTTACTGTCAGGCAGCAAGCCTTCTGCGTTGGTTACCAGCACCGGTGTTCCCCCGCCGATGGGTATGCTGTAAGTTTTGGTGTTGATTTTATTTTCGGCTACATCCGGAACGCCGACGGTGTAGATCACCGACTTACCGTCTTTGGATATCCCTGTACCGCTAACCCGGCCGAGCTTCCATAGTGTTTCGGGGGTTAATAAATTTTGAGCATGTGTTATAAGGAATGATATAGATAGTATTGGTAAAATTAAATTTTTTATTTTCATGGTTAAGAGGCGTTACAATTTGAAGGTGTAAAATTAGTGAAATAAATAATCCCGTAAGAGGAACAAAACAGGGGTGTCCTGCTGAGGCACTCGAAGCACGGCGCGGGGGACTTGGTGCCCTGCTAGTTAATCGGCGAGCCTTTGCGCTCACTCTTCGGCGACCTCAGAGTGACACCCGTTGTAAATCTCATCCCGCACCCCAAATCTCAAATCTATCACCTATCTTTACTTTTTTTAGCTGTAAGCAAATATGAACAAGCGGTGGTCACTAAAGGATAATCCCGATGATGCGGAGGTACAGAAATTAGCTGCCGAATTAAATATCGATGCCGTTTTAAGCACCCTGCTGATACAACGGGGCATCAGGACCTATGACGAGGCCCGTTTCTTTTTCAGGCCTGATGAGCGTTACCTGCACGATCCCTTCCTGATGCAGGATATGGAAAAGGCCGTTTTGCGCATCGAATCGGCCATAGCATCCGGCGAAAAAATACTAATCTTTGGTGATTATGATGTGGACGGTACTACAGCGGTATCTGTTGTTTACAGCTTCTTTAAAAAGTATTACGATCAACTGGAATACTACATTCCCGACCGTTATAAAGAGGGCTACGGCATTTCGACCGCTGGTATTGACTACGCGGCAGACAATAACTTTGCACTCATCATAGCGCTGGATTGCGGCATCAAATCCATCGACAAAATTGCGTATGCGAATACCCGTGGCGTCGATTTTATTATCTGCGATCACCACTTGCCGGGTGCAGAACTTCCGGCTGCCGTGGCTATCCTCGATCCTAAACGCAGTGATTGCGAATACCCGTTTAAGGAGCTTTCCGGCTGCGGCATCGGGTTTAAGCTGATACAGGCTTATGCCGAAAAAAATGATATACCTTTCGAAGAAGTAAGCTGCTACCTCGACCTGGTGGCCATCAGTATAGGCTGCGATATTGTGCATATCAACGGGGAAAACAGGGTGCTGGCTTACCTGGGTTTGCAGCAACTCAACAACAATCCCTGTACAGGTGTTAAAATACTGATGGAAGTGGCTGGGAAAACCGCCAACTACTCCATATCGGATGTGGTTTTTTTACTTGGCCCCCGCATCAATGCTGCCGGGCGTATAGACGATGCTAAACACGCTGTTGAATTGCTGATAGCAGCCGATGAAGAAACCGCTAAAGAAAAAGGATTGCTCATCAACGTACAAAATACCGAACGCAAGGGCCACGACCTGAGTATCACCGGCGAAGCATTGGGGATGATAGATAGCGATGAACTGTTAATCAACAAAAAATCAACCGTTGTTTTTAATGAGGACTGGCACAAAGGGGTAATCGGTATCGTTGCATCGCGGTTAACCGAAAAATACTATCGGCCCACCATCGTCCTTACCCGCTCCAACGGGCATGTGGCAGGTTCGGCGCGGTCGGTTTTGGGGTACGATCTTTATGAGGCTTTATGCGGGTGCAGCGATCTGCTGATTCAATTTGGCGGTCATAAATATGCAGCAGGTTTAACCATGCATCCCGAAAATATCGACCCATTTACCCAACGCTTTGAAGAGGTGGTGAGCGCGACCATAAAACCGGAGCAATTGATACCGCAGATACAGATTGACGCAGAATTACGTTTAAGCCAGATAGAACCGAAATTTTTTAGGGTATTGAACCAGTTTGCACCGTTTGGCCCGGAGAATATGTCGCCGGTGTTCCTGAGTAAAAATGTGTATGTTAGCGGTATTGCGGGCCTGGTGGGGGAGAGTCATTTGAAGATGACGGTGATTCAGCCCGGCTCGCCGGGGTTTTCGTGTATCGCATTTAACCAGGGTGAATATGTCCATCAAATAAAAAAAGACGTTCCGTTTGACATTTGTTATACCATTGAAGAAAACATCTGGCAGGAACGAAGAAGCATACAGTTGAATATAAAAGGGATTCG
>CAZZUU010000409.1:0-3690 GCA_964657275.1 uncultured Mucilaginibacter sp. | reverse complement strand
GTCATCGCAGGGCCAACAGCATCGGGCAAAACAGCGGCGGCAATTCTATTGGCAAATTTTTATAAAACGGTTATTATATCTGCTGACTCCAGGCAGTTTTACAGGGAAATGTCGATTGGTACCGCAAAGCCAACAGCGCAGGAATTATCTGCCGCAAAGCACTATTTTATCGATTCGCTTTCTGTAACAGAAGATTTTAATGTCGGCGACTTTGAAAAACGGTGTTTAGCGTTGCTTGATGAACTTTTTAAATCGCACAAAATAGTTGTATTAGCTGGCGGCTCCGGTTTATTTATAAAAGCAATTACCGAAGGATTTGATAAATTTCCCGACACAGATCCGGATATCCGGAAGAAGTTAAACCAGCAGTTTAACGAATATGGCATTGTGCACCTGCAGGAGAAATTAAAAACAGTTGATCCTGAATATTATCAACAGGTTGACATTAATAACCCGCAGCGGGTAATCAGGGCGTTGGAAGTTTTCGAAAGTACCGGCGTTCCGTTTTCATCCTACAGAAAATCGACGATCAATAATCGACCTTTTCGGATTATTAAGCTGGGATTGAATCTTCCACGTGAAGTTTTATATAGCAGGATTAACCAGCGTGTTGACCTGATGATACAACAGGGGCTTTTGGAAGAGGTAAGATCCCTGTTGCCCTATCGGCACTTAAATGCATTAAATACGGTTGGTTATAGCGAACTTTTTGATTATTTCGATGGAAAAACTGATTTGCAACTGTCCATTGAGCTGATCAAACAGAACACCCGCCGATTTGCTAAAAGACAATTAACCTGGTTCAGAAAAGATAAAGATATCGAGTGGATTGATGCCGATCAGGATGGCTTACTTGAGAAGATGGTTTTGAATGTTGCAGGCGTAAAATGATTTAAAATCTATTGTAATTCAATATCCTTTCAAACCAGTTGTCATTCTGAACAAAGTGAAGAATCTTCTGAATGGGACACAAACTTAGGACAAGTACAACGGCGACCTATCAGCAGCAGAAGATTCTTTGTTACACTCAGAACGACAAACAGGGTTATCCTAACAAAGTCTGTAAGTAAGCCCCATACCCGCTCTTTATATACTTGGCAACCAAAACTTTCAATTGGGCATCGTCAATAAATCCACGCCGGTAAGCTACTTCTTCTATACAACCAATTTTTGTGGCTTGCCTTTTTTCTATCACTCTCACATATTCAGTGGCATCGCTTAAAGAATCAAATGTACCTGTATCCAGCCAGGCTGTGCCCCTGTCCATTACACCAACATGTAAGTCGCCTTGCTGTAAGTAATATTTATTTACGTCTGTGATTTCGTATTCTCCACGAGGTGATGGTTCTAAATTCTTCGCGATTTCAATTACCTGGTTATCATAAAAATACAACCCGGGTACCGCAAAGCTTGATTTTGGTTTAACTGGTTTCTCTTCAATGGAAAGCGCCTTAAAGTCTTTATCAAATTCCACAACGCCATACCTTTCGGGATCAGCAACCGGGTATGCGAAAATAGCCGCGCCTTGTACGTCATTAAAACTACGTATCAATTCGTTGAAACCCGTACCATAAAAAATGTTATCACCCAAAATAAGCGCTACCTTATCGTCGCCGATAAACTGCTCGCCAATTACAAAGGCCTGGGCAAGCCCGTTGGGCTTTTCCTGGATAGCATAATTAAAACTGCAGCCCAGTTCTGCCCCGTCGCCCAGCAAACGTTTAAAGCTTTCGTTGTCCTCTGCTGTGGTGATAATCAGTATTTCTCTTATATCGGCTTGCATCAACACAGAAAGGGGGTAATAGATCATTGGCTTATCGTAAATAGGCATTAATTGCTTACTTATTGCACGGGTTATGGGGTAAAGCCTGGTGCCTGATCCGCCCGCTAAAATGATTCCCTTCATGATTTGTTTATTTACTGGTTTAGTTTGGAAATACAAGTTACCAAACTATCTCTCCAATACGGAATTTCCAGTCCAAAGTTCTTTTTTATTTTACTTTTATCCATTACCGAATAGGCTGGGCGCAATGCCCTGGTTACATATTCTTCTGTTTTCACCGGAATTGCCTTTACCGAAGTGCCTGAAATATCAAAAACAGCCTTCGCAAAATCATACCATGACGCAATTCCTTCGTTACTGTAATGGTAAATGCCGTATGACGTACTTTCACTTTTAATAATGTGCATAATACATCCCGCAAGGTCCATACCGTAGGTAGGGGTGCCCGTTTGGTCTGCAATGATTTTTAATTCATCCCTTTCGGCGCCTAGTTTTAACATGGTTTTTACAAAGTTATTCCCATATTCAGAATAAAGCCAACCTGTACGGATTATAAAGTACTTTTCCAATACGGTTTTCACAGCCACCTCACCATCAAGCTTGGTTTGGCCATAAACATTAACCGGTTCGGCAATACTGTCTTCGTTTCGGGGGGTAGATTGATCGCCTTTGAATACAAAATCTGTGGAAACATGGATCAATACCGATCCGTTAGCGGCGCAATGTTTACTTAAATTTTCTGCGCCGGTCTTGTTGATCTTTTCCGCCATCTGCTGGTCGTCTTCTGCTTTGTCAACGGCGGTGTAGGCGGCACAATTTATAGCGTATGCGGGTTTATAAGTTTCGAATACTTTTCCCAACGCTTCATCGTCTAAAATATTTGCTTCAGTTTCTGAAGGAAAAAAAATGGAGGTTAACCCATCTTTTTCAGCGAGGCTTTTAAAACAATGCCCCAGTTGGCCCGATGCGCCAAAAACTACGATGCTACCCATTTGTTGTAAGCTAAGATGTTAGGTTTATTCGGCAGTATATTTGGTTAAAAAATCGCTATAAGCTAATTTAATCCCCTCTTCCAGTTCTATTTTATGTTTCCAACCCGTATTGTGAATTTTAGATACATCCATTAATTTACGGGGTGTACCATCGGGTTTGGTAGTATCAAAATCTATTTCTCCGTTGTAATCTACAATCTTTTTCACAAGGAAAGCCAAATCTTTAATGGAAATATCCTCACCGGTGCCAATATTAACCAATCCTTCCTCATTGTAGTTTTCCATTAAGTAATAACATGCTTCGGCAAGGTCATCAGCAAACAAGAACTCGCGCTTTGGTGAGCCCGTGCCCCAAATAGTAACAGTTGCAATGCCGCGCTCCTTGGCTTCGTGAAAACGCCTTATCAAAGCCGGCAACACATGAGAGTTTTCGGGATGGTAGTTATCATTATAACCATACAAATTAGTAGGCATTACTGAAATATAATTACATCCGTACTGCGCACGATAAGCGTCGCACATTTTAATACCGGCTATCTTAGCTATTGCATAAGGCTCATTAGTAGGTTCGAGCAAGCCAGTTAACAAATATTCCTCTTTTAGCGGTTGAGGCGCCATTTTAGGATAAATACAGCTTGATCCTAAAAAAAGAAGTTTTTTAATACCATTCAAATATGAATTATGAATGATGTTGTTCTGTATCTGTAAATTGTCGTAAAGGAATTCGGCCCTATAAGTATTATTGGCCACAATACCACCGACCTTTGCTGCGGCTAAAAATACATAATCAGGCTTTTCCTGTTCAAAAAATTTAGCCACGGCGGGTTGATCACGCAGGTCAAGCGTTTCAGATGTCCGGGTAACAAAATTTTTGAAACCTTCTTTTTTCAATCTCCGGGTAATAGCCGAACCTAC
>CAZZUU010000408.1:0-3694 GCA_964657275.1 uncultured Mucilaginibacter sp. | reverse complement strand
GGTTCGTCATTGCTGGCGTTTCGTTTCACCTGCGCGCCTTTTATAGTTTTTGTTACCGGCTCTGTAAATTCTTTTACAATTTTTCCTTCGGCTGCCGATTTACCCCATTTCCAGTTTACTGTATCTCCCTTTTTCATATTATTTGTTTAAGGTGTAAACAAGCAAAGCAGTTAAATGATTTGGGGCGATTTATTTTATCAGGTGTCCTAGCGTATGTATAAGTAAACCGACATGATGTGCGGTTTTCACAGCAAGATCGATCAATTGGATAGTGAGTATTGTTTTCATTTCGATTTATGATTATGCCACAAATTTGCATGATGAAAACATTTCTGACCAGCGGTTTTAGGCGAACGGTGGTAAATTGTCGGTGAAATATTAAAACGGACGGGGCGAATGCCTGAGGTTAAAGGGTGTAAGTTTTTGTTTTTTGTGAAAGGTTGGGATAGTATTGGAAAATGTTCCCAAACTAAAATTGAACGGCCCGGTTCTTTTAGCAATTAATGGACAGTTCTGAGCTTATACCAATAACACTTTTTCTAATAAGTAGCCGAAAAAGCATCCATCGCAACCGTAGGCTTACCGTTCGGATCGAAAGCAACCAAACTATAGCCTTGCCAGCCCCCATATGCCTCAGGTTCCCAGTAAAATAAACCAAGCCCGTTATTTCCTAATGAAGCTGTTTTGGTCATCATATCGGTGAGCATTTGTTGGCAGGTAGTTGCGGCGCTCTCGTCCATCCCGGTTTCGCAAACCATAACAGGTTTGCCGTATCTTGTAATCATATCCTGCATATTAGCAAGTACACTGGTGTTATTGGCTGCCCATCCGGTGGTAGACGGGTATGAAGACATACCTGTAATATCCCATTTGCCACCGTTGTTTTTTAACTGATCCAGGTTCCATTCAAACAGGGAGTTATCGAAGCCATTTGACAAATGCAGTATAGTTTTGATAGCCGTATCTACAGCTTTAACTGCGGTATACCCACTGTTTATTAATGCTGCGTAATCAGCTGCACCGCCTACACCGGTGCCAGTTATTTCGCCGGTAGGCCATAATAATCCATTATTAATTTCATTGCCGGTTTCTACCCATGTCGGTTTAACACCATTAGCCTCCAGCGTACTTATTACGTCGAACGTATGGTTATAAACAGCGGTCTCTAAACCGGTGAGGTCCAAATTCGTCCATGCGGCAGGCTTGTTTTGATTGCCGGGATCAGCCCAGGTATCACTGTAGTGAAAATCTATCGTTATGCGCATGCCGGCATTTTTAGCCCGGATGGCCATAGCCAGCACGTCTGCTTTATTGCAATAACCAGCAGCCGGGTTAACCCACACCCTTAACCGGATAGAGTTGATCCCTAAACTCTTCAACAATAAAATACAATCTATTTGATTGCCATTTTTATCGTAAAACTTTTTACCGGAGGCTTCCATTTGTGATAGCCAGCCAATATCCGCGCCTTTGGCAAATACGCGGGTAACGGTAGTGCCCGTTGTGGTACCGGTGGTTGTACCTGTAGTAGACGTTGAACCGGTAGACGGGGATGGACTGCTTTTTGAACATCCCAAAACCAAAGCAATCAATGAAATATAAATTAACGCACAAATCCCTTTCATAAATGGTAACAATTTTTCTTTGAGCCTAATGGGCTTTTTTTTGATGAACTGATCAACTAAAAGGTTGGTTTTAATTTTATACAAATGTGAACGTATTACCACAAACAATCCTGCAAATTCAGTCATATTTTTAGGACTTATGGACAATTGCAGCAAATTAATAGCCATATCTGCTTAGTTTAGTACGGGCGAATCTTCAATTTTTTGGTTGGTAACCTGGTCAAATTTAAAAACCGGCGTTCCGTCCGTCTTTGGCGCTTTAAATCTTAAAATGTTGAGATCGTTAACGTCATTACAAATAAGCGCAATCCTTTTATCGGGATTGATTGTAGTAAAAGTAATATTTTCTAAATAAAGGCCGTTCACGTGCCTTGCAAACAAGCCGTAAGCAGGGTTGGGGCCTAATAAGAACGGTTCAGGGTAGCCTTTTTCCAGTTCGGGAAAGGGTTTTTCGGCTTGTTCTTTGGTGCCACCGCCGCGGTATTGTACCGATATGTTTTGAAGTTTGATATTTTCAAGCGGGTAATTGACAGAGCCGGTTATCTGGATGCCGCTAAAGACATCGGCGTTCATCACGGCCACGTTGCTGATATAAATATTTCTTGCAATGCCCATTTTTGTAGTTGAAGCGGGGCCACGGTTGCGTTTGCCAAGCGTAACATAAATAGGGTAGTGGGAAATATCCATCATTACCAGGTTGGTTACGATTATGTTATCCATGATACCGCCATCTACTTCTTCGAGTGCAAGGCCGTTACAATGGCGAAATGTGCAGTTTGATACCACACAGTTACGAAAACCGCCATTTGATTCGGTGCCAAATTTGATCCTGCCATTTGACCATCCCGATATTGCAGGTATCCGTTTACCATTTAATAACGTTCCTTCCACAAACCCCGATACTTCACAATTACTTATCACCAGGTTTTCAGTTATCACAGGTTTGTTAAGTGCGTAGGAGCTTTTCGGACAAATGGCATCGTCATTCGGCGAGTTCACTCTGCAATTAGAAACCAGCGTATTGGTGCAGCAATCAATATCCATTCCATCACGGTTGGTGTCAATGGTTAAGTTATCAAGGGTGACCAGGTCGCAACCGGTTAACAATATAGCGAAATGCCCGCCGTGAAAAATAGTCACATCCCTGATCAGGATATTACTTGATAATTTTATCGCAATAGCCTTATCGCCGGTACCTATCGACCCGCCGGTAGGGTTACCCCGGTCTTCGTGATCCTTGCTGGTTAAACCGCCGCCGTCAATCTTTCCCCTGCCGGTTATGGAAACGTTAGTTAAATTCTCGCCCCAAATTAAGCTGTTATGGAAATACGTATGCCCGCCGTCCTGGTATGCTGTATCTATAAAAGCTTCCGATTGATCGTAAGCTTGGCTTTCGGGCTGCGCTCCCAATATTGTTGCTCCTGCGTCAATCAATAAATTGATATTGCTTTTTAAATGAATACTTCCGCATAAGTACGTGCCTGCCGGAACATAAACTGTGCCGCCGCCCTTGCCTGCACAATAGGCGATAGCCTTATTGATAAATGTTTGGTCTAAATGCTTGCCGTCACCAAAAGCGCCGAATGATCTGACATTGTAGAACCCCACAGGTGCAGCAATATTTGGTTTTTGGGCATCGGCGACGCTGCATGTAAAAAACAGGATGAGGGAGAGCTTTAATAATTTTGACATGGTATTTGTAGTCTTAGTGAACGTTGTTCCACCTTAGTGCCCATTGTGGTAAATTTAAACCACGACGGACACGAGGATTTTCACAAGGGACACAACATTTATAGTTATTTATAAAGCTCTAGCTCCGCAGCATCCTTTTCAAACAGGGTTTGCGGCAACTGGTAAAATTTTACAAAATCTGCAGCACTTACCTGCCCTTTGTAAGCCATATAATATTCCACGGATTTGTCCATTTTATAACCGGCATTTCTCCAGAACAATGCATAAGCTATATGATGCCCCTCAAGTGCCGGTGCAAGAGTGCCGGTCCACCAGTTTGGGTCCGGTACGTGTAAAAAGCCAACCTCGGCAAGGGCCGCTATTTTATGTTTTTCCTG
>CAZZUU010000407.1:0-3699 GCA_964657275.1 uncultured Mucilaginibacter sp. | reverse complement strand
CCAGCCAATAAACCCGGCCGCCATTTTGTGAAAGATGACGTGTATAACGCCATTATAGGTCCAGCAAATGCCTTGCGCCCAGAAACAATAATATTTGAAAATCAGTTCTACTACCAAGGCTTTTGTTAATTCGGCCCGGCGATAGTAAATGGCTACTGCGGAACAAAGCGCACCCACTACTAAAAAGGTAATGGTGAAATTACTGAGGAGAAGGTGAATAAAGTTGTACATCGTTTTTGTTGTTAAGTGATTGATTTGATTGACGATGCAAATTTAACCTAGCCTGATTGGCCGGGAAACGGAGGGAATTAGGGAAAGCTTGTACTAATTCAGGTAAACGGCACCTTACCTGAAGTAACCGGCCCTAAAATCAGTCGGGCTGGTTTGTGTAAGCTTTTTAAAAAGCTTGGAAAAATAAGCATGATCGTCATAGCCCAGGTCGTAAGCTATCTCTTTTACGCTAAGCGGACTGTAAACCAGCAGGCGTTTGGCTTCAACCATACTTTCATTCATTAACCAATAAGTGGCCGTAAAGCCGGTAATTTCTTTAACGGCTTCATTAAGGTAAGTTTCTGAAATATTTAGTTGCCCCGCATAAAATGCCGGGCGTTTTTCATGTCTTATTTTTTCCATCAGCAACTTTTTGAATTGCTGTGTGATCTGGTATAAACGCGAGGTCCTTTTTCCGGGAAGATCGTCGCGTTGGTAAATTTTGGCATACATCCCCACAAGAGAATCGAGCAGTGAAGTTACCAGTTGCTGGAACAAGGGCGAACTGCTGTCGCTTTTATACTGCGCATTCAAAATATGGATAATACTCTGAAATTGTAAAAAAGTTTGAGTTTCGAGCTTAACCGGCTGTTGCAACGAAAGGTTACCTTCTAACACTTGCCGGTAGGGCTTAGCGACCAGCGAAGGATTCACCGACAGAAACCAAGTATTACTGTCATAGGTTTTAATATTATGGTGAATTTGACCTGGCACTAAGTAGTAAATATGATTTTCCGGCAGATCAACGGCAACGAAATCCACATCCATAGAACCGCCACCTGTCTCAATCAATAAAAAGCTGTAGCAATCATCGCGATGCGCCTCGAAACCTTCCAGCATTTCCCGCGCGCCAGGATAAGATGTGTGTCCCATATCCAGGCCGAAATCTGCCCAGGTATTTAAGTGGTGTACAGGTATTTTTGTCAAGGCAATTTATTGTTGTTTAAATATGATAAAAACAACTGAAAAACGCAAGTCCGGATATTTTGTCGCTACTGGTAGGAATCAGCGTTTTGTCGTACGTATCAAATTCGTCAATTTTAGTTTGAAACACTTCCCTTCCACATTTAAAATCGACCTTTGTTAGGAAGTCAAGTCATTTAACAACTGTAAGTCTTCGATAAAATTATTGGAAATTGGAGCCTTTGGGGCTGATAGTTAAGGATGACAAAACTTCATGAGATTATTTTTTAAGACTTTTGTAGTCTCAGGTCGCATTTATTTTAGCCAGAAGTTGGAAACCACATCCAGCGTGTTACGGCCGTTTATTTATTGCCTTTCCGGTAACGTTCAATAAACCATTTAAGCGCGGCATTTCTGTTGGTTTCTTTAAAAGCCAGCACCACTTCGGTATTCACCGGTATATTTTCCAGTTCAATAAACGATACGTTTAGGTGTTGATATTGCTGTTTGAGCGAATAAGGCAAAATAGATACACCGAGCCCGGCTTCAATCAACTGTAATATCGAATGTACGTTGTTAGCTTCATGCACAATATCGGGGCTAAACCCCATCCGTCCGCATATCTCAATAAGCTTGTCATTATAATGTGGCGCAAAATCCTTGCTGAAAAATATAAACGGACTGTTTTTGAGATAGTTGGCGAGCTCTTCCTGGTGTTTAAACTTATTTTTAACCAAGGGAATAACCACCATAAAGGGATCAAAGAAAAGTGTTTGCACTTTTAACTGATTTGAATGTACGGGCGCCCGTAAGATGCCGACATCAAGGGTGCCCTGTTCCAATGCTTTTATCTGCGTTAACGTTGGTAATTCAAACAAATTGGTTTTAACATGAGGGAACACATCGCGCATTGCCAGTAAAATTTCTGCAAGGTGTGATTGATATACCGAACTAATGTAGCCGATCTTTAATTCACCGCTTTCGCTTTGATGTATTTGTTGTACTATGCTCTTGCTTTCTTCAAGGCGCGCAAAAATGGCATCCACTTCTTCTTTAAAATATTTACCGGCGTCGGTAAGGGTTACCCGCTTATTTTTTCGCGTAAATAATAACACGCCTAATTCGTTTTCCAACTCTTTTATTTGCCGGCTTAAGGGCGGTTGCGAAATAAAAAGCTTTAGGGCGGCGTTTCGGAAATGTAACTCCTCTGCCACTGTTTTAAAATATAAAAGATGTCGTAGTTCCATACCTATAAGGTATCAATTATTGATAAAATTGATATTTTTCAAATATGATTAAACCCGGTAACTTCGACAAATAAAATTCAGTATGAAAACAGATTATTCAAAAAAGGCAACAAACCAGGAGATCAGAGAAAGGTTTGACAACGACACCGAACGTTTTTCGAACCTCGAAACAGGTCAGCAAACTACCATCGACGCTCCGCTAATTATGGAGTTATGCACGGAGGCGGCAAAATATGCTAACCCCTATGCAACAGAACTGTTGGACATTGGTTGCGGCGCAGGTAATTACACTTTAAAGATGCTGACGAAAGTACCAAACCTGAATTGCGTTCTGAATGATTTGAGTGAGCCAATGTTAGAAAAAGCACGGGAGCGCGTCGTGCCCCAAACAGACGGCGCCGTTACCTTAATACAGGATGATATGCGGAACCTTAACCTGGCTGACAATCACTTTGATATTGTATTGGCAGCGGCTACCTTACATCACCTGCGTGATGATGACGACTGGGAACTAATGTTTGCTAAAATTTACAAGGCGTTAAAACCGGGGGGCAGCTTTTGGATATCTGACCTGATTGCCCATCAATCCGGAATTATCAATAAGCTGTTTGAGGATAAGTATAACGGCCATTTGGAAGCATTGGGAGGCCCGGAATACCGGCAGAAAGTAATGGACTACGTGAATTATGAAGATACCCCGCGTTCGCTTAATTACCAGCTTGCATTACTTGCGAAAGTTGGATTCAGCGACATAGATGTATTACATAAAAACTCGTGCTTTGCCGCATTCGGCGCAATAAAAGTAATTAATCCTAAAATTCCGAAATTAAAAATGAATGACGCCGCTCAACAAATAGAATAAAAGTTTCCCCAATTTTTAATAGGAGTTCTATTCCCGACGACGCTACGACGGAAAGCCTTTAGATCCGAGACCTAAAGGCTTTTTTGTATAGTCGTGCGTTCTTTTATTTTGACTCTGTTAGTAGAATTACGGCTAATTTATCGGGCATTGATATAAAAGGTGTATGGCTGCTTGGTAATAAATATTCTTTACTAATATGGCCATTGTTGTTCACCATTGTTTTTTGGAGTGTAAAGCTAACTGCATGATCATCGGTAGTGTGGATATAAACTTTCTTTACACTGCCGAATTTTCCATCCGTTAATGTAACCGGTGTAGCAAGCGGCGCTAATGGCTCCGGTTTAATGTTGTTAGCCAGGTAATCTCCTACTTGTGCAGGCGCATCAGCAGCAAATACATCTATCACGCCATCTTTTG
>CAZZUU010000406.1:0-3741 GCA_964657275.1 uncultured Mucilaginibacter sp. | reverse complement strand
ATCAATCCCGTTCAAAGAGCAAACGCAGCGGCCGTCTATTGGACCTGGGTTTTAACCCGAATTTTTTGATGCTGTTTTCCCGGATCAGCGCCACAGCTTCATCAATGTCATCGGTTACCAGGTAAAGGCGGGTATCGTTTTCGCCAATGGTGGTCTCGCGCTTCATGCTTTCGATATGCTTCAGTAATTCCTGGTGATACTCCCTGCCAAAAATGATTACGGGGAAGTCATGAATCTTATGGGTCTGAATAAGGGTCAATGCTTCGAAATATTCATCCAGCGTGCCGAAGCCGCCGGGCATAACCACGAAAGCGAAGGAGTATTTTACCAGCAAAACCTTGCGCAGGAAGAAATGGCGCATATACACCCACTTATCGAGGTATGGATTAGGTGCCTGCTCTACAGGCAACTGGATATTGCAGCCGACTGATTTACCACCCACGTCCCTGGCGCCACGGTTTGCGGCTTCCATTAGCCCCGGTCCGCCACCGGTCATGATTGTAAAACCGAGCCGGGCAAATTCCGCGGCAGCGCGACGGGTCAGTTCGTAATAGGGGTGATCTTCGTTAAACCTTGCCGACCCGAATATCGTGATGCACGGCCCAACAAAATGCAACGCCCGTAGCCCGCGGATAAGATCGGCCATGGTTTGCAACGTAAACTTAAGCTCTTTCAGCCGCGAGTGGGGGCCGTCGAGAAATTGTATTTCCGAATTATTCATGTTAGTTGAGGTTTTAACACCGGAAACTTAACCTGTAACAGGAAAAGCAGCAACCGCGACCGGGTTGGATTAAATTTAATGGAGTAAGGCCCGTAGTTTTTCATCCGCAGTGCAGTCTCCCAGCTGCCCAGGTTCCAAAAGTATTCTGATGGGTTAGTGGTTGAATTCATTTGTTATAATTCAAAGCGGGAAAATCAGTACCGGTATCGTCAGATCCGCCGGTAAAACCCGCCCGATGCTTCCGCCGATGAGTTCTTCAAAATGGTAGCGGTGGTTGACCATCACCATCAGGTCATTGTGCATACCGTTGATCAAAACATCAACCGCCCGGTGCAGGTCCCTTTCATTTGTATTATGAAGCGTTATTTTTTTGTAATGCGCATGCGGAACGATCTCCTTTTGGAAGAGCTCTGCCGCATAATGTTCGACGATATTGGTCAGTCCCTTCGCAGACAAATGGGTTATGGAAATGGCCGCCTCAAAAGGGGCCGCCAGAACCGCCAGGAATTTAATTACGAACTGACGGCAGTAACGGAGGTCGGCCAGGTAAACGATGCGTTCCGGCTTTTTAAGCGTCCAGCTATAAGGGATGAGCAGCAAAGGACACCGTACCCGGTTCAGCACGGACTGGATATCGAGCCTTAAATTGGCGGCGGCCCTGGCCAGCTTATCCGGCATGCCTTCCACCAGCAGCCAGATCTGCTCCAGGTTAATCATGGCGATCAGCTCGGCCGGCGGATAGTCTGAAACATCGACTTCCCGGATCACCGGGATATAGCTGCCCCGGGGATCTACCAGCAAACTTAGCCTTTCGCTTTCGCTGTAATCCTGTTCAATTGCGGTATCGTTTTCTGCGCCAGTGGAGGCGGGTTCCAGACTATTTATCCTGCGCGATTTTACGGTATCAGCAATGAGGATATCCGCCTGGACTGTTTGCGCGATCAGCAGGGCAAAGGCTGCCGCATGTTCTGCCTCCGGCGTTTGATCTGCAATAACTAAAATAGTTTTCATCTCGATTGTTTATAAGGGTTCAGAAATACTTAATGTTTGGGAAGCCAGCTTCCGGTTTTTGATCGAATTTCAGGCTTGAAGATCCGCTGTTGATCGTTAAAATATATTCGGGTTGCAGGTTTTTCATCCTTGGTACAGCCGACTTGGTTTAATGCTGTTTAAAAGCGAAGGTAACACAGGTTTGGCCTGCAATTAATGACGGAGGTTTGCGCTAAAAGTGATAGGCGTCATCTTCACCGGAAGGGTATGTTTGGGAAGCTATAATGGGGGCCGGCGAGTGGTGTCACCAGTGTTTTTGTAGTTTAGAAGGCTATAAATAAGCAAAACACCAGCTAAAAAAAATGACAAGTATCACATTTTGGCCGGTAAAGTATTACCTTTTGTATTCGCTTTAAATACAGATATTTGTGACGGAAATCACTAATTCTTCAGGAACGGCTTATGGAAAATGCGGCACTCGTAAAAGCAATTATAGATAACGCCATCGACGGCATCATTACAATTGACGGCCGCGGCATCGTAGAATCGATCAACCCTGCCGGCTGCAAGCTTTTTTTATACACACCGGATGAAGTGATCGGCAATAATGTCTCTATGCTAATGCCATCTCCTTATAAAAGCGGGCATGACGGATATATCACCCGTTACCAGGCTACCCGGGAACCCCATATCATCGGCATCGGACGCGAAGTGACCGGCCTGCGAAAAGATGGGACGACCTTTCCCTTCCGCCTCGCCGTAAGCGAGGTGCAATTTGCTGAACGGAAAATATTTACTGGTTTTATACACGACTTGTCACGCGAAAAAGAGGCCGAACAACAATTGAAGGAATACGCTGCCCACCTCGAAGAACTGGTAGAAAGCCGTACCCACTCCCTGAAAGAATCAGTAATGGCGCTCCAGCAAGCAAAGGAAGAGGTGAGTTCCTCCCTGGTCAAGGAAAAGGAGCTCGGCCAATTGAAAAGCCGTTTTGTTTCCATGGCCTCGCATGAGTTCCGTACCCCGCTGAGCGCCGTGCAACTCTCTGCCGTGCTTATTGAAAAATACGCCCAGCCTTATGATAATGTGCATATCCACAAACACGTGGCCAAGATCAAGGGTTCGGTAGGGCTCCTGACAGGGATCCTCAACGATTTTCTTTCGCTGGAAAAACTGGAGGCCGGTAAGGTGGAAGCCTCTTGCTCTCCTTTCGATCTCGTCAAATTTTCTGAAGAGATTACCGAGGAACTGCAGTTGGTTGCCAAACAAAACCAGAGCATCATCTACCAGCATACCGGAACGGCCAGCATGATTGACCTTGACCAGAACCTGCTGCGCCATTGTGTAACTAACCTCATAGCCAATGCCATTAAATATTCGGGGGAAAATACCTTTATTGAATTCAGTACCGATATCAGTCGCGAAAGGTGCATCATTACCATAAATGATAACGGCATCGGCATTCCCGATACGGACCAAAAACATCTTTTCGAAGCATTTTTTCGAGCACACAATACCGGCAATATCCCCGGGACCGGGCTCGGCCTGAACATCGTTGCGCGTTACGCGGGACTGATGGGCGGAAAGGTTGATTTTAAAAGCAAAGTCAACCAGGGCACCTTATTCACCATGACATTTCCAAGCACATGAAAAAGAAAGTACTAATCATCGAAGATAACAACGATATCCGCGAAAATGTCGTGGAAATCCTATTGCTGGCCGGTTATGAGGCTTTTGAAGCCGGGAATGGCAAGGCCGGAGTTGAACTGGCGCTCAGCCAATCGCCTGATATTATTTTATGCGATATTATGATGCCCGAACTGGACGGCTATGGAGTACTTTATATGCTCAATAAAAACCCCGATACCGCCACTATCCCATTCATTTTTCTGACCGCCAAAGCGGAACGCCTCGATTTGCGAAAAGGCATGGAAATGGGAGCAGACGATTACCTGACTAAGCCATTTGATGATATCGAATTGTTAAACGCCATTGAGACGCGGTTCAAAAAAAGGGAGCTGCAGAAAGAA
>CAZZUU010000405.1:0-3752 GCA_964657275.1 uncultured Mucilaginibacter sp. | reverse complement strand
GTGTGATCTCCGGTGTAACGGAATGGGGCATGTATGTGGAGATTATTGAAAATAAATGCGAAGGCATGATCCGCCTGCGTGATATATCAGACGACTTTTATACTTTAGACGAAAAAAATTATGCCATCATCGGGCAGCGTAAAAAGAAAGTTTACCAGCTGGGCGATGAAGTTAAGATCAGGGTTAAAAGCGTGGACCTGACCAAGAAGCAGATTGATTTTTCGTTGGTACCGGATTAGTTGAATTGTTGATTAAGTTGGACTAAGTTGATTGAGTCATATTAAGTTGGTTAATACCGCCTAATTTTTTACTTCATTCAACCACTCACCTAATCAACCCAATCAACTTAATCAACTAACATACAACATGAAGAAACTCGAAGATTTACAGGAAATTATAAGTGCTGCTGTTCAAAAAATGAATTTCCCGGCTTATCCTGCAAAATTATATGAGCCTATAAGCTATATTCTTTCCCTGGGTGGTAAACGTATGCGCCCTGCATTGCTTTTAATGGCTTGCGACCTGTTTGATGGTGATGTGAATGCCGCCATTCCCCCTGCCCTCGCAATAGAGATATTCCACAACTTCACACTCATGCATGACGACATAATGGATAACGCCCCATTACGGCGCGGCCACATCACCGTGCACGAACGATGGAACCAGAATGTAGGCATCCTTTCGGGTGATGTGATGCTGATTGAGGGGTATAAACTAATGATGCAGGTAGAGGACCGTCTATTGAGGCCTATACTGGATATATTTAACACCACTGCGGTGGGCGTGTGCGAGGGGCAGCAGGTTGATATGGAGTTTGAGCTGCGTAATGATGTAAAGATTGATGAATACATTAATATGATCCGCTTAAAAACTGCGGTTGTATTAGGCGGGGCATTAAAAATCGGCGCGCTAATCGGCGGTGCAAAATTAATTGACGCTAACCTGTTAAGCAGTTTTGGCGAATACCTTGGCATCGCCTTCCAACTGCAGGATGATATACTGGATGTTTACGGCGACCCGGAAAAATTCGGCAAACAGGTTGGCGGCGATATTATCTCGAATAAAAAAACCTACCTGTTAATAAAAGCCCTTGAACTGGCTGATGGCCGGCAAAAAAAAGAATTGAACAGTTGGCTGGCACTTAAACAATTTGACCACGCCGAAAAGGTTAACGCTATAACCAATATCTATAATTCTCTGGACGTAAGGCAATACGCCGAGGACGAAATGCAAACTTACGCCGATAAAGCCTTCGAAGCCCTCGACGCCATTAACCTGCCGGAAGAGCATAAGCAGTACCTGCATGATTTTGCAGATGGGTTATTGGTGAGGGAGAATTAGTTAGTTGTTAAACCTAATCAGTATCATATGAAAATATTTCTTTTTTTGACTTTAAATTGCTTGAGTGTACTTTCTTTAAAAGCACATGAACGGGATAGA
Source organism: uncultured Mucilaginibacter sp. (assembly GCA_964657275.1). Classification (GTDB taxonomy): domain Bacteria; phylum Bacteroidota; class Bacteroidia; order Sphingobacteriales; family Sphingobacteriaceae; genus Mucilaginibacter. Next base: position 2,312 of record CAZZUU010000405.1, on the reverse strand, counting down.
AAAGCTACGTTGGTTATCAAACCGGACAGTGTTTATACCATGGGGAACGTGGATTCCATCCCGGTCTATCCAGGCGGAAATAAAGAATTTCATAAGTACGTGCGCAGCACTATAATATTACCCGCTTCCGCAAAAAAAACCGGGATTAACGGGCGAATAATACTATCATTTATTATTGAAAAAGATGGCAGTATTACTACTGTTAAAATACTTAGAGGCTTATCGCCCGATTTGGATGCCGAGGCAATAAGGGTGGTAACTAGCTCGCCCAAGTGGCAGGCAGGTACTATAAATAAGAAACCTGTTAGAGTACAGAATATCATGCCGATAAGCTTTTCAATTTTTTTTGCTGATCTAACGCACAATACTATTTCTAACTCAACAAAAGACAGCTCCGCGTTTCAACCTATTGAAAAAACCCCCGAGTTTCCGGGAGGATGGGACAAATTCACGAAATATATTAAAGACAATTTGAAATACCCCGAAAAAGCAAGGCAAGACAATGTTGAAGGCAACGTAAGAGTAACCTTCGTTGTAGAAAAGAACGGTAGTTTAACTGAAATTACGATTACAAAAAGTCTCTCGCTTGAAACAGATGCCGAAGCGTTCCGTTTGATAACCAATTCCCCAAAATGGAATCCGGGTATACAAAATGGCCATCCCGTAAGGGTTCAATATACTATCCCTATTAGCTTTAGCTTAAACAATTAGTTAATTTTAAAGTGGCAAACCGTTTAACCTGCTCTTTTAAAATTATGAAAAAGATCCTGTTTACTTTAATCGCTTTAATATTTATCCTTTCTGCAAAAGCGCAAACCCCACAGCCTGACGTCTCAGAATTAGATAAAGCAGATTCGGCGACTACGAATGGCAGGGTAAATGAAAAGCCACCGTCATTCCCTGGTGGGTTAGATGCATTTGGTCGATTTTTAAGCAAAAACATTTACTATCCACGAAATGATCGTGAACACAACATCCAGGGAAGAGTACTAGTGAGCTTTATTGTCGAAAAAGACGGCACACTAACTGACTTTAAAGTGGCACATAGTGTATCTTACCGCATTGATGAGGAAGCGTTAAGGGTAATGAAAAAATCGCCCAAATGGTTACCGGGTATGCAAAATGGTCAACCGGTCCGCGTATTGTATATTGTTCCAATTTCTTTCAATCTTGCAACAATAGTGGTGAGGTTTAATGGCGCACAATACCCCCATAAAGCAGATAGTGTCAACGGCAAAATAACAACACCCAAATACGTCGATATGACTATTGACGAACCGATATCCGTAACTACTCCTATAATTGATAGTAATAAAATATTTACTTCTTTTGAAACTGCGCCATCTTTTGTTGGTGGTACTCCTCAGTTTAATATCTACATAAAACAAAACGTGAAATGGCCGCCAAACTTCAAAAAGGTTAACGGACGGGTACTTTTAAATTTCGTTGTTGAAAAAGATGGTACAATAACCAATATAAGTATAATAGCACGAGGCTTAGTATCATCCCCAGAAATGGATGCGGAAGCCATACGACTTCTCAAAAATTCTCCCAAATGGAAACCGGGTACTTTGGGTGGCCGTCCGGTAAGGGTTGCATACACAATTCCGATATACTTTGACGAGGGGAATTAACAATAAAAAAGCCCGAACTCTTTCAAATCCGGGCTTTCAAATATTTTAGCTTCTAACTATTCAGCTGTTTTGTCGTCTGCATCTGCGGCTTTCTTAGCTTTTGGAGCTGCTGCCTTTTTTGCTTTTGGTGCTTCTTCAGCTGCTGCAACCGGGGTTTCAACTGCTGCTTCTGCTACGGGAGCTTCTGCAACTGGTGCTACCGCTACTTTCTTCTCTGCTACTGCTTTCGCCACAGGTGCTGCTACCACTTCAACGGTTTCAACCTCAAAAGGCAATACAGAAACATATGAACGGTTATCTGCTTTCTTTTTGAATGTTACAATACCTTCGGCTAACGCGAACAAGGTATGATCCCTGCCGATACCTACGTTAAGGCCCGGGTTGTGTTTTGTACCACGCTGGCGAACAATTATGTTCCCTGCAATTGCCGGCTGACCGCCGAAAATTTTGATACCTAAACGTTTGCTATGCGACTCGCGGCCGTTCCTGGAGCTACCGGCCCCTTTTTTATGTGCCATTTCTTAATATCTTTTATGATTCCGCCGGTTGGCGGATTCGGTTAAACTTTAAATTATAACGTGATACCTGTGATCTCGATCTTGGTGAATTGCTGACGGTGACCGTTTTTCTTTTTGTAACCTTTTCTTCTTTTCTTTTTGAAGATGATCACTTTATCAC
>CAZZUU010000404.1:0-3755 GCA_964657275.1 uncultured Mucilaginibacter sp. | reverse complement strand
CCGGTATCGGTTGATTTTACAACTACCACCCGCCCATTAAAAAGCCCCTTCTTATTGGCCTTGTCAATAAAATAATCCGGGAGGCCCCTTAACAGTACGCCGGTGCCAAATTGCAGCACCTTTTCGGGGAGATGGAATAGTTTATCGTCGGGCAGTGTTACACCGGTAGCAGTTATTTTTTTGAGGTTAGATTTTGAAAGCAGCATAGTAAAGATGTTGGTTATTTCAGGGTTTAAAAATGCCAAATATTCTTTTAAAAAAGGGTAAGCAAGGGTAAAATACTTTAATAAATGTTATTATTCCTGATAATAATATTATGTTTATTCTACCAAAGAATAACCTTAAAACCTGTTATTAAAATGAACCCATTAAAATTTGCAGCGCTGCTGATTACGGCGTGCCTGTATTGCTGTAAAAGCTTTGCGCAGAATAACCCTTTGCCTGCTGAATTACCCGGAAAAGGTATGGCGCAGCATGATTTTCTGTACACCGGCGAATGGGATTACCGCAAGCCCGTTCAAACCATCTTCCTGGTACATAAAGGGCAGGTGGTATGGAAATATGAAATCCCCACGAAGGACTCCGCAGGAAATATGACGGAGCTTGGCGATGCTACCATGCGCTCCAACGGCAATATCGTTTTCTGTAAAAAAACCGGGGCAAGTGAGATAACGCCCGATAAAACGATAGTATGGAACTACGATGCGCCCAAAGGAACCGAAATACATTCGGTAGAGCCGGTTGGCTTGCATAAGGTGTTGATGGTGATCAATGGCGTACCTGCAAGGGCTATCCTGATTGATTTAAAGACGGGAAAAACAGAGAACGAGTTTACATTGCCGACGGGTAAACCAAGCCCGCATTTGCAGTTCAGAAGGGTTAGGATGACGCCTGATGGCACCGTCATCGCCGCTCACCTCGACTCCAACGTGGTAACTGAGTACGACATGAAGGGTAAGGCAATATGGTCGGTTAAAACAGGGCCGCCGTGGAGCACCATGCGGTTAAAGAATGGCAATACACTAATGTCAACCAATCGCGGCAGCTATATATCCGAAGTGAATAAGGAGGGTAAAATTGTGTGGGATTTAAGCCAGGCAGATATCCCCGATATTAAGCTTTATCAATTACAGGTAGCTATAAGGCTTGATAACGGTAACACCGTATTTAGCAACTGGTGCAATAATAGCATAAAAAACGCCGCCGACTGGCCAACCGCCGTTCAGTTAATTGAAGTTACCCCACAAAAGCAGGTGGTTTGGGCCTTACGACAATGGAGCAACCCGGATCTGGGCCCGGCTTCTTCTATCCAAATACTGGATAATATGAACCTGGATAAATTTAAGGCGTACAGGGTAACTAACTAACGCTTACATGCTGTCTCCCTACCGCACCCGATCACAGATCCGCACATCTGCGGGAGGGCCTTTTAAACGCCGGCAGCAGTCCCCGTTAGACAGAGCTTACTTCATTTGCCCTGCCATTATTGATTGACCCGATGTGCTGTTGTACGCAAAATCTTTGATAATCAACACGTTCTGTTCGCCTACCGACATATTCAGCCTAACCCAACCGTAGTAGACCTTTGTACCAACTGCAAACTTCAAGCCCAGGTACTTGTCTGTGAAAAGTGGCCAATTACCCTGATAATGACCTATTTTGCACGAATTGCAAGTAAGTGCACTTAATAATAACGGCGAATTGTTAGCCGACCAATTGATCGAAGCACTGTCAATTACGCTGGATAAATCCAGGGCCCTGGGGTAGTTACCGCTGGTACCATCAAGTTCTATTTCGTTGGTGCTGCCAGTTGCCGGGTATACAGCAATATGGCCAGTTATGCCCGTACCACAGGCTACATTGCATCTTTGGCTGTAAACGCTAAAAATAAAATCAGTGTTTCCATCCTTATTAAGGTCAAGATTATATCCATAACCACGGGAAATTATGGAATCAGGGGTTAAATCGGTATAAATGATATTACTATTAGAATTACCTGATCCAGTCGACTTTTTACAGCAGTAGAAAGTAACCCCAATAATTGCAACCATTATCAATAAATAGAACCGGGGCTGATTAACTAAACGCTTCATGATCACTGCTGGTTAATGATAAGATTTAAGAAGTGAAATAGCTGATAACTAGTTAGATATCATTAACAATAAAATTAAGTTAAATATTTCGCAACAACAAATAATGTTTTTACGCTTACGCAGATTCTGTTGGGAGGTGCTTCAGGAAGGTAAAAAGCAAGTGGTTTGGCGTTGTTTACGTGGAATAATCCGGATTTGTGCCCGGCTTCGTCCATTCAAATCTTAGATAATATGAACCTGGATAAATTTAAGGCGTACAGGGTAACTAACTAACCAATTGTGCCCTTTGTGAACATCTTCGTGCGCATAGTGGTTACAATTAACCACCATGGGCACAAAGGATGCACTATGAACACAAGGGCATCAACCTAATTAGATCGATAATTATCTTAAAACCAATGTAGTTAACAACACTGTTGGTTTAGCCCCAAAACGCGGGCCGCCAAAATCGGTTTCATCTCCGTTAAGGATGCGCAGCGGTTTAAATGATCCGTCTTTATACGAGCCTTCTTCAACCTTTAAGTATTGCCACGCTTTATCTGAATTGCTGCCCGTAGGCTTGAAGGTGATGTGGCAAAATTCGCCAACGATCACAAACTTATTTTCCTCCAGCTTAACGATCATCAATTTACCATTTGCCTCGGCAGTTGGCGGCGGAACGCCGTATCTCCTGCTGCCCGAACCAAATGATACTACAGCCTGCCATGCGCCCAGGTCAATGGTTTGCTCGGCATGGTCCTCGCGTTCAACAACGGCCTTTATTTTGCCTTCAAACGCCCATTGGGCAAGCTCTCTCATCATGGGGCCTGCCATCTCATACTCACGCCCGAAGGGTGCAAGATGGGCCTCCATTTCAGTTTCAGAAGATCCGCGACCGCTATCGTCAATCCCGAAAGGCGAAAAACCGATACCACCGCGTGCGATAACCTCGTACAGGTATTTTGCATTGGCAGAACTAAAGGCTGTCTCCGGTACAAAAAGGGTATTATCCTGGCGGTCATATAAATCTAAAACCTTCAATATGGTTTCACTTCCCTGAAGGTAGATATCCGGCGCAAGCAAATCTAAAGCCGGTGCCGCTACCTTCCAGATAGGGATCACGTTATCGGTAGGGCCGCCGCTTTCATAGGTGTTGGCTTTTGGATTGGTAAGCGGATCGCGCAAAGCGGCGTTAACATACAATGGCAAAGGATATTCGGCCTTGCCTGCTGCTGCAACCTGGCCGATATAACGGGCAACCGACCATGCCTGGAAATATTCATCGGCCCTGTCGCCAAAAACTTTTGCCCAGGTGCCGCCGGTAACTACCGGAACCTGTAGCGCTAACAGCACAGCGGGCTTTAATAGTTCTGCCGGTACCTGGCCCTCAAATAACTTTTGTGCGGTGGGGGAATAATCACGCACGCTTCCCCATGCACCCGATTCGTTTTCTACCTGTACCATAATTATGGTATGCTGTTTATCTGCATTTTTAAGGTATCCCATTACGTGCGTAAAGGCATTAATATCTGCATCAAGCGAAGCCTTTGAATGCGGTGAAGGCGAGTCAACCGCCTGGCCCTTATCCCCGGTGATGTTTGGATATTTTGCCGGTTCGCGTTTCATCCATTCGGGCATATAGTGGCTGCTGCCGTTTTTCCAGGTAGCAAACCAAAGCAGCAC
>CAZZUU010000403.1:0-3765 GCA_964657275.1 uncultured Mucilaginibacter sp. | reverse complement strand
GGTATCCAATTATTTTGAACCGTGTATTATCATTTCGTCGGCAGGTATGCTTGATGGGGGCCGCATACAGGATCACTTGTTTCATAACATCCAAAATTATTATTGTACGATACTTTTCATTGGTTATTGTGCCAAAGGAACTTTGGGCCACCGTTTATTGCGGGGCGATCCCATTGTACATATAAAAGACCGCGACCTGGCGGTTTATGCCACCATAAAGCAAACAGATGTATTAAGTGCTCACGGCGACCATGAAGATCTAATAAACACAGCAAGACAGCAAGATAAAACAAGACTTAAAAACATCTTCCTGGTACATGGAGAAATTAACAGCATGCAGGCGCTCGCGGATGCGTTGAATGAGGATGGTTATATCGCTACTATTCCTGAGAAGGGCTTAAGCTATATACTGTAAAAATATAGTTTAACGGCCTTAAAACATGGATATTACTTTTTCAAAAAAAGAAAAGCTACTGCCAGGGTTGCTCCGACCTGGCCAATCCAAAAGATAAACATCCACTTAATAGTATCGGCCCTAACATTGCCAATCTCCTTACTAAGGTCATACTTAAACTGAGCAAGGTCATCTTTGGTTGCTAATGTTTTTATGTTTACTTCCACAGATCGTGCTGTTTTATTGTCGATATATTTAAACATTGCCTCGGTGGTATCATTGCCTAATTTATCGGACAATAGTTTATATAACCGGGCGGTTTCTTTTGCTTCTAAGTACATAACAAATATAATAATAAAGGTTTAAAAAAGATTAGAGGTTAGAGATTGGAGATTAGTTAAATTTACCGGGTATCTTTTTGAAAAAAACTAAACTCCAACCTCCAATCAATCCACCTAATTCCTGCTGCCAAGCTTAATAAATTCATTAACCACCACTTCGCAGTAATAACGTTTGATGCCGTCTTTGTCGATGTAATTACGATTGGCAAGCTTGCCTTCAATAGCCACCTCATCTCCTTTTTTAAGCAAGTCCTCTGCAAATTTTGCCTGCATTCCCCACATCACTAAATTGTGCCATTGGGTTTCGGTTACTCTTTCGCCTTTGTCATTTTTGTAGCTTTCGTTCGTAGCTAAAGAAAGCTTCGCTAATTTCTTGTTGTTATCAAAACTTTTTACTTCGGGATCCATACCCAGGTTACCTACCAGGCGTACGCTGTTTCTTAATGTGTTCATTTCTTTTAATTTTTGTGTTTAATTAACGATACAAAATTGTGGCGATCGACTCAAAATATTCGGTTGCTAATCATTTATAGTCGACAATTTCCATTTGCAACCGTTTGCAAACGGATAATAATTTATTACCTTTATTCGATGAATGAAGAAAAGACATGCCTTGATTGCGGAACGATACTGCATGGACGGGCTGACAAAAAATTCTGTAACGACCTCTGTCGCAACAATTACAATAACCAGCTTAACAGCAATAGCTATAACTTGGTACGAAACATCAATAATATCCTTCGACGCAACCGCAGGATAATGGAGGAATTAAATCCATCCGGAAAAACGAAAACAACCACAAAAAAACTGGCTGCCAAGGGTTTTGATTTTGAATACCATACACGCACATACCAAACACAAAACGGCAAAACTTACCATTTTTGTTATGAGTACGGATACCTGCCGTTAGACGGAGACGAAATTTTATTGGTAAAAAGAGAGGCTGAATAGGTTTGACTAACCCCTGGTGTAACTAAAATTACATTATAAAGAAATCCGGTTTCACACTTTACGCTATTTTTGTTCGAAATGATCATACAACAGTTTTATGATAAAGGTTTAGCGCATGCCTCATATGCCATCGTCAGGACCGGCAAAATGATCTTAATTGATCCAAGCCGCGATCCGCAACAGTATTACAGTTTTGCTGCTATGCACCAAGCTGATATAGTTGGGGTAATAGAAACGCATCCTCATGCTGATTTCGTTAGCTCGCATCTCGAAATCCATAAAACAACCGGAGCCGTTATCTATACCAGCAAACTCACCGGTGCCGAATATCCTCACGAGAGCTTTGATGATGGGGACATCATCATGCTCAACGAAATAAAGCTTAGCGCTATTAATACACCCGGGCATTCGCCCGATTCGATATCCGTTTTGGTTGAGGATGAGGACGGCAATCAAAAAAGCTTATTTACCGGTGACACCTTATTTGTTGGGGATGTTGGCCGCCCTGATCTTCGTGAAAATACCGGCAACATAACTGCCAAAAAAGAAGAATTGGCAAAGCAGTTATTTCATTCAACACGAAAAAAGTTGATGACTTTGTCTCATGCTACTGCCGTCTATCCAGCTCACGGCCCTGGGTCGTTATGCGGAAAAAATATAAGCCCTGATTTGCAAAGCACTATTGGTCGTGAACTAAAAGAAAACTATGCACTTCAATTGATGGACGAATTGGCTTTTGTTAAGTTAATTACTACCGACCAGCCCTTTGTTCCATTATATTTTGAACGCGACGTTGATATCAACAAAAAAGGCGCAGCCGGTTTAAAAGAAAGCATCAGCAGTATTTTAAGGATCGACAATGATATCGCTTTAGAAAAGAGCATTGCGATAATTGATACACGTCCCAAAATTGAATTTGATGGCGGCCATTTAAAGGGCGCTATCAACCTGCAGAACGCCGAAAAATTTGAAACCTGGCTTGGATCCATAATTTATCCTGACGAAAAATTTTACCTCATCGCCTCAACAGACGAGAACTTAGATGATGTAATAAACAAAGCTGCCAAGATCGGTTATGAGCAAAACATTATAGCTGCGATATTATCAACCGGACGAGCTAAGTCAAAGTCGCCAAAACTCGATAGGGCAGATTTTGATTCCAATCCTCAAAATTATACCGTAATAGACGTGCGTAATAAATACGAAACGGCAGACAGCTTATTTTTTAACAATGCTATTTCCATTCCGTTGCCAGAATTACGCAGCAGATTGAGTGAGATTCCGGTTGATAAACCCATTGTCGTGCATTGTGCTGGAGGATACCGGTCCGCTGCCGCGGCCAGTATTATTAAAAGTAACCTATCAGCAGCGCAGGTCCATGATTTTGGTGAAGCTATCTTAGCCATCACGAACCTAAATAAGGATCTAAAATCGGCCTAACCTTTCTAAAATCAGTATAATCTACATATATATATGCTTGAATTCGTTAATACCGCTGATGGCTCAAAAACAATTTACAATTCGGAAGTTGGAGAAACCTACCATTCCAAAAATGGCGCATTGCAGGAAAGTAATCATGTATTTGTAAATTCAGGATTACAATACTTCCTGAAAAAACGATTTAACCTTGCCGGGATAACAGATGGCCTCGTTGCTGCTGACGAAAGTGCGGGAAAAGATACGGTTTCAATTTTAGAGGTCGGTTTTGGCACGGGGCTTAATTTTTTACTAAGCGTTGATTTTTGTGCATCCAGAGAGATCAACCTGGTTTACACCGGTATTGAAGCTTATCCGCTTAGCGCTGACGTAATAAGCCAAACCCGTTACGACAACTATGTACCATTATCATTATGGCGGCAGTTTATTGATGATTATGAAAAGGCGCTAATATCCGAAACAAAAATTAACCCATTTTGCGGGCTGCGAATTGCAAGCTGTAAACTATTGGACTTCTCATCAAACCAACAATACGATATCATTTATTTTGATGCATTTGCGTCAGCACGCCAACCCGCAATGTGGGATGAGGCGGCTATAAAACATACCATTCAATTCTTAAAACCAGGAGGCGTTTTTGTT
>CAZZUU010000402.1:0-3788 GCA_964657275.1 uncultured Mucilaginibacter sp. | reverse complement strand
ATCATCGTTCATCTCAAATATCCTCTTCCTATTTTGAACCTTCTTTATGAGGTAATTTCTCCAAGCCCTGCGTCACAAAAGGAGACATATTGTTACGGGATGTAAAACATTAAAAGAACTTAGCTACAACATTCCTTTACAAAATAAAAACAAGAAAATGAAGATATAAACCCTTCGGATACGAAAGCCATAATCACCAGATTGTAAAAATAGATGTTTAAACAACTATTTTTAAAAAAACAAACAGTCTTGTATTAGCTTTGTTGCAATAGAAATGGAAACTTACTACTTAAAAACAATTATGAAAAAGACAATCATGTTATTAGCTGTTGCTTTATTGAGCACAGCAACTTTTGCGCAAACTACCTGGAAAAACGACGGGATGCACTCGAAGATCGGTTTTACTATCACCCACCTGATGGTTTCGGATGTTGACGGTATATTTAAAGATTTTAGCTGTACAATAGTTGCCTCAAAACCAGATTTTAGCGACGCCCAATTTAACCTGACTATAAACGCAGCTTCAATAAATACCGACGTTGACTATCGCGATAAAGACTTACGGTCTGAAAATTATTTTAACGTAGCTAAATATCCAACCATCACATTTACAAGTACAGGTATCAACACGGTTTCTGCAAACCATTACAAATTAAGCGGTAACTTAACCCTGCACGGCGTTACCAAACCGGTTACTATGGATCTTTGGTACCGCGGTACTATCACCAATCCAATGAGCAAAAAGGATGATGCTGGTTTTAAACTTTCAGGTGTTGTAAAAAGATCTGATTTTAACCTGGCCCCACAGGCCGGCAGCACGATGTTAGGTGATGAGGTTACCATTAACGCAAACGGCGAGTTTGGAAAAGTTAATTAGTGGTTGATTAAGTTGATTAGGTGAGTGGTTGATTAGGTGAAAGTGCCCAGCCAATTTTAATATATATTTAATAGCGTCTTGGTTTTAGCCAGGGCGCTATTTTCGTTAATAAAATATTTATACTCTAAATTGCTTTGATGAATCATATATTCACGTCCAAAATAGCATCACTGTATTTTAACAAGATTTATCAATGACCACATATAAAGATTTGTTTATTTATGTCTTATTATGGCTTGGTCTTTTTGAGCTAACTCATTATATTTTAGAATTGAATATTTTTGGAGATAATACCTTGTTAAGTATTCCGGTTGTTTTAACATTCATTGCCGTTTATATTTTTTTTTATAAAAAACTAAAGAATAAAAAACGTGTGAGCCTACTTCTCGAAAAGGATTTTGCTGCTATGAACTATACAATCTTAGCTGAAAGACCATTAAGTTTTAAAGAGCAATATGAAAATTTCGAATTTGATTTTGGGCCTACTATAAATGGTTTTTCAATAAACGGAATCAGATATAAAAATCGGATGAAAAGGCATTTCACAGTTAGAAACGAAAATGGTTATGATTTTGAACTTATAATAAGCATTATACAAACCTGGCGGAATAAATTTAAATACAATATCGACAGCACATCAAGAATTAGAAACTAGCAACTAAATATTTAAGGTAAACCTTCAAATACACTTTGTCGTGAGGCTGTTAAATAACATCTCTTATCTTTCACAAAAAAACATTTTACCTATGCAAAAACCCGACAGCCTGATATTTGATATGGACGGTACCCTTTGGGATGCCGTTGACACCTATGCCGAATCGTGGAACCTTGTATTTAAAGATTTCGCCATAGAAAGAGTTTTGGGAAGAGACGAACTTGCCGGCATGGTAGGCTGGGAAGGCAAGAAAGTAATGGGCGTTTTGATGCCCGATTTTGACGAAGAAAAGCAGCAACGGATATTTACTGCGGTTATGGACAAACGCCGGATGCTGTTACCTCAAAGTGGCGGTATTTTATACGAGGATGTTAAAGAAGGATTAAGGCAACTTGCGCAAAAATACCCCTTGTTTGTTTTGAGCAATTGCGCCAAAGGCATTATCCGTTTATTTATAGATTGGGCGGGTATTGATGAATATATAACTGATGAACTGGCACACGGCATCAATTTTATGCCCAAAAATTACAATATAAAGCTGCTGGCCGAAAAACATTCCCTTAAAACGCCTGTTTACGTGGGTGATACTGCCGGCGACGGCGAGCAGAGCCGCCTGGCAAATGTCCCGTTTGTGTTCGTCAGCTACGGCTTTGGAACTACAGACGACTACGACTTGAAGTTTGATGACTTTAAATCACTAACCGACTATTTTATGAGTTTATAAGGTATTTTACTAGTAAAGGATAAATCACAAATTTTGTGAGTTAATCATGCAAACTGACTACCTTCAACCAAATCAATTGTATGAAGCGAAGAACTGAGCTGTCAGCAAAAATCAAAGGCTTTTGGCGCATCCTTGGTCCGGGATTGGTTACGGGGGCGGCCGATGATGACCCTTCGGGCATAGCAACCTATTCGCAAACAGGTGCACAATTCGGATACGGGCAGCTATGGACCGCGCTTTATATGCTGCCGCTAATGATAGCCGTGCAGGAAGCATGCGCCAGGATAGGATTGGTTACCGGCAAAGGTATTACCGCAATAGTTAAAGAGTGTTACGGCCGGGGGGTGCTTTATACCGTAGTAGGAATAGTAGTTATTGCAAATACCATAAACATAGGCGCGGATTTGGGCGCTATGGCATCTGCCGCACAACTACTGGTACCTGTTCCCTTTTTCGTGCTGACACTCATATTTACTGCCATTATCTTACTGCTGGAAGTATTTACCAATTATAAATTTTATTCGAAAATCTTAAAATGGCTTGCCATAACTTTATTGGCCTATCCAATTACATTATTTATCGTTCATCAGCCATGGGGCACTATTTTAAGGGCCACAATAGTTCCTCATTTTGAATTTTCATTTGCTTTCTTTTTCATTATCACTGGTGTATTGGGTACAACCATCTCGCCCTATATGTTTTTTTGGGAAGCCTCGCAGGAGGTAGAAGAAGACCAGGAAAAACATTTATTAACCAAAGGCAAGCCATTCATCAGCTGGATGAGCGTAAGCAGGATGCGTTTGGATAATACTTCCGGCATGATATTCTCTGAGTTTGCTACCTGGAGCATTATTGTGGTTGGAGCAACCGTTTTGCATAACAGCGGGGTACATGATGTTAAAACAGCCGCCGATGCCGCTAAAGCTATAGAACCTTTGGTTCATAGTTTCCCGCATGCGGGTTTCCTGTCAAAACTCATATTCTCTGTTGGTATTATTGGCCTCGGGATGCTGGCCATCCCGGTACTTTCCGGCTCGGCGGCCTATTCTGTAGCAGAAGCGTTTGAGTGGAAAGCAAGCCTGAACTTGAAGCTGAAAAAGGCCCCCCAGTTTTATGCAATTATCATTGCAGCGACCGTTATAGGATTATTTATCAATTTTATAGGTATTGATCCTGTAAAAGCATTGGTATATTCTGCTGTATTGAACGGCGTTGCTGCCGTTCCGCTTTTATTTCTTATCCTCAAAATTGCGGCGAACGAAAAAATAATGGGCGAATTTAAAAGCGGCCGGCTTTCAACAACTACACTGTGGGTTACTTTTGTTGCGATGGGCGCGGCGGCGATAGCCATGTTTTACACCATTCTCAAATAAAGTGAACCGTCAATTTGTAATAAAAATTTGATTTGTAACTTTGTGGCTGACATTTAACCCCACAATTTATGAAGTTACCATTACTGCTATTATCATTTGTTCTGATCAGCCTTTCCGGTTTTTCACAATCTACTACGCCTGATGCCGCTAAAAAAGATA
>CAZZUU010000401.1:0-3808 GCA_964657275.1 uncultured Mucilaginibacter sp. | reverse complement strand
AGGACCCATACGGCGTTGGTTATCAAAAGATCATCCCGGCAACTTACTGGAAGTTGGGCTTTACCGATGAATTTGAAAAAGACGAAACCGGCTTATCCGAACATGTAGCAACCCTGATCGGTACGCCGTTTGATCTTTCAACAGATTATATGTTAAAGGCGGAACTTATTAAACTTGCGCCTGACGATCATATTTTGATTGTAATTATGCACCATATAGCTTCGGATGAATGGTCTACATCTATTGTGGTAAGTGAAGTGGTTGAACTTTATGCAGCGAAGATTGAAAAACGGCAGGCTAATTTAACAGCTATCAAAGTCCAATATGCTGATTACGCCATTTGGCAGCGACAGTATATGCAGGGTTCGGTGCTCGAGAATAAACTGGGTTACTGGAAAGAGAAACTGGACGATGTTACCCCGCTTCAGCTACCTACAGATTACAGCAGGCCATCAATACCGGGTGTGGAGGGTGCCAAATGTAGTTTCCAAGTCGACCGGGAGCTATCAGGTAAATTGTTAGCACTCAGTCGTACGCATGGTGCCACTTTGTACATGACATTGTTGTCAGCATACAAAACATTATTGTTCCGCTATAGCGGACAGGAAGATATTTGCGTTGGCACGCCAATCGCGGGCCGCCAGCACCGGGAGGTAGAAAACCTGGTTGGGTTTTTTGTTAACACATTAGCTTTGCGCGATGAGGTAAGCGGGAATTTATCATTCTCAAACTTGCTTCAGCAAGTTAAGTTAACTACCCTGGAGGCTTATGCACATCAGGATGTACCATTTGAAAAGGTGGTGGATGCGGTTGTAAAAACCCGTGATACCAGCCGCAGCCCGCTTTTCCAGGTGGTATTTACTTTTCACAACACGCCGGATGTACCCGAGTTAAAGCTGGGCGACCTTCGCCTAACCACCGAAACGGCTGATCAAACTACCTCGACGCTCGACATTATATTTTACATATGGGAAACGAGCGCCGGCATAAAAGGTACGATTGAATACCGTACCGACCTTTACAAAAAGGAAACGATAGAGCGGTTGATCGGTCATTATATTAACCTGCTGGGTTCTATCGTCGCTTCTCCCGAAACAAGTCTAAGTAGTTTGGGTATGCTCAGTAACGTTGAAAAAGACCAGTTACTGACGGCGTTTAATGACACCGCTGCTGTTTATCCTAAAGAAAAGAACGTCCTCGAAATGTTCATCGAACAGGTTACAAAACAGCCGGATGCTGTCGCGATAGCTTTCGGACAGCATAACTTGACTTACAAAGAGCTAAACGAACGCTCAAATCAGCTCGCACGTTATTTACAGCTTTTGGGTGTAAAAACCGAAACATTGGTTCCTATTTGCATTGAGCGAAGCCTGGAAATGATTGTAGGTATATTTGGTATTTTAAAAGCCGGCGGCGCGTATGTTCCGATAGACCCTGATTATCCTGCCGACCGAATAAGCTATATGCTGGAAGATACCGGCGCAAAACTGGTGTTAAGCAGCAGTATTTGCAGGGAAAAACTACCGGAAGAAGTTAAAGTAGCAGAGCTCGATTTTGATTGGGCATTGATTGACGGACAATCATCAGCGGAAATTAAAACCCCGGTAACAAAAGACAACCTGGCCTACGTTATTTATACGTCAGGCTCAACAGGAAAGCCTAAAGGGGTGATGATTGAGCATGGCGGAGTTGTTAATTTAGCAGTAAGTCAGGCCACGGCATTACGATTAAAACCGGGAATGCGGACATTGCAATTTGCATCATTTGGGTTTGACGCCTCCTGCTACGAAATATTCAATACACTGTTGAGCGGAGGCGCGCTTGTATTGTGTGAAAAAGATGACTTACTGTCGGCGCAGCGGTTTAAAGAGCTGATAATTAAAAACCAGGTTGAGCTTGCCGTAGTACCACCATCGTTTCAGTCAACTATCGACGGCGAAACCTTACAGATTCTTCGCACCATCGTATCAGCAGGGGAGCCGTTAAATGAAACAACCGGAAGATTTATTCAATCAAAAGGAACACGACTCATTAATGCCTACGGCCCGACGGAAACCACGGTATGCGCGAGTCTTTCCGACGACCCTATTGGTGCCGACCACGTGATCACCATTGGCAAGCCAATTGCTAATGCCAAGATTTACATTCTGAGCAATTTTAATGAGTTAAGCCCTGTTGGTGTTACCGGCGAAATTTGTGTAAGCGGTGCCGGGCTGGCGCGCGGTTATCTGAACCGTCCTGAATTAACAGAAGAAAAGTTTATTAAGGACCCTTTCAGTAATGACCCGGCTGCAAAACTTTACCGGACCGGCGATTTAGGCCGGTGGCTGCCTGACGGTAATATCGAATATTCGGGAAGGGTGGACGACCAGGTAAAAATAAGAGGTTATCGTATTGAACTTGGAGAAATAGAAAATGTATTGAATGGCAGCGGCCTCGTAAGTCAGGGTGTTGTATTGGCGAAAGGTGATATCGCCGGGAATAAACGGCTCATAGCGTATGTGGTTGCGTCTGAAGATTTTGACAAACAGGCTATCCAGGAATACCTGGGTACAAAACTGCCTGATTACATGGTGCCAGCGTTATGGGTTCAGTTGGAAAGCCTCCCTTTAACCGCTAACGGCAAAATTGATCGCAAGGCAATGCCAGATCCGGAACTCGCAAACGTAACTACAGGTTATGCTGAGCCGAGAAACGAAATAGAGCGTGACATGGTTGAAATATGGCAGGAATTGCTTGACCTGGACCGCATTGGTATTTACGATAACTTTTTTGAGCTTGGCGGCGACTCCATCCTGATGATACAGGTGTTAAGCCGGATGAGGCGCCTGGGCCATGTGATGCCTAAAGACATTTTTAATTACCAGGAAATAGCGGCTTTGGCCGAAGCTATTGCTCAAACCAAAGAAGCGGCAATTACAGGTGAACAGGGTGTATTGAGCGGGGCGTTCGGGCTATTGCCGATCCAGTCATGGTACTTCGAAAAAGAATCAGCCGATATATCACATTACAATCAGAGTGTACTTCTTAAAATTAACAAAGCGGTAACGGTTCCGGTGTTGCAGGCGGCGCTCGATCACATAAGGGCACGTCATGATGCTTTGGCGCTGACATTTAAAAAGACCGATGGTAAATGGCAGCAGGAATTTGGCGACGCTTCGCTACACTTGCATGTCGATAACCTTGAAGATAAGACAGACATCGCCGCGGCAATTAATAGCCACGAAGACGATCACCAGCGAAGCCTTTCGATAGAAGAAGGGAAACTAATGCGGATGGTATTGATGCAAACGCCAGGCGCTGAAGAATCAAACCGCTTGTTTATTGTGATTCATCACCTGGTGATCGATGGCGTGTCGTGGCGTGTGCTGTTGGAAGACTTGGAACAGTTATTGAACAGCTTGATGTACGGGCGTGATGTGACAA
The DNA here is from genome assembly GCA_964657275.1 of uncultured Mucilaginibacter sp. Classification (GTDB taxonomy): domain Bacteria; phylum Bacteroidota; class Bacteroidia; order Sphingobacteriales; family Sphingobacteriaceae; genus Mucilaginibacter. The sequence continues at coordinate 382 of CAZZUU010000401.1, read as the reverse complement.
TTGGTGCAAAAAGCAGCTCGTACCGGCAATGGCATACCGCGTTGGCTGCTTATGGCGAGGGTCGCGGTGTATCGGCACAAAAAGAATATTGGGAACAAATTGCAGGTAACTACATATCTTTACCTTTAGATAAGGCGTATAAAGGCGAAGTCCTGGTAAAGAACATGCAAGATTACCAGGTAAAACTTGGCGTGGAGCAAACACGTAAGTTATTAAAAGATGTACCTAAAGTTTATCACACAGAAATCAATGATCTTCTGTTAAGCGCATTAAACGCAGCTTTGTGCAAATGGTCGGGCGAAAGCCGGGTAGTTATTGGCCTTGAAGGGCACGGTAGGGAGCAAATATCTACGGACGTGGATATTAACGGAACCGTGGGCTG
>CAZZUU010000400.1:0-3818 GCA_964657275.1 uncultured Mucilaginibacter sp. | reverse complement strand
CTCGTCAAAATCCAATTCAACGGGGTGCACCAGTTCAATAATTTTATCGGCCAGCGTTTCACGTCTTATCAAGATGCGTCCAAAATTCTTCTTTAAATAGGCTAATCCCCATGTTTGATTTTCACAGTAATCTAACGTGCCGCCTTTCGATCCTTTTGTCCTTGAATGGGTTTCAATAAAAAGTACATAGCTGGTATTACTCAAATGTTTGATTGCGTATGATTCGCGAAGTTTGATTTCGAAATAGTTTCGGAATACCTCAAATTGGTTTAAATGAAAATCAATATCGCCTGTAAATTCGATCTGAAATTTTTGCTTAAGTGCCTTGTAGGTATCGTGAAACCGGTCTATATCTTCGGAACACAACCCAACGGTATCAAATGGTAAGTTATCCATTATAGTGATTTAGCGTTAATTAAAACCTTATCGAAGAATAAAGGTAAAAAAAGTTGCACATTTCGCAATCGAAAATCCGAATTCCGAAATCCTAAAACGGTTTCATTTTCCCGCATGAGCAGGCACAATTAGCATCACTAACACCTAGCTTCTTTAAAAAGTATTGATAAAAACCGATGCGGTCCTTCATGTTGTACATTTCCTCGCCTTTGTTGCATTCAACTGCGCCATTCACAATATTTATGGTCATTCCAAAACCGGGAGTTCGTCCTGCAGCTTTGTCGGCGCTGTTTGGCTGCCATTTGCCGGTCATAACATCATGTGCTGAAGGTTTGGTAGTTTGCGGGGTCATCCAAAAATAAATAGCTGTTTTAAAAGCAGTTACAGGGTCGGTTTCAACCAGATCGGGGTTATTGAGCAATATTTTTTTATCGCCAAAAATACAATCAGAAGCATAACCGTAATTGCCGTTATAGCTTAATTGCATTGGCCCTCGTCCGTAATATTTTTTATCGGGAGCGGCCGGGTAGGTGTCGTTCGGGGCAACGTATAATAACGAAGTAGCGCTCTCATGTATCAGCATCAGCCCGTCGTTATATTTCCCGTTTTAACCGTGCCGGGTTTCATGGGCTATGTTTGCGAAAAAGGCCGCCAGTTCCTTTTTGCTGGTTTGCAAATCCTTATCCGAGCAAAAGTTGCCATAGTCAATCACGTAGCTGCTGTCGGGCTTCTTTTTTGCCCAGGCTTCGTTCCAGTCTTCATCCTGTCGCACAACAGTGGGTTTATTTGTTCTTTTATCTGTACGTGTAAACTGGTAAACAGAAACTGCCCGCCGCACTATCTTTACCTTTATCCAGCTCATTTCTTTTACAGCCTTTACAAAAGCGGCATAGCTATAAAATTTATCGCGCATCGGGAAGAGCTCATTATACTGCTTTTCAGTTAAAAAACCGGCTACAGCTATTTTGGTTGGAGGGACTTTTGCAGGCACATCGCCGGTATTTGCGCACTTTAAGCTTAAAAGCAGGCCTGTAAATAATATAACGGCACTTATTTTGGTTGTTAATACGAGGTATTTCATTTCGGACTTAAAATTAAGCAACATTTAAAACATTGTTGTGTTTTTACACTCTTTAACAAATAGCCAAAAAACGGAAGCCGGAAATTATTTATAATATAGATTCGAAAATAAAAATCAATAAATTCGACATTGAAATTCCGACATCCGAAATTATGAAGATCTACACCAAAACAGGCGACAAGGGACATACCTCCCTTATAGGCGGTACACGCGTTGCAAAACACCACCTGCGTATTGAAAGCTACGGAACTGTAGATGAACTTAACTCGCACATTGGTTTGATTGGTGACCAGGATATTACTCCCCATGATAAAGGCATATTAAAACAAATACAGGACAGGCTGTTTACTATCGGTTCGTCACTGGCTTCTGATCCCGAAAAATCAAAAATGATCATACCGGATTTACACATGGCCGACATTGAACTGCTGGAAAAGGAAATGGATGCCATGAACGAATTGCTGCCCGAATTAAGACATTTTATTTTGCCGGGGGGCAGTAATGCTGTTTCTTATTGTCATATTGCAAGGTGTATATGCCGGCGGGCCGAAAGGATAACCGTACACCTAGCCGAAGAAAGTACCGTCGACGAAAAAGTGATCATTTACCTGAACAGGCTGAGCGATTACCTGTTTACCTTAGCCAGAAAAATAGGGCACGAGCATAATATACCTGAAAATCAATGGATACCGCGTATTTGAAAAATTTAAATATCAAAAAAAAATTTGGGGGATAACCTGCAGGTATAACATAGTTGGCGCTTAAAACGTTAAAGGCGTTTAAAATGTCACTGGGCGTAAATTGTTGAATCAAAAAGACAAAACATTTGAACGCAAAAAAATATTGATAATCAAATAAAAAATATTATACTTTTGCGAAAAAGTAAATTACCTATTATAACTAATAAAAGATATGTATTGGACACTCGAATTAGCGTCTCACCTTGAAGATGCACCATGGCCGGCAACAAAAGATGAATTGATTGATTATGCTATCCGCTCCGGAGCGCCTGTTGAGGTTATAGAAAACCTGCAAGCTTTGGAAGACGATGGTGAACCTTACGAAAATATTGAAGAAATATGGCCTGATTACCCTACAAAGGACGACTTCTTTTTTAACGAAGACGAATACTAATTGTAATGATATTACCTTAAAAGCCCTGCATTGCGGGGTTTTTTTTGTGCTTAAAACTTTTTGGAATGGTTTTGGTTTAGTTGAATATAATTTACCAACTAAAACTTTACAAAATGAGAAGCATTCTTTATTTAATAGCCGTTATCCTTGTAATCGGATGGATTTTCGGAGCATTTGTTTATCCAGTAGGCGGTGGCCTTATCCATATTCTTTTAGTAATAGCAGTTATTGCGTTACTTTTAGGAATCATCAGAAGGGCGTAACTTAAGCCGATAGACGATAGTCCATAGTCCATAGTAGCGTCACAGACTTTACCATGAGGCTATGGACTTTAAGTTATAGGCGTGGTATGAAATGGACGATAACTGCCATGGACCATCGACCATGGACTATCGACTCTTTAACACCGTTTCTGCCATCCCTATATCTTCGGGGAAAGTGATCTTTATATTTTGATAGCTGCCTTCTATCAGGCTAACGGTTTCGCCGGCATGTTCAACTACGCTGGCATCGTCGGTAAACTGGCTGTTGTATTTTTGCAGATAAGCTTTTTTTAATTGCGGCAGGCGAAATGTTTGCGGTGTTTGGACAAGGTAAATTTCGTCCCTAAACAAGCCAATAGATGCACCTTCTCTAAATTGCCTTACAGAATCACGGCTTTTAACGGCGGTAATAGCGTTTCCGTACTTTTCGGCATGTTGGTATGACTCGTCGATAATTTCCTTTGTGACCAATGGCCTTACGGCATCGTGGACAGCAACCAGGGCTTCAGGGTCATCCGTAATAGTGTCCAATCCATTTTTCACAGAATGAAACCGTGTTTCACCACCGGCGACCAATTGATAGGGGATACTGAAATTATGATCAGCGCAAAGCTGCTGCCAGTAAGAATGGTAATCTGCAGGAAGAACCACGATTAATTGTGGTTTTGCACCTGAATGATAGAAGGCTTCAATGGTATACATCAAAACAGGTCTGCCGCGGAGCAGCAGGAATTGTTTTGGTATAGCAGTCTGCATCCTGGTCCCTGAGCCCCCGGCAACAATTAGGGCGTAATATTTAAAATTTGAAAACATTATTCAAAGCTAAAAATCCATCGGAATTAAAAATGAAAAAGCCCCTTTAAATTTTAAAGAGGCTTTTCAAAATATTTTAAATCCGAATTCGAAAATCCGTCCCGATAGCTATCGGGATCCGACATCTTTCA
>CAZZUU010000399.1:0-3885 GCA_964657275.1 uncultured Mucilaginibacter sp. | reverse complement strand
TCCATCGTGTCGTTTTCGGCACATATTTCTTTTATCCGGCTCACTATTTCATTGATCATGTATTCATAATCAAAATCAAAAACCAGCGAATCCTTAAAAGGCATGCCACCACCGATGTCTAACGTATCAAGAGCAGGATTTATCTTTTTGAATTTGCAGTATAGGGTAACATACTTTTCCAACTCGTTCCAGTAATAAGGCGTATCAGAGATACCGGAGTTGATGAAAAAATGTAATAGCTTAACCTGAAAATTCGGGTTGTGTTCGATCTTATTATAATAAAAATCAATAATATCTTCCATGCGTACCCCAAGGCGAGAGGTATAAAACTGAGATGTCGGCTGCTCCTCTGCCGCAATCCGGATACCCAGGTTACATGGGGTATCCATTTCCACCTCGTCATCATACAGGTTAAACTCCTCCTTATTATCCAATACCGGGATGATGTTTTTAAAACCATCATGCAGCATATCAATAATATAAGTTTTGTATTGGAATGTTTTGAAGCCGTTGCATATTACGGTAACGTCTTTGCTAACAGCGCCTTTTTTCTCCAGGATATCGATCATGGGCATATCAAATGCCGAGGAGGTTTCCAGGTGGATATCATTTTTAAGCGCTTCTTCAACTACATGCTTAAAATGGGAGCTTTTGGTGCAATAGCAATATTTATAGCTGCCGCGGTAATTGTTTTTAATTATTGCCTGTTGAAACAGCAGTTTTGCCTGCTGGATCTTTTTAGTGATGATCGGAACATAGGTAAAACGGAGCGGGGTACCATACGTTTCGATCATTTCCATTAAATTGAGGTCATGAAAATAAAGTTCATCCTCAATTATCTCAAAACCTTCCTGTGGGAAACCTACGCTCAGGTCAAGAAACTCTTCGTAACTCTGCATTTATAAAAAATTTTGGCAAATGTAATTTTTAAACCGAATAATGCAGTAATTGTTCATGTTAAATTTATGGTTGGATTGTAATTTGTTTAGTGGAGTCCATGGTCGATAGACCATAGACCATAGTTGAAATCACTTCCGGCCATGGTCCCATGGACTATCGACTATTGGCTAATCGGTAAATGCACTTCCGCCATCATACACCGCGCGCTGCCGCCGCCGTTTTCTTCAATGGTGTTTATATCAGCATAAATCAGCTTGCCATATTTGGTTAATCTGGTTTTTTGTGCTTCGAACAAAACTTTGTATGCGCTTTGCGACATCACTATCAAACTTTCTCCTTCTTTGTTTTTAACCTCCAGCATGTTGCCTGCAAACCGGTTCATTTGATCAAAGGATATAGTGATGATTTCTTTATGGGTTAATTTGAGCAACGTTGTTAATTCAGTTCGCTCGTTTATGTCTGTTATGCTATTCATACAAATAACCGCAAATTTACTGCCTATACACATTAACACATTCGTGTGATAAATCGGCTGTCCATTTTCATCAACCGCATGGAAGCTGACTTCTTTGTACCCTTCCTGTTTGCAAAACAAATCCAAAACCTCCTTATCAGTTCTGGGGGATATACAGGCATACGCTATTTTGTTCCCCCTGTCGAGCACCATACTGCCGGTGCCTTCTAAAAATTTATTTTCATGCTCAAAACGACTCAAATCAATAACACGCTTTACAGAAAAACAATCTTCCAGCCGGGCAATTATATCCTCCCTGCGCTCCAATCGTCGGTTTTCGGCCTGCATGGGATATAAAAACACATTGCCGTCATCATGAAATGATACCCAGTTATTCGGAAATATAGAATCGGGGGTATGGGGTTCAGGCGTGTCGTCAATAACAGTAACATCCACGCCATTTTCTCTCAAAACATTTACAAATCCATCAAACTCCAGCAAAGCCTTATCCTGCACTGGTTGTTCGTCGTTACTTCGTATTTGAAAAGCATTGCTCCCTGCAGTCTGCTCATTAAAGCCGAAATTTACCGGCCGTATCATTAAGATATGTGATGTTGATTGGTTGTTAGTCATTGGTCATTAGTCATTGGTGGTTGGCGGGTTAGAGATTTTGCTACCAATGTATTTTATATAGGCGTTTAGTTTTAGATGGATGAGGCTCAATTTACTCAGGTAGTCAGTAAATTGATCTTCTGAGATTAACTTCCTGGTTTTTGCTTTATTTAACGATCCCTTTGTTTCAATAAGGGATCCGCGACTAAAATAGCAGAAGTTCTCATTCTCTTTAAAATGATACCGGCCAAACCCTTCCGCAATATTTGCGCCTATCGAGTCAGCGGAACGTACCAACTGCTTTCCTAAAGTATCTTTGCCAAAATAATCCCAACCTATAACAAAGAACCAAATTTCATCTGAAAACGATTCTGCAAGTTGATAAACTTCTAAATCTTCTAAACGATTAATCATATCTGGAAAACTAAATTTAACGCTTAACCACCAATGACTAATGACTAATGACGTCTCTCAAAAGCGGCATACTCATACAGTGGAAACCACCGCGCGCCCTTGAAAGTTCTGACGATGGCATTAATATTAGCGTGTTTTTCATCGTTTGCGGATCAAGTTCATCGTTTTCGAATTTCTGAAGCAACTCGTCAACCTTAATTACGTCAAAGCCGTGCTTTTTAAAAGCTTCCATGGTTTTGTCGTTGCGATCGTAACCAAGTACCACACCTTCTTTTAGTGCAAGGAGGTTGCAGGAGTCTGTCCACTGCTCTCGAGCGTCAAAGGGAAAAGTATCATTTCCTGAGTAAATGAATTTGGTTTTCTTTTCACTTTTCAGGTCTTTTTCACTGATATCGCGGAGCAGGTCTTCTATACAATCAAATGTTTTTGTCTTTTTTCCTTCTTCAAACTGTACAATATCTGTTTTGTTTTTTGCCTTTTTATCAGCAAACCAGGTAATCGGGTCCTGCTCTTCCATGCTGCTGCCGGTTATGGCGAGTGAACGCAGTAATACCCACATATTACGTTTTACCTGCGTAAAAATAGTGTCAATGTGCATATAATCGCGCTTATGCGGGATTTTTACTACGGTTACTTTCTTAACCACTTTATTTTTAAATAACAATTTTATCGCCTCGTTGGCCCCGCTGGCTGAGGTGCGCTCACTACAACCAATGATCAAATGCTGCGGACTAACCATCATCACGTCGCCGCCTTCCAATGTTGTTTTTTCATCACTGTCTTCGCCGGGGCGTAAAAAGTGCTGTACGGTTTCGGGGATTTCTAAAATATTATCGCGGTAAGCGGCAAACAATGGATGGTTAAAAAATATATAGCGCGCCAGCAAAGTTTCGCGCGCCCTGGCCTTTTTTGCAGGCTTGTTCAGCAGCATGTAATTATTAACAGCCACGCCTATATCCCTCGAAAATATCAAGTTGGGGATAGGGGCAAATATCATTTCGTCATCATTCAACGAACCGGATATGATGATCTTTGAAAGCTGCCCCGGCTCGGTATCGGTTAGTTTTAACTGAAGTCGGTAGTTACAGCTTTCAATGGCGCATACCGAAGCAATTAGTTTCTTTCGCACATCGGCATCGTGCAAAATGTCTTCGAGTAAGGTTTGTATCTCAATTACCTTGTTGGAGGCATGGAAACCTTTATTATCCGGTTTAAAAAAGGCGCGCTTGCTTTCGTTAGCATCTATCTTTGCCAGTTTCCCTTTTATTTTATCCGGGTCGAGGAAGTACATCAATAGCTTTACGTAATAATCGTATTCGTTTTTACGCATGGTATCCAGGTGCACAATGTCTTCAAATAGCCAATCCTGCGCTTTTGAAGGGACTACTTTTCCCAGGCCATCATCTGGACTATGGATCAACAGGGCACGGAGGTTGCCAATTTCGGATGTAACGTCTAATTTAAAATCGCGGTCGCTTAATATCATAAATAGAATGAAAGATAGA
>CAZZUU010000398.1:0-3902 GCA_964657275.1 uncultured Mucilaginibacter sp. | reverse complement strand
GCAAGGGTAGAGAGTTGAGCGGCGCGATAAAAGTAGCTTACCCTTTTTTGTGCCTTATAGTTTTTTTAACTAATGCCGACACCTTTATTTGGTAGCTCCAACGTTTGGCTGTTGATGGGTCTGGTAGGCGGCTTCTTTTTGATTGCGTTTATAAACCTTATGAATAACGCTCAAAACATATAGGGGAAGCAGCAGATAAATAGCAAAATCATTTAGAAGCTTGCCGGTAGCCGCCCATTTGCCAACTGAAGAAAAGTAGACAATATCCTTATAAATTTTAAAAGGCAATGCAATCAGCAAAATAACATACACAACTATAAACAGCTTTCGGTATTTATATAAAAACGTTTCCATTTGGTTTTATTTATATGGTCGTTAACAAATATATTGGTTTTTTACTAATCTCTAATCACCAATCTCTAATCTCTAAAATCCCTATCTTCGCAAAACATCATCTTCAATAAATAATGCTCGATATCCTCATCATAGGCGGCGGACCCATTGGTATAGCATGCGGACTGGCCGCCCAAAAAGCCGGATTAAGTTTTGTTATCGTAGAAAAAGGTTGCCTGGTAAATTCTCTGTATAATTATCCCTCCACCATGACATTTTTCTCCACATCGGAGAAACTGGAAATTGGGGGGATACCTTTTGTTACCATCAGTAATAAACCCACCCGCAACGAAGCGCTGGAGTACTACCGCCGTGTAGCCACATCGAATAATTTGCCCGTTAACTTATTCGAGGAAGTAACAGGAGTAAAAAAGGAGGGTAATTCATTCACCATTACTACCAATAAAACAAGCTACCAGGCAAAAAAAGTAATATTATCAACCGGATTTTATGATATAGCAGTTAATCTTGATATCCCCGGCGAGGATCTGCCGAAAGTAAAACATTATTATAAAGACCCGCACTATTACGCCATGCAAAAGATTATTGTGGTCGGATCAAGCAATTCCGCTATAGACGTTGCGCTGGAAACTTACCGCAAAGGCGCTGATGTTACGCTGGTGATCCGCGGAGGCGAAATAAGTCAGCGCGTTAAGTATTGGGTTAGGCCCGATATTATCAACCGGATAAAAGAAGGCAGTATTAAAGCCTATTTTAACTCTAGTTTGAAGGCGATAAGGGAGCATGACGCAGATATTGAAACGCCGGATGGATTGATCACCATACCCAACGACTTCGTAATGGCCATGACAGGCTACCAGCCAAATTTCGAGTTCCTGAAAAAAGTAGGCCTTGTGTTATCTGATGATAAATTCGTTCCGCAATATGATCCTGAAACTATGGAAACCAACTTACCGGGTTTGTACCTCGCCGGTGTAGTTTGCGGCGGCCTTGATACCCATTTATGGTTTATAGAAAACTCGCGTATACATGCTGATATGATTATCGGTGATATATTGGGGAAGAGGAGTTGAAATATTGTAAAGTTTTAAGGTTTTTTAACGGTTGCTTTTAATAACTAGTGCAATCTCAAACGCTTAAAAATGATCAATAACCTTTCAACGTTACAACCTTCCAACAATTCAACAATTTTTATTGCATAAATTAAATTAATGCAATAAATTTGCACCTTGAATTAAAAAACAAAAACTATAAAAAAATGAACCACCAAAGCTTAAACAAGCCCTCAATAAGAGCCGTTATTGCTCCTGTTGCCGCTGCTTTGATTTCAATTGTTTTTGTACTTTCTTCGTCACGACGAAGGCCTTATATGCCCCGGGTTTGAACTTCCCCCTTACCCAAGCCTTGACAGCCGCATCGCCATTTTTGCCTTGCTGCTTCCCAAACAAATCATTATCTCATTTTTCAGGTTCTGGAGCTAACAATTAAAGGTAATTTTCAATTACAATGACCATACAAGATTTTGACATACAAGTTGCATCTGCCCAGCATGTAGATTTTGCACCGCTGATATGTGATGAAATGGCCGAATCCGCCAAGGCACGCGGCACCGGCATCGCCCAACGCTCGCCCGAGTATGTGGCCAATAAAATGCTGGAAGGTAAGGCGGTGATCGCGTTCCATAAAGACGGAACTTGGGCAGGTTTCTGTTATATCGAAACCTGGAGCCACGGCGATTTTGTGGCTAACTCAGGCCTGGTAGTTGACCCTCAATTTAGAAAAGTAGGCCTTGCCAAGGCGATCAAGCACCGGATATTCCAGCTCTCAAGAAGCAAATATCCTGATGCAAAAATTTTCGGCCTTACAACTGGTCTTGCGGTAATGAAGATCAACTCAGAGATCGGTTACGAACCCGTAACCTATTCGGAGCTTACACAGGATGAAGATTTTTGGGCAGGATGCAGAAGCTGTGTTAACTTCGATATTTTAACGGCTAAAGAACGCAAAAACTGCATGTGTACGGCTATGCTATTTGACCCGGTTGAAAAACAGAAGCAGTTTGAAGAGAAAATGAAAAAGATAACGCACAAAGCGACATTGCTTGAACGTATCGAAAATGCGATCAAAAAAACAATTCGTCACGACCACGTAGAATAATATCCGTAGGAAACGCAATACATTGCGTCTCCTACCAGCAACGAAATCGACAACGAAACTATAGAGATGCAAAGTATTGCGTCTCTACGACAAATAAAAAAATGAAAAAAAAGGTAGTATTGGCATACAGCGGAGGGTTAGACACCTCATTTTGCTGTATATATTTAACACAGGACCTGGGTTACGAGGTTCATTCCGTAATCGTAAACACAGGCGGTTTTAGCGACGAAGAACTGAAAGGCGTTGAAGAACGTGCTTATAAAATGGGCGTTACTTCACACCATGTGGTAGACGAAACCAAAAACTTTTACAATACCTGCGTAAGGTTCCTGATCTATGGCAACGTATTAAAAAATAACACCTACCCGCTTTCAGTAAGTGCTGAACGTGTTAGCCAGGCAACTGCCATAGCTAATTATGCCAAAGAGATCGGTGCCGAATTTGTAGCGCACGGCAGCACAGGAGCCGGTAACGACCAGGTGCGGTTTGATATGATATTCAATATATTGGTACCCAACGTACAGATCATCACCCCTATCCGTGATTTAAAACTGAGCCGTGAGGAAGAGATCCAATACCTGAAAGATCATGGTGTGGAAATGAATTTCGAGAAAGCAAAATACTCTATCAATAAAGGCATATGGGGCACTTCAGTCGGGGGTAAAGAAACGCTGACGTCAAACCTGGGCTTACCTGAAGAAGCATGGCCAACGCAGGTTACCGCTTCCGAAGCAAAGAATATTGAATTGGTTTTTGAAAAGGGTGAGTTGATTGGTATCGATGGCGAAAAATTTGACCATCCTACCAAGGCGATACAGGCCCTGCAGGCAATTGCACAACCTTATGGCATCGGCAGGGATATCCATGTGGGTGATACCATCATAGGAATCAAGGGCCGCGTTGGTTTTGAGGCCGCTGCACCAATGGTTATCATTAAAGCGCATCATACACTAGAAAAACATGTGTTAACCAAATGGCAGTTATCATGGAAAGACCAGTTATCAACTTTTTACGGTAACTGGCTGCATGAGGGCCAATTTCACGATCCGGTTATGCGCAATATTGAAGCATTCTTATCGGATACCCAACTAAATGTAAGTGGTAAAGTGTTCGTACAATTGCATCCGTACAGATTTAATGTAGTTGGGATTGAATCGTCACATGATCTGATGTCGAATAAATTTGGCAGTTATGGCGAAATGAATAATGCCTGGTCGGGAGATGATGTAAAAGGCTTCTCAAAAATATTCGGCAACCAGGTAATGATCTATCACAAGGTTAATAGCCCAACCGAATAAAGGGTTATACGCAGTTTCTAATTAATAGTTATGACAGCACAAAGCAGTATACAGCCAAATCAGGAATTTACTACCTCACGAAATATCTTGGTG
>CAZZUU010000397.1:0-3916 GCA_964657275.1 uncultured Mucilaginibacter sp. | reverse complement strand
GTTTGATGAACAGCGTTCACACTTATCGTTCTACCTTTTAATACCTCTATATAAGTGATCTCAAATCTCATATCTAAAATCTCACGTCTAAAAAATCGTCTTTAAAATAAACAGCGCCAAAATAATTGCAAGCATACTAAATAAATAGTATTGAATTTTACCTCCCTGTAATTTGCGCGCAAAGTTACCAATGCCCCTCACTATTACCACCAGCAAATATAAAAAGCCGTCGATAATATGCCTGTCGAACCAGGCTGCGAGTTTTGAAATGGCAATGCCAATTTCGGCCAGTCCGTTAATGAACCAATCGATCACCCTGCGGTCGATCCGGAATGCCGTAAGGCTCAGATACAGGATTGGTTTTACAATTATTTGATTATAAATTTTATCAAAATACCATTCGTTAAAGGATAAACGGAATAAAAATCCGCTTTGCGGAAAAATATTGGCTTCACGTTTGGCGTACATTACATACGCGCCGTACATTACTAAAACACTCAAAATATTAACCCCCGCCGGAATTATGGTGTGATAAACACTTTCCCGTTCCAATCCAACAGCCGCAAACCCTTTAAACAGCCAGGCATCCTCGTAAAGTACCGGATTTAACGAAAATAATGGGAACAAACAACCTGCCGCCAGGAGTATTAAAGGCAATTTATATTGCCAGCCGCCATCACTGATGTGTAGCTCAATATCGGGTTTAATGTCCAATAGCCGCAGCTTTCCGAAAAACACTTTTACTATTAACCTCACCACGTAAAATGCGGTCAACCAGGTGGTGAGTAAAGCCATTATGGGTATCAATTTGTAAAGCCAGCTTTTGCCGTCGGACCATTCAAAGGCCTGGATTAAAATGCCGTCTTTTGATAAATAGCCGGATGTTAACGGTAGGCCAATCAATGCCAATCCGCCGATTATGGCTGCAATAAACGTAATCGGCAGTTTTTTGCGCAGGCCGCCCATGTTATTAATATCCTGGGGGTCGATATCCAATCCATTGTCATCCCTGATATGGGCCATTTGATGGATGACGATACCGGCTACCAAAAATAACAGGCACTTGAAAAAAGCATGTGCCGCTAAATGGAACAGCGAGGAAGCATAAGCGCCGATGCCCATTGCCATCACCATAAAACCGAGTTGCGATATGGTAGAGTAGGCCAATATGCGTTTCAAATCGTTTTGCGTTAGCGCGATGGTTGCACCAATAAAGGCAGTAAAGCACCCAATGACCGCCAGGATAGTTAATTCGGCCCCGTTGAACAAGGGGTAAACCCTTCCCAGTAAAAACACCCCTGCCGCCACCATTGTTGCCGCATGGATGAGCGCAGACACCGAGGTTGGCCCTTCCATGGCATCGGGTAGCCACGTATGTAATGGGAACTGGGCCGATTTTGCAGCTACACCTAAAAATATGCCGCCACATGCTATGTATTGCCAGATAACCGGCAACTGACCCGATGGCCCTATCCAAATTCCATTTTTGATGACCGATTGCTCAATCAATCCTTTATCTGCAAAAAGCTGAGTAATATCAAGGGTATGAAATTGGGCAAAAAGGATAATAACGGCTGTTAGCAATCCTATATCCCCTATCCTGTTCATTATGAAAGCTTTCTTGTTTGCCTTTACAGCTTTATCCCGTGTAAACCAAAAGCCAATTAACAGGTACGACGAGAACCCGACGAGTTCCCAGAAAACATAAAATAACACCAGGTTATCAACCACAACCAGCGCCAGCATACTGAAACAAAAGAAACTGAGATAAGCGAAGTAACGATTGAAATTTTCATCGTGCTTCATGTAAGCAGTAGAATAGATATGCACCGGCAATGCAATTAAATTAACAAGCAGCAGCGTTAGCACAGAAAGATTATTCAACAATATGCCAGCGTTGATATTTGTATTACCTATTGTAAACCAAAGTACTTGTTGATGAACCTGGTGGCTGTTCCATACTTTTGAAAACACAAATACCGATAATACGCAACTAATTAATATTGCTGCGGTGGAGATCCAGCCTGATATTTTATTTTGTTTACCGGGAAAAGTGAAATTAATTATAAAAGCAAGCAAGGGCAGTAACACTGCGGTGAGCGTGAATTTAATGGTTAAGGTATCTATGGCGTGTAAAAAATTATCCAATTAAATAATCTCTAAATTCATTGATTTTACTATTGTTTGTAATTTTTGAAAGTCCCTTTTAACGTATCAATTTTTTGTGTTGTACTTATTAACACGGCACCAGCTTTGGCTTTAGCCCCGTAACGTGAACTAGCATATTCAGCATCTAAAATATCAACGTTTTGAATATCTGCGGCATTAAAGGAATTTAAATCTCCTTTGTAAACAATATAGTTGACTATAATTAGTGGCAGGTTTGGTTTACGTGACGAGATATAATTTATTAATTCTCGAAGCCTTTCATTAGACGCATCAATTCTAAACTTGTCAGTCATTTTAAATAAGAAGACTCCGTTTTTACCTTCGTCGCCAAACAGGGCAACAGCATCTTTAGGCTTTAACACGTCGACGCTTGCTATCGCGTTTGGATCAATACTTTCAAATGAGCCCTTATATTTTTTTCCATCAATAATAATCAATGATCTGTTTTCAATTGCGGCGGCGGCTTTAAATATCATTTTCTTTCCGGCCACATAAAAGGTATCCCTGTTTTGAGCGAAGATGGACGAAGAAATTAATAAGCTAAAAATCAGCACCAATCCCTTCATCTCAATCCCCCAATTTATTAATCTCGCCCGGATCAATCGTTTTATATTGCCGGTAAACATTTAATATAATTGCCAACGCAACCGCCGTTGTCGCCGCCGCAAGTACTATGGCAAACAGCGCAAATAATTGGCCGCCGTTGCTAATGCGGTCATATTTACCAAAGGCCACGAGGTTTAATATAGCCGCGTTCAACATCAGCTCAATGCCTATCAATATTTGTATGGCATTGTGTTTGGATACGATCATATACAATCCGACGCAAAACAGTACCGCGCTTACTATTAAAAAGTTAGTTAAGCTTATCATACTCTTGTGCCCTTTCGTGATAGATGTGCCGCACCAACCAGCGCCACCATCAGCAAAATAGATATCGCTTCAAAGGGCAACAGGTATTTGGTCATGAGGTTAATGCCGATATTTTGGGTCATTGAGTCATCAGGCGATATGGTATTTTTTTGATCGATGGCATCTTTTACCCATTGTAAATTATCGACGTCTGCCTTAAATATCATATTCACCAATACCACCAGGAATAAGGCCGCCAATGCGAAAGCAGGTAATTTACCCACGCTGATAAATTGATTGCGCTGCTGCGCAATCACATTCAAAGTTTCTTTGCCCGACAGCATAAAGGCAAACAATATCAGCACTAAAATACCACCAACATAAATTACCACCTGGGTGATGGCTACAAAATCGGCCAAAGCCAAAACATATAATCCCGCCAAGGCAAACAAGGTTATAAAAAACATAAAGATAGACCGCACCAGGTTTTTAGTAGCAGCCACAAACACCGCCGACGCCAGCGCAATAAAACTCATTAGGTAAAACAACACTTGCGCTAGACTCATGCTTCGCCCTCCTTCTTTTGCATAGCTGCCAACTTAGCTGCCTGCCGCTCTGCCTGCTGCTGGTCAAATTCCCGTCGTTTTTGAGCAGCCATTTCGGGCGTCATATCAGAAAACTGATAAGTAAGCTGGCTAATGTCTACCACGCTTTTGTCGTACTGGTTGGTCATTACAATACATTCAGTCGGGCAAACAATGGTGCACAGTCCGCAGTACATGCATTTGGCCATGTCGATATCAAACTTTGCCGCGTATAGTCTTTTGGTGGTACCGTCAGATGTTTGCCCGATGGCTTCCGTAGCTTTTATAGCTTCAATATCAATACAATTAAC
>CAZZUU010000396.1:0-3918 GCA_964657275.1 uncultured Mucilaginibacter sp. | reverse complement strand
CTTTTATGATCCTGAGCGATTTTACCGGCCCAAAATCACCAAAAACAGCTGTTAACTCAGCCTCATCCACTTCAAGCGGGAGGCCTGCAATAAATACTTTCATCAATGTTTTAAAATTTATGTAAAGATACTAAAAACGCCCTGATTTAAGCTATTGCGAGGTTAAAAGTATGGTACAAACGATATTATTACGCTCAAATTACTAACACGAATGTCAATGAAGATTATTATTAGTACCGAAGATCAGTTATTATATAAAGAGGTTAAATCACTATTTTATCTCCAAGTCAAAGCTACCTTCCACCTTGTAAAATGGTGAATTAGCTTTGTTATCTTTAGCTAAAAAAGTGTAGAAGGTGCCTTTAGCAATTATATTTCCCTGGTTATATTGCACAATATTAATATTACCGACATCTTTTTGACCGGTAAATTTGCTCAATGAATATTGCATCCCATACTTTTCATCGTCGGGGTTTAACAAAAATTGACTACCGGCAATATTCCTGTTTACATTATCAACAACGATGCCTGACGAGCTAATGCCAAAACTCATAGTATGTTCCTTATTGATGGCCGTAAGGCCAAAATAACGATTATTTTCATCGGTATGCACATTAACAAAAGCAATAGAATCGCGTGCTGCATCAAAAATATAAGTTGAGTCTTTAATTTTTATCTTAAGGATACCTGAAGCAGCAAGGTAATTACCTGGCAAGGAAGCGATAGTGCCTACGCTGGCTGTGTCGGTGGTTAATGCAATTTTGGAAGCCCCGGGATCTTTAACATCAGCATCTTTCTGGCAGGAGGTAGTGATCACCAGCAGGAGAAAAATAGAAGAAATCAACAAATTAGTAAACCTTCTGCCGCCCATATTAATATATTAACTAATGTACTAATAATTAACGAAAATAAAACGCTTATGGTTGCCTTTAAATATCAATAATCGATTTTTTAACTGATTAGTGTATAATCCGATAAAAAAGTAATTGTTTTAATTTATTTGCAGCTATTAAAGAGTCCGTCATTGTGAATTTTTTGCTAAAAAAATTTGCATTACTTTATAAAAATCTGTATCTTTACATCTGTATTATGCTTATTGGCATATTAATCATAACAACAATGCCTAAACCATCATTTAAAACAGCCTGCGACCTGGAAGCGCTTATTGAAGCCTATTTTAAATACATCCAGAATATTGACGAAGGACGAGCAAAAGGTATTGAAGAGTTAACCCCTGCATCAAAGAAAAACAAAACCCCGGAGCCCGAGCTGCCAACATTTACTGGTTTAGCACTTTACCTTGGCTTTAACAGCCTTCAGGCATTCGACGACTATCAAAGAAAAGGGAAATTTGCAGGCACACTAAAACGCGGCCGGTTACGGGTTGAACTTGAATATGAAAAAAAATTACATACATCGGCTACTGGTGCACTATTTGTACTAAAAAGCACGGGCTGGAACGCCAAAAAAGTGGACCGGCCGAGTGAAAATGAAACGCCCAAAACCATGGAAATAGAAATTAGGGAGACAGGTCCAAAACTGCAGAACAACGAAAAGGAAGTGCTATTATAGCGCTCATAGAACTAATCAAATGATCAATAAAAAAGGCGGCTCCCCCGCCAATTGGCGGGGGATGGAGGGAACTGTATTGTTCAAACAAAATTACTATAGTACTGCTGAAATTATTGTTAATCAGGGTGGTACAAGTTCGGGAAAAACTTATGCAATTGAACAGGTTCTGTTTTGCTTAGCATGTAATGAAGAGAAGCAGGTAATTACCGTTGTGGGACAGGATATCCCAAATCTTAAAGTGGGTGCCTTGCGTGATGCAACAAGCATTTATGACTCATCACCCATGCTGCAGGCAGTGATAAAAAGCTATAACAAAACAAACAGGATATTTGAATTCTTCAACAATTCTATTATCGAATTTAAAAGTTACGGCGATAGCCAGGATGCAAAATCTGGTAAGAGAGACTACTTATTTGTAAATGAAGCCAACGGCGTATCATGGGAAATTTATTCCGAGCTGGCCCTGCGTACGAAGAAAAGGATATTTATCGACTATAATCCTAATGCAGCCTTCTGGGTCCAACGCAGGCCCGGATATATGAGATCCGTCTAAAAGTTTTGGAAGGCGAAATGTCATTACTGCAAAAACAAATTGACGAGCTTAAAACGAATGAAAAGGCAGATGATGGTATTGTCCCATCTTCTCTATCTTCAAAAAAGACCTGGCCTGTATTGACTTCAACATCACATAAATAAAACAATTTTTTAATTAATTAACCGACAAAACTTATGAGTTTACAAACCTTTTTAGCAAAGATCTGGAGCGAGATCAAAAACCTGTTTGACGGCATACCCGCCGAATTAAAAACCGCCGTTCATATTGGCGTAGTCGTAACAGAAAACATCAAAAACCTGGTGGATTCGCCGGTGGCAGATGTGCTGACGGCTATTATACCCGGAGATCTGGATGATGAAATAAAAAACTGGCTTCGCGCTAAATTACCGGTTATTTTAACCGAGCTTAAATTAGCTGACAGCTGCGGAGCACTAACCGACCCGCAGGAAATTACCAAATGCGCTATAAAAGTACTGCGGGGATTAGACGGTGATATAAAAAGCGCCTTTCTCCACAATTTATCCGTTTTAATCGCACAAGTCGCATCTGACGGCAAACTAAGCTGGGCAGATGGCGTGTTAATTTTGCAGTGGTATTATCAGAATGAATTTAAGGCTGCTGCGTAAATTATAGAAATAGCTGTGCCGCAATGAGTTATTTAAAAGCAAACTCTGTTCGTTTCCTGTTTCTTAAATATTTCATTGCCGGCATTTCAATATATCTGTTTATTAGGGCAGCGAGTATAATTACCAGTGGCAAAGCAATGCAAAATATAACAATATTTGGATTGAGGTGAAAATGTTTTGAGTGTGTAAGTAACGGGATCAATAAATAAACGGTTATGTATGAATGGATTAAATAAAGGCTATAAGATATTTTGCCTAAAAAAAGCGCAACTCTGTTTACAATAAAATGTAAATAGTTATAACAATACAAAAGGAAAATGATAAAAAAGATAAATACAATTAATGAATACTGAAACCGAGTCATACCAACAACCTGGCTTCTATCTGTCTGTTCGGTAAAAAGTACTTGGGTAATAAAGCAAAAAATGAGCAAAGTAGCTCTTGAAAAGCTGAGTTTATAAAACTTAATTCTATAGAAAACAATGCCGGCAATAAATAGCGGGAAATATTTAATTATAGGCACGTAACCACTCAATATATCGTAAACCGGGGGTGAGTATGATTTTAAAAAAAGTTGGTTAACCAAACAAATTAAAACTACGAAGTATCCTATTATTTCAATTTTAGGTAGTTTTTTTAATAGATAAACTACCAGGATAAATAAATAAAATAAAAGTTCAATCCCAAGTGTCCAATAAGAACCATCAATACTTTTCACTCCAAAAAAACCATGAATCATTGTTAAATTAATCAAATAGTCTTTAAACCGCGGGAATGTTAATGGCGCTTTAATAAGCAGTGTCCACGTAACAATAGCTAAAGCGGTAATGGTTACGCATGCCCAATAAGCTGGATACAGTCTTGAAAACCGTGACAGAAGAAAATCCTTATAGCTAGTAGTCTTTTCGATGGTTAAAAATATAACAAAGCCACTTATCAAAAAAAACAAGTCGACACCGGTGCCTCCAAATTTAAAACCCCAATTAGCTATAGGAAATGTATGTGTAGTATGAACTAAAACCACCGCTATTGCGGCATATCCCCGTAAACAATCTAATTCTAATAGTCTTCCTTTTGTTTTCAATACAGTAACATATCAATAGTTCCCTTCATAGGGCTCCGACTCATAAAACCTTCGGTAATATTTGATGCGAACAGGAAAAC
>CAZZUU010000395.1:0-3918 GCA_964657275.1 uncultured Mucilaginibacter sp. | reverse complement strand
GGGATAGCCTTCTTCCATATCTTTTGAAAGGTAAGTAAGCTCAACAGTATGATCGTCTATTTGCTTGCCGTCCCAAACAACTTCGTTGTAGCCTATTTTACCGCCGTGCAGGCTGTTGGGTTTATTGTTAATAAACAGGTGGTATTGCTTACCGTCCAGTGTGAATTGCCCTTTGGCAATACGGTTGCCGTACCTGCCTATAGTTGCGCCGTAAAATGATCCCGGTGATTTTGTATAAATATCAACGTCATCATACCCGATGGCTACTGCGGTTAACTTACCGCTTTTATCAGGCACCAGTAAACCAATAAGGTGGCCGCCATAATTGGTAACCGCAGCTTCAACTCCGTTCTTGTTTTTTAATGTGTAATAGTGAACGGCTTTACCGTCGATAGTTTTTTCAAACCCGGTTGAAGGTGGTAACGCAGCTTTAGCGGTCGTGTCGGTCATAGTTGTTTCAGAAGTTTTACCGGCAGGTTGATTGCAGGCTGCGAATGAAATTGCGCTGGCTGCCAATATGATTGCCGGAATGTGTTTTGTTATCAGGTTCATAAAATTGCGAAATTAATAAATTGGTGTGTGTTTTATAATTTGAGAATAGATTGTTACAGTTTATTTTCCGTTCAATTGTTTTATCAGGTCGGCTTCTTCCTGTTTATATGGCGTGCCGTCCTTCCTGAAAACGTCATGAAACCATACAGGTGGCTCAGATCCATCGGGTATGGGTGTGCCCCAGGCGTAAATAGTATTCGTTTTACCGCTTACCAACCCCCAGTTTATAGCACCAACATTTTCCTTTTTCATCATCGGGAGGCTGTTTTCAAAAGTGCTTCCTTTTAAGCGTGCCATATATTCGGTGCATATCAGCGGCTTATCGTACAATTTCAACAGCTTTATCACGCGCTCGTGCATTTCGGGAGATTCATAATCGTGGTAGGTAATTACATCAGAATTTTTGAGCTGTAACCTGTTTAATTCTTTAAAATCCCAATCCCAGATACCGGCGCTCACAGGCTGGTCGGGATTTACTGCATGCGCCCATGCGAATACCCTGGTAAGCAGTGTTACCGACTGCTGTCCGTTATTGCTGTTACCCGGTTCGTTAAAAAGATCCCATAATAACACCCGCTTGTCGTGCTTAAATGTGGTTAATATATCATCCACGTATGTTTTTAAAAACGCATAATCTGCCGGGGTAGTTAATTTACGGCCGGGATCCTGCAGCCAGCCGGAGTTATGAATACCCGGTTTTGGATCGGGTTGTTTACCTGCTTTTGCATTCCGGTTCCAGCAATCATCAAAAAAAACAAAGATGGTTTTAATGTGGTGCTTATCGGCTATAGCCAAATATTTGTTTACACGGTCTTTAAAACCCTTCCGGTCCTCGTTCCATGCAACGCTGTGCAAAAACACGCGCATTGTGTTGAAACCGATACCTTCAGCCCAGCCCAGTTCACGATCGATAGTTTCAGGATCAAAAGTATTGCCCTGCCACATTTCAAGCTGGTTTATGGCGGTGCTGGGAATAAAATCAGACCCGGTTATCCATTTTTGCTGCGCATACCATGCGTTTGCCCTGGCAGCCGACCACACATTTGACGGTGGATTTGTTTTGCTTTGGGCCTGCGCCGATAATGAAGCAAATGCAAGCAATAAGCTAATTAATAATTGGCCTTTAATTCTCATAAAAAAATTACGGTTTTAGTTGGTGGTATCAAAAATGATAAAATTAACCGTAATTACCTACTTTTTTATAAGGGGTTAATTCAAATTGCCGCTTCGAGGTCAAACGTTCCTATGGAACGTAAAAAATGGCCGCGGATGTTTTTCTACCAACCACACGTCCCGAAGGGACGATTATTATTCGTTATCGTCCCTTCGGGACGCATCGTTGGTAGCTTTGGGATCAAACCGGAATTGAGCGTTCCATCGGAACGCCTGGTGGATGCGACAATTTGACTAGCACCATATAAAAATAAAGCAATGCCTTTCAGGCGTAAGTTGATAGGTTAAAACCCAAGTTCACCCAGCTCAACTACAGCAGAATCACAAATATAGGTTGGCACTATCCCCGTTGCGGTTATCCTGGCTTCGGCATCCTGCGGCAGGGTATTGCCGGTTAACACCAACACAGTGTCGAAACCAAATTTGTTGCCACCTAAAATGTCGGTTTTTAGCGTGTCGCCTACCATAACAATTTCCTGTTTGGTTATAGGCCGGCGTTCGCGTATCAGGTCGTAAGCGAACATAAACATTTGCGAATCGGGCTTCCCGAAACGGATGAATTTTTTACCGACGATACTTTCTATCATCGAGGCGATCCCACCAATTGCTATGGAAACATCTGTTACCGAAAGCGGGTAAGCCTGGTCGGTATTGGCTACAATAACCGGGATGGTTCTTTTGCGGAGGATATTAACCGTTTTGTTCAAATCCTCGCACCAGTTAAACCCTTCGTCGTCCAAAAATATAAGCGCGTTAACTTTATCAATATTACTGCCGTTCACCTCGCTAACCGGCAGCGTGTGTAAGCCGGAAGTTTCGATGTAATGTGCTGAATCCGGTGTACCGAGGTAGGCTACTATACCATCGTTAACTTTAAGGTCGAGATATTCTTTGGTGAGCATGCCCGACGACACAATATGATCGGCTGTTACCGCGTTTAAACCCATTTTATGGTAACTACCTGCCAATTGGGCAGGGCTGCGCGAGGCATCGTTGGTGACAATATAAAACTCTTTTTTTTCTGCCTTAAGATAATCGAACGTATTTTCGATACCCGGCATCAAGCCCTGGTAAGTTTTCAGTACCCCAAAAGCATCAAAGAAAATTACTTTGTACTTGTCGATTATTGACTTAAAGTTTTCGATGCGTTTCATTAATAGAGATTAGAGACTGGAGGTTAGAGATTAGGTATCAAAAGTTGCTTATAAAATTTATTTAGTGGCTTGTATCGTAATGAATCATTACTTTTTAACTTCATGAGTTTAGCTTCAACGCGTCAATAATTTTTTCGGCATCAAAATCTCGGTCAACCGAAGGCAGATAAATTTCAAATGCCTCCGACTGCAGCTTATTGGCATATAGTTCATTAAAAAAGTACTTACCGTCTTTGATCACGTAGTTTAAAATAAAAAACCGGTAGGCCTCTTTTAAGAAACGTATCTCGTCGGCAGTTATGGGGTTTACTTTATGGTATTCTTTCAAAAAAAGGATAAACCTGTCTTCCATCATTGTATCAATAACGTAACTGAATACGCTCCTGTCGCCTACATCAGATACTACGCGGCTAAAAAAGTAAAAGTCAAGTATGCGGTAACTCATCCTAAACCAGTCGTAATCCCACCGGGAATACAGTTCAAGATCTTTGGTGACCGAGAAGTTGCCAATATTCCAATCGATAAAAACAGGTATGATCTCGAACGAGCTCATGTTATATTTCGACCGGTTTTTAAGGAACATATCGCAGTGATACTTTAAAAAATCGGCCTGCATGGGTGTACCGAATTGTTTTTCGTTTACGTCCAGCTGGTGTTGCAGCGCAAAAATATCCGTGCGCAATGTTTTGGAAGACTTCGGCAATACATTCTTAGCTCTTGAGCAAGCCTTATGAAACTTACCTACCTGCTGCCCCAATTTGCGAATGTGGCTCTCACTTAACCTCGATGGCAAACGCTCCATTATGCGGGTGGGGTTATAAAACACCACCCAGGCATCTGTTTTGCGGTGTTTATAATGGTAAATGTAAACCCTGTTATTTTTTAATAAAGATTTTGCAAGCAGGTTTTCGAAAGGATAAAGCAGGTTATTGGATAAACTGTGAATGATTCGGTGATCCTCCTTAAAATATTCAAACTTGCCGAAATGCGACAGTTTGGCAATAATGATATCATCGTCCTCAAAAGTTATCCGGAATAC
>CAZZUU010000394.1:0-3922 GCA_964657275.1 uncultured Mucilaginibacter sp. | reverse complement strand
AAGGAGGAGCGGTATTTGCGGCTCAAACCGATATCGCGTTTAACGCCATATCGCCGGATGCCGATTGGGCATTTTACATACAGGGTGACGAATGTGTGCATGAAAAATATCTGCCATTGATAAAAATGGAAATGGAGAATAATTTAAACGACGCCCGTATTGAGGGGTTGCTGTTTAAATACAGGCATTTTTATGGCTCTTACGATTATTATGGCCACTCGCGCAGGTGGTACCGGCGCGAGATAAGGATATTAAGGAATAACAAGTCAATACGCTCTTACCGTGATGCGCAGGGGTTCAGATTAGATGGCCGCAAAATTGCTGTAAAACTTATTGATGCCTATATTTATCATTATGGCTGGGTTAAACCGCCGGCAGGTTTAAAAAATAAACTACGCAACTTTAACCTGTTTTATCATGACGATGAGTGGCTGGCCGAAAATCTGCCCGAAACATTTGAGTTCGATTATAAAAATGCCGACAGGCTTATACCCTTTACGGAAACGCATCCGGCGGTGATGCAAAAACGTATTGCAGCCACAAACTGGAAACTTACGATAGATTTTGATCAACTTCACAGAAAAATGACCACCAGAAGAAAGTTCTTGCAGAAGGTTGAAGATTTAACCGGCTGGCGGATTAGCGAGTACAGAAATTACAAAATTGTAAAAAAATAAATGCTCCGTAGGAGCAAAATATTGATAAATGTCAAAACCAGCAGTGTTAGTCACGTTCGATTCCATGAAAAATGCTAATTCGGGTTATTTCTCTTTTGGAAAAGGTCTTGGTGATGAGTTGTTAGCGGAAAATCACGGGCGGTTTGACCTGGAGTATTACATGTTTAAAAACACTGCCTATAAATTTGAGGGCAAGGTTGACATTTTGTATTTGAACCGGCTGCATAACATCTACTTCCCGGCCCGCAATAAATTTGACCTGGTGCATTTTACTGATCAAACCTGCCGGTTAAAGCCATATAGCGTGAATGCAAAAAAGATCATGACCATCCACGATGTTAATAAACTGCATTTAAACTTTAGCAAACCACCTAAAATAAAGGCTCATCTTAATAAAATCAAAAGGTATATATCGTATTGTGATAAGGTGGTCACCATATCGCAATTTGTTGCGAATGATATTATACAGCATATCCCTGAGGCAAAAGAAAAATTAAGCGTTATATACAATGGTGCTGATAAATTGGTAGTGCCCGAAAATCATACACCCCTTTATAAACCTCAAAAACCGTTTTTATTTACTATCGGGCTGTTGTCGGTTCAAAAAGGCTTTCACCTGCTGCCTCCGCTTTTACAAGGCAATGATTTTGAACTTGTAATTGCAGGAATTGAAACCCCGCATAAACAAAAGATTATTGAAGCCGCTGAAAAATTCGGATGCCTTGACCGCATGACGATAACCGGCCCGGTAAGTGACGACGACAAGGCCTGGTATTATAAAAATTGCAGCGCCTTTGTTTTTCCTTCGGTTGCTGAAGGGTTTGGGTTACCGGTAATAGAAGCCATGTATTTTGGGAAGCCGGTATTTCTGTCGAAATTTACTTCACTACCGGAGATCGGGGGAGAAGTGGCATACTACTTCGATAGTTTTGAGCCGGACCACATGCAGGATGTTTTTAAAAAGGGAATGCGTGATTTTGAAGACAATAACCGATCGGAAGGCATCATTAAACACGCCCATAAATTTTCGTGGGAAACTACAGCGCAGCAATACATGGGATTATATGAAGCCTGCCTCAAAAGGTAAAAAGAGCCATTTCTTAAGCATCGTTTTCCTATTATTGATGACAGAGAATGTATATTTGACGAAATTTATGCCTACGCCATGCTTGCTGCAAAGAGAAAATCCTGATAATAATATCGGTTAAAAACAATTAGCTAAATAACCAGATAAAATGCAAAGTGCCTGCTTTACGCTGTGTGCAATGTATTAACTAATTTTGATGAAAAAAGTCCTATACTTCTTTCCCGATAATATAGGCCGGCAAACAGCCGGCAACAAAACACGGGCGTTGCACCTTTTAAAATATTTTAAACAGAAAGGGTACAATGTTGATTTTGTTAGTGTAAAACACGAAAAATTTGACACGGATACCGAGCATGAAACGATCAGCTTTCTAAAAGATAACAAATTAGCAGATAATGTTTTCCTGTTACCCAGGAAACCGGGTAAAAAAAATCCGGTGAAATATTTTTTCAGGTACAAAATATGGGACCTGTTATATTACCTGTTTACATATCCGTCAAAATCAAGCATCCCTACCTTTTTAACGCTTATACTTAAGCATACATTTGAAAGTATCCTAAAGGCTAACGCTTACGACTACATCATTATAAGCTATGTGCAGAATGCCGGTCTGATCTCAAATAAAAAATTGACCGGGAGCGCTAAAACGATTGTTGATACACACGATTTTATCACTGCTCAGTTTAAAGATAAAAAGGGTTTCAACCTGGGTGCTACTTTTGCCGATGAAATAAACCGGTTAAATCATTTTGACGAAATATGGGCGATATCAGGAGAGGAACAATTTATATTTAACCAATTTTGCAAATCGAAGGTGCGATTAGTTCCTATGATGCTTGATATAGGTGAAGTAAGGTTAAAACCCCTGGCTGAAAAAAAATACGACATCATTTACGTGGCCAGCGATAACATTCATAATAAAAATTCATCAAAATGGTTTTTTGAAAAAGTTTATCCGTTGCTGCCTCCCGGCTTAAAAATATGTGTTATCGGCTTAATAAACAATAGCATTCCTGATAGTTACGCTATTGAACGCATTCCATTTACTGAGCACCTTGATACTTACTACAATGAATCAAAAATTGCGATTTGCCCCATGCTCACCGGAACAGGGGTAAAAGTGAAGGTAATTGAAGCAATGGCTTTTGCCCTGCCCGTTGTATGCACCTCGCGCGGAACGGATGGATTGCCGAACAAACAAAACAACGGATGTATGGTAAGTGACGATCCTGCTGTATTTGCACAGCATATTGTGTTGCTGCTAACGGATACCATTCTGTACGGGCAACAAAGCTATGATAGTAAAAAAACATTTAGTAATGGCTTTAGCCAACAAGTAGTTTTCGGGTCACTCGAAGAAATATTTAAGTAGAGCCATGGCAGAGATTAAAGATCAGTCAAAAAACCACCCGCTTGTAAGTATTATTCTGGTGACGTTTAACGCCGGAAGCTATTTAAAGGATTGCCTTGATTCTATTTTGAAGCAGGCGTACAAAAACATAGAGATCGTCATCAAAGATGGGGGAAGTACAGACAATACACCTTCTGTAGTGAAAGAATACGAAAGGTATATCACAATTTATGAAACCTCCCCGGATAGCGGTATATACGACGCAATGAACCAAGCTATAAAGTTGGCAAATGGCAGATGGATCTATTTTTTAGGGGCCGATGATAGGCTTGAAGTCGGGTTTAGCCATATGTGTAACCTGTTAAAAGATGAAAATACCATTTATTATGGCGATTGCGTAACTGATAATGGTTTTTTTGGCGGCAAATTTTCGGCATATAAATTAGCCAAATCATTCATGTGCCAGCAGGCTATATTTTATCCGGCTGTAGTATTTGAAAAATACAATTATGATACACGATTCCCTGTTTACGCCGACCTGGCATTGAATATTAAATGCTGGGGAAGTGATGAAATTAAAAAACAATATTATCCGTTAACCATAGCCTGGTATAATTTGACGGGGTTTTCATCTGCTCCCAAAGATGATTTATTCAAAAATGAGAAACAGGCGCTGATAAAAGCCAACTTCTCAACACTGGTTTACCTGAGATATTTGTACAAAAGGCGGAAGGAACAGCGCAAGCCGGGCAGTGATTTTTATTAACCTCATCCATGCATATTAAAAAACGCAACCTGTTCAGGCTA
>CAZZUU010000393.1:0-3948 GCA_964657275.1 uncultured Mucilaginibacter sp. | reverse complement strand
ATTTGACAGTAACGCCAGAAAATTAGGAACAGCAGATTTCTGCAATGCAAATAATACAGAATAAATTAGGCGAAAGAAAAATTGAAGCATTATACCGATAAAAGTAAGCTGCACCATTTTGAGCAAAGCAAATTGAGGCACAATGCTTTCCGGAATATTAAATATGGAATTCCAATTAATAAACCTGGATCCAAAATACCCCAAAACTGACGATATCAACACAATTATGCCGGTTATAACATATCCTGAAGATATGTAAGCTTTTGCTTCGTCAATATCATTTTTTGTAAACGCCTCAATCAGATGGTTTTTGAGCCCATTGCCGATACCTAAATCAAACGTAAGTATCCATGATAATACCGACAATACTGTAAACCAAAGGCCCAATACCTCTTGTTTGCTGAAAAAACGCATGTATGCAGGCAACGTAAGTAACGCAATGAGAAGTGCACCGCCCTTTATAAGTACTGAAAATGCAGTATTAAATAAAAGCCTTTTATTTTTGGGGCTAACATACTTAACGCGGTTTATTAAATCTTTGATCAATTCACTTAGCGTATTAAATTACCGTAATACCGGTTTCAGAATTTTTTGAAAAATTGAATAGCTTGATATCGAACAGCAAGCGGCTTTTTTATAAACTGATATAGCATAGTTGAATTAGCGGAATGCATCTGATAAAGTTAATTGAACATTTTTTGTAAAATTTTTAATCACGATAGCGATGATAATGATTTTAAACAGGCTTTTTAACCAATATTATCATAGGATATTGAAAATGCTTTACAAAAAAATTGGGGAATTTATTTTCAAGCTTAAATAATTTCCTGAATATATTTTTACCAAAACTATTATCGGGTATGAGGCTTTTTTGTATATCTGAACTAAAAGAACGCCATGGAAGAATTTTCAGGCTTGCTGTATCGGTAAATCTATTCCACCAGTTGATAGGATGAGGATGAAAATACAAAACCGGGCTTTCGCTTTCGGTTTTCAACAGTTTTTTTAAAGCATGTTTAAATTTTCTCAGTACCCTGTAAGGTATCCCTACCAGCGTGTACGGGTTGCTATAAACGATAATTATTGGTTTTCCGGGTTTTGTGATGTAAATTAATTTGCGTACCGCTTCTTCCTGCTTGTCTTTATCCATGTGATAAATGGTATGAATACTTAATGAGCAATCGAAAAAGTTTTCCTCTATTGAAATGTCGAAGAAACTACCATGTAAAAATACGCCGTGGTCTCCTATTTTCTTTTTTGCCTGCTCCAATGCATCCGAGGACAAATCAACGCAGTATCTTTTTTCAAAGTGTTTAGAGAACTCTAAATACTCTTCATACTGAATTGGACCCGATGCCATATCAAGTATATTAACGCCTTCATTGGGTATATGGGGTAAAACCCTGAGCCTACATTTCCTGACATATTCGTCCGCACACTCGCGTAAATCTTCAAATCTTTTTGCATCCTCGGTAATTCCACCATCTACTTCCCAACCTTTGGTATTATAAAATTTTGAAACCCTTTCTTCAGCATTATCCATGTTGTATTGCAGTTTAATTTGACTTTTATAAGTTAAAAAGTGTATATGTACTTTTGTAATTGTTGTTTAAGATTTGTCAATATTAAATAATGCTAATTTCCATTTACTGGTATAGCAATTATATTACTATTAAATGGAAATTTAACTTGTTTGTTAGTAGCAATGTCTTTAATATCGTATCCAAATTTTAAAAGAAAAGCGACAACCTGTTCTGCAGAACTTCCTTGTTTTTCTAATAAATTGTCATTTAATTCAGCTATGATAACCGGCTTGTATTTTTCTATCACTTTGGATGCTCCTGCCAAAACTTTCATTTCCGCACCTTCAACATCAATCAAAATGAGCCCCGGATTTAAATCAAATTTATTTACAAGGTTATTTAGTGTTTCACCTTCAACTTTTATTATTATTGTTTTTTTCTTGCTATCTGAAATATATAAAGATTCCCCAATGCTAGAATACTCCTCATTGCCCTGAATAATATTTAATTGGTATTCCCCTTCGGCATCACTGCATATTCCGTTATAAGAAATAACTTTATCCATCACGTCGTTTCTTTTGATGTTGTTTCCCAAGTATTTAAATGCAAGTGGGGTGGGTTCTACGGCCAATACTTTTTGATTTTCCTCAATCAGGCCGGCCATAAATACTGTAAAAATACCCACGTTAGCTCCAATGTTGACAGCATCTTTACCCCGAGCCAAATAATTTTTTAACAACTCAACAATTTCTGGTTCATACTCCTTTTCGAGCAAAATTCTTTGAAGTATATGTGATCTGATATCGATCTCATAGTGCCCCGGCAAACCATTAATATCTACTACAACACTTCCTTCTTTAACATTTGTGAACAGTTCACTATAAAACCGGGTAGTTCTGGATTTATATTTATGTAACTGTCTTTTTGAGAAAAGTATCGGCCAGCCAATAAAACGGCTGATTTTATTTTTTTTTAATTTTTCTATGATCTTATTTGACATTTTAAATATATTAGGTTAACCCCCGAAGCTGTATACAATAAAATCTTTCTCGCAAAATTTGACCTCAACAAATAGTTATCGATTTCACTTCTATATTAATTGCTTGATTTATTTATGCTATAATATCGAATCATGAATAATTTAGTTAAAAAAAGACTCCAATGCATTCACAAAATTCTCATCAACCATTTTTATTCGTTTTCTGGCATCAAACGGCGCTTTGATATTAACACTCATTATTGAATCTGCAAAATTTTTAGGCGAAAAATCTTTAACTAAAACTACCAGATCTGCAAATTCAGATTCAGCAATGCATCTTAAATTTGTCGACACAGTTTTCAAGTTGTAACTGAGGTAGTTGATAACTTTCGAAGGGAACGCATACTGCATGTAGCTTTCATCAGGATCTTGCGGGTTTATCGCAATATCACATTTTAAAAGAAAGTCGTTATATCTATCAGTGGGCAATAAACCCAGGTATTGGCATTTAACAAAACCTGCTTGTACATTTATTGCAGCAATTTCGGCCGATAGTTTGTCGAGATATTTTTGTTCTCCTGTACCGGTAATATAAACCATGTAATTATCGTCAAGGTATTCTACACATTTAAGTGCATTAAAAGCGCCTCTTACATCGTCGATTGAGCCCGAGTATACAACATTTATTATCTCGCCGGATGATTTCTGCGGAGCTGTAATATCTGTCAAATTATAAGAGCCATTTACAATACATCTATTTTTTATTTGGTCGCTTTGATTTTTTAGATAGCTTGTTAACTGTTTATTAACAAATATGTAACTCGACGCTAATGAAATTAGCGCATCTTCTTTTCGTTTTTGTGAATTTATGAATAAATTATAAATCTCTTCGATCTCCAGCGCAAAATCAAATTTTTTAATTTTTTTAGCCCAAAAAAAGGGCTGATAATAGAAAATAGAATGGTAAACTAACATTGAATGCGTTGCTTTATTATCATAAAGAAGTAGCTTCCAAAACACCCATAATTTTGAAAATAGATATACTATAGGTTTAAAAATTCTAAAAGGAGAAACAATTATTGGCACGTACTTTATAGTTAAACCAGGTAATTCATTATTGATTCTTCCACGAGCCCAATGCCACTCTTTTTTTGTTGACCACGCTGGCGAAAGTATTTCAACTTCATACCCCGCCCGAATTAGAGATTTAGCTATATAATCCATTTTGTTCACCGCAGCGGGGGAGCAATATCTTCCTTCCTCAATACCTATTTTATCAGAATAAAATCCTATGTAATAAACTTTCTTCACAAATGCTTTTCAATAACTATTAAATTTTATCTGGCCCGTATAGCCAATCATGAGCGGTTGGAAAAATAAAAAAGGCTGCAAAACCAATTGAAGGGGTTGCGTTGTCAAAAGTCACCATGACAAAAAATACTATCA
>CAZZUU010000392.1:0-3959 GCA_964657275.1 uncultured Mucilaginibacter sp. | reverse complement strand
CCGAAATTTTCTATCAGTTTTGCTTCTCCAATAATATCTTCTTCGAATCAAAATCGGCAGCTGCTGCCATTAAATTCACTAATAATGGCCAATCGGCAGCTTTTTCGAAATTGTGGGCGTAAGTACGCGTAGCCGTTATGGTTACCTTATTGCCACTAAGGACGGCAGAAGAAACAAAAGAACCTGTTTTATTTGACTTGTTTTGGTTCATTTCTTCCATTCCTTTTGCTTTATAGCCAGTTGGGATGTTTATTACAACAGTATATTTAAATGTTCGTGCGCATGGCATGTAAACATCAATAACCCGCTTTTTTTCTTTTTCATCAAGCGAGATAAACGACCCGCTAAGCTTACCTGCATCAATTATATAGTTATTACCAGCTTTTTTTACCAGGTTATCCAATACAAAACTTGCATTATATTCAAAAACAGGACTTGAGTTTTCTAATGCGGCATTCACTATTTTAAAATTGGTGAGTTGCTTTGGCTCCTGGTCAAACCGGCTTTTAATATCCGTGGTAAAGTTTTTCGACTCCTGGTCGCGTTCTTTTGAAAAAGCGTCGTTAAAATCCTGCAATTTTTTTTTGGTCTCCTTCGAGTGGGATAAACGTTTCGCAAGCGTTTCGCCTTTGATTAATTCCATATAGCCATTGTCAACGTCCTGAACCGGGATCAGCAGCTTTTGCTCATCATGCCGCAAACTACCGGTTTCCTTTACGTTACGGTCTATTTTCAGTTTTTGCATATCAGGCATCATGTTTACCACAACCTGTTCATCAAGTTTATTTTCATCGGCAGCAGCAACCGGCAGCACGTCATCCGAATAAGTAAACGTATACCTTATTGAGCTTCGGCGCCTGGGATGCATTACCACTACATTCTCTCCCTGGAAACGCTCCGGTATTTCATTAAAGTGGGTCATCGGGTCATCGAAAAACATATACATGGGCTTGTCGCCGTTTATCCTGATACAGGCATCAAAATCGTGGCCGCTAAAGGAGTTTTCGAGTGTATTGCTATTACGCGAAGCAACCAGTAAAACATCGTAATCAACATCCATATCTGAAAGCATCGTTGCCATTATTATAGATCCAAAAGTGCCGGCAGCATTCCTGTAATTCAAAGAATTTATTTCGTCAAGTTCGTTACCGTCGTACATGCAAAAAGTTCTGAACTTCCATTCATCATAAAGCACTTTCATTACTGAATCAAGACTTGTGTTCTTCAAATTCTTTTTGCTGCCGAAAAAATCTTTTGTGGCTTTTTCACTTTCGTCAAACCCCGGAATACCGAAGTTTTCTGCATAGGAATCGCGGTATCCTTCGAACATCGAATTTTCTTTTGCCAATTGTTTATCCTTGTTATAAGCACCCTTTATATACGCGCTGCTTATATCAATATAAGGGTATTGCCGATATGTGGATGTCCATAAATGGTTCTGAAATTTCGCAATATTATGCAGTTTCAGACTTAACGATAAGTTGCCATCCCCATCGGTATTTTCTTCAAATTGGGGGGCGTTGTTTGCATAGATATACTTTGTTTTTACCCTTTTGTCAAACTGAAAATCAATGCTGTAATAAAGCATAGGATATTCATTAGCCAACACAAGTACATTTTCATTATCCGCAAATGAAACACCTTGTCCGTTCTCCGATATATCAATATTAGCGATATAATAATCGAGGATATCGCCCACCTGCAAATCAGAAATCGCCAATTTACCCTTCGTGTCTTTGGCTTCGTTTTTTAGTAAAACTTCTTCGCTGGTGTTAACAACAACTTGTTTACCATCGGGTTTAATGATCTTGGCCCCTATAAAAGTATTTTTGGTATTCAATATTTTAGGTGCTAAAAAAGCTGAGGTGCTGTTATCGAGCTTCTTTTGATACTCAACTGTTGAATAGTCTCCTAAGGCAGCTTTATCATTTATTTTTACCCGTTCGTGAAATATAACAAGCTTTTGAGCATGAAATGCGAAGCCCATGCCGAGTGCTGATAATTTGAACTTATTGGCAGAACTCCATTGTGCATTATAGGCCCTTGCCAGTATAACAGCGCTTTCGTTTTTCAGGTTTGCCGGAACGGTCGTTACTTTAAATTCGTCAACCGGCGAATCCCATATTTCACTTTGCAATTTCGCAGCGTTTTCATTGTAGTCTTTATCCTGTGCATAGAGACAGGTGGTTAACATTAAAAAAAGTGAAGAAAGTAAAAAATATCTCATTCGTTTATCGGTTTAAGTTCTATATTTTGATTATAAGCTTTTGCAAGCTGATCAATATCGGTATTCCATTGTGCAAACTTGCTGGTTGGCATATGTGTATTTTTGATCAATATCTTTTTTTTGTAGATCAATTTACCGGGCGCTAAAGCGTATTGAATGTGAAATTCATAATCGGAATTCACAATGTTTAGAGGCGCAGGGATGCTTGCAGCCTTATAGTTTGCGGGGAGGGCGAGTTCAGTTTCTTTACAAATATTCATTTTGTGCTCAAACCAGTAATCATGTTTACGTTCTGCAGTTTTTATAGCAAAATTGATAAACTCTTTGTCGTGATCAAGGTCAACATAATAAGATTTGCTAAAAACGGAAACTGCATTTTTATCATTGAGCGCATAAGTAACCGTCAGGTCCTTGTCCATATTTTCGGTGCTCGATAATTTCATGTCACTTATGCTGTAATTATTATTGTCGTTCGACAAAAATTTTATCATTGCCTCGTCCGACCTTTCTTTTTTAATGCCATTTAACCCTGCTAAAACAACTTCTTTATCCTCACCTTTCCATAAATGCGTAACGTTACCGGCCAGCGCATTATCGGCAATACTTAATTTGCTGGTTTCGTAGTCATAATTCTGCGTAGGTTCGGCTAACGGCACCCTGGCAAGTATATACTTGTCGCCGTTTTCCATAAGAATCTGGCGGCCCTGTATACGTTCGGCATACTCGTTAATGCCGAGATATGTTTCCGTGGCATCCAGGTAAATGGTTTTTCCTTTATATACCAAACCACATATCATATGATTATCGACAGACAATGACGGAGTCGAATAGTCGTAGGCTATGTGATCGGTACCTAACCAGCATAAGCGCGCGTCGAAACCCAGTGAAGTGAGCAATTCTTTAGTTAAATTGGCCATTCCTTTACAATCGCCATATTTTTTACGCAACACTTCGTCGGCTTTTTCGGGTTTAAAGCCCGCCATGCCGTCTTCAAAAGCGATATAACGAACGTTATCTTTTACAAAATAAAAAATCGCTTTTATTTTGTCCATATCGTTGGTAAGCCCAGCAGTGAGTTTTTGCGCTTCTGCGCTTATTATAGCTTTATTGTTATTTATTTCTTTTGCTAGCTTATTATACCACCCATACTGGTCGGCAAGGGTACCAAAGTATTGAAAGCTATTGCCATTTGAAACGGCAGATTTGCTTAGGACAAGTAAGTGCGGATAAATATAGGTTGGGCCGGGACTATTCTCCTCAGTCCGCATTGCAGGCAGATCCTGAATAAAATAAGTTATAATATCAGCATCGTTTTTATTGTCGTAAGTGGTTGTTTTACGAATGTTGCAGGCACCAAAATTCATTTCCTTTAGTTCAACATTCATCCACCGCGGAATTTTAAAGGTCACCTCCCTGGCTTTAACAGCAAACTCATCTGAGAAGTACACGGTTGTAAAATAGCGGGGATCATCAACAGTTTCGTTAAAGCTTATGTTCGCCTGGCTGTTCTTTTTAGGAAATACTATCGGAAAGTAACATATTTTCTCGTCCGAGAAAAAAATATCATCGGTGGAGTAGTAAGCATAGGTGGGCGTAAAATCATGCAAAGAATGATTATCTACTTTTGCTTCAACCTCATTTATAGTGACGTTATTGTTATAAATTTCAGCTATGGAGATCTGAGCCATTGCCGAATTACCGGTATAAACGTTATTTAAATTTTCTTTAACCT
>CAZZUU010000391.1:0-3969 GCA_964657275.1 uncultured Mucilaginibacter sp. | reverse complement strand
TATCCATATGATTATCGGCACGCACGGCGAAAAGCTGGAGAACATTATGCGGGATTCCACAACCTGACGCAAGAGTGCCGGGCAAAAGCCAAAAGCGTAGCGTTCTTGTGCAGTTTTAGCATTTGAACTATTGCAGCTGATATCGTACCTTGAAACCGCATGAGCACCTCCGCAGGATTACTTTGGACAAAATACAAATTCAGGGATCAGGATCAATTATATTTTGTAAGTTTTGCAGTTATTAATTGAATAGACCTAACTAATATGAAGTTCAATACCGCTGCGATATTAATTGCCATTATTTATAATGCAATCAATTTCTTGTTTTGGCTGCACATTTCAACTATGCCGAATGCTACGTCTATGGTTTACATATTTATATATCCTTGCTTTTGGATTATTACATTAATAATCACAGGCATAATGAGTTTTAGAAACAAAGCTATTTGGTTCTCAAAATCTTATAAAGTGTCAACAGTAATTGCGTTGTTTTTTTGCACCCCCTTTCCTTTCTTGTGGTTCAAAGCAATAGCAGCCCCATCGACATATCTTGTATCTACCGGATTTTCAACAAAAGATGGTCATACAATTAAATCTGAAGAATGGGTTTATAATACAGGAGGGTTGAGTGTAATAAAATATTGGAAAGCAGATGAGCCAAATTGCAATGATTGTGATACTTCTCGTTTCAAGCCAGACGGGGTTTGGGTTTATTTAGGCAAAAAGAAAGATACATTGCGAATGGATACTTATAAGAATGGAAAGTTAATAAATGAAATGAAAAAATAATGAAAAGACCGGTTATACGCTGCCCTCAACCTGGCGCAAGAATGCCGGGCAAAAGCCAAAAGCGTGGCGTTCTTGTGCCGCTTAGTATTTGCACTATTGCAGCTAATACCGTACCTTGAAATGCCACTTTAGCCCAAGCCAAAGCATATCTCTTTAATAAGCAAACCATAAAAAAACCATAAAATGTTTTATCAGTCCAAAAACCCATTGAGCTATATATGCCGGAGTGTATGTACGCTTGCCCTTATTTTATTGAGCTGTTTTTTTACCATTCCGGCTGCTGCCCGGGCTGTTCAGGCCAAAACTATTGCAGCCGCCCATAGCCGCTGGGACACCCCGCTGAGTGCTTTTGAAGGCATATACAAGCAAAAAGAGAATGCATACACTTATTTTAAAGTTACCGCCGTCGGTGATAAATTAATTGCCAAAAAAATTGAGGGCGATCAGCAAATTACGCTGACACGCAAAGGAGAATTTAATTTTGAAATGCCGGATGACGACGGAGATGAACTTGTACCGATTGTATTCTCGAAAGACGAAACCGGCAAAATTGCGCAGGCACTGGTAGGCGGCCAGCAGTTATGGCTCAAGGTCGACAAATATGTGCCTGTTCCTGTGGTAACGCTCAGCGCCGCACAGCTAAAAACATTTGAGGGCAAATACGAGTTTGAAAGAAAAAAGGGCACCTTTATTCAAATCACCGCCTCGGCCGACGGTTTGGTGCTTAAACAGTCGTGGGACGGCAAGGAAATAAATTTTATAGCCATAGCCGATGACAGCTTTTTAAACAAACAAATAGGCTTCCCCCTAAAATTCACCAAAGATGCCGGCGGCAATGTGGTTAAAGTAGTGGCTTTCGAAAGGGATTGGTGGGATAAGGTAACGCAATAAGCTAATTATAAAAACCAGGAAATTTATGGCAGCGAGAGATAGCACGGCAATCTCTCGCTGTCGCAAGGCGCGTATGTAATAAAATTGATAATGAAACTGACTAAAAGTAAATTAATCGACCTAACTAAGCGCGGTCTAAGCAAATTGGGCTATCGAAATGTTAAAGATACAATTACAGGGGCACAGGGATTATATATCAAACAGGTGGAATACAATATGTATTTGACTATTGGTTTAACTATTTCTAGGCACTATGACAGTAAATTTACAGCATCGTATTACCTGTCCAAAGTAACCACTTGGGGAGTTGTTTGGGGAGACATTCCAAGAAATTCGTACGAAAGGGTGGGAAGTTTCTTGACCGACAAAGAAAGGAAAGAACTTTTGGAAGAGAGATATTTGAAAGCAGGTGTAAAAGACTCATGGTGGGATGAAGAGGACAGAAATGCTGTAGCTAACTTTATAAATGCTGTCAGAATAACGGAAGACAGGTTTCTTAGTCAGACTGAATTATATAATGATATTGTACATAGTACAGATGTAAATGAATTAGCAGCAATGTCAAAAAAAGTCATACAAAAAATAAATTCAATCAAGACAGAGCAGTACCAGTATCGATTTATTCCCAAAAAGACTATTGATGATATACCAATTGAATGGTTTAAAGCAGCAGAAAAAATTATTGTTGAACATAGCTCTATTTTGAATGTTAATACTGTCAAACATTTAGCTGGAGATGCTCATAGGCAAGAATTGATTGGTAATGTATCAAAATTATTGGTATACCAATAACTTAAAGTATGGTCTTCACGCGCGAATGACGGGCCGACAAGAGCGTAAAGGCTTCTCGTGGTTTGAAAGGTCAGATATACTCATACTGCAAAACCGCAGTAACATGGGGTGTTAAAATTCTGATATCGTGCTTTACGTGCAACGGTATTTCTATAAAATCGCCCGCGCCAAGTTGGTAAATGCTGTTGCCAACGGTGCACTCGCAACGGCCCTCTAAAATCAGGAAGCTTTCAAGGTAATTACCATGCTCTTCTTCGGGGATGTTTTGTTTTGAAACAACAAGCATCTGCCGGAATTGCTCATCATCCCTTACCACTTCCATTGCGATATCTGCTGTAGGTTCGGATGGTATCAGGTGCTTAAAGGTGTTTATCCATGCCTGGTAATCGGCGTTTTTGCTGATCGGCGGAAGCTGATACCCTGCGGTTTCTTCTTCTGTATCGTTAAAGCCGAACATGCCCATTATTCTTTCCCGCACACCAAGCCCCGGCTCTATAGCACCCGCGTGGGCAAGCTGTTCGAGCGCGCTCTCAACCTCCGTTAACTCGTCCTTTATTTCAGGATAAAGAATGCTCATCTGTATAAGATAAGCCTGATCCTCTTCACTCAAAAGACCAAGACAATATTCTTCCAAAACGCCGGTATTGATATACGCTTGTATATCCATTTTTAACTATGGTTTGTTTTTAATTTAGTTACTTATACGAACAAGGTAGCTTCATGTTGCCTGTCGATGCAACAGTTTAAATTTCAATAATTTGATACAAGGTAGGTATTTGTTTGGTAATTACAAAATAATCAAATAGTTACGATTGAAATCGCAGTTATCGGCTGATTATCAGTTTACTTATTACAGAATGATTTTTACTTAGTTAGTATCTGAAAAAAGTATTATCCATATGCTGCATGTTATACGCAAACAACAGATTTTATTAACTTTAACGGATCTTAAATGATTGGCCATACTGATTATTTGCTTATTGAGCACACAGTTTGGTAGTTATAATTAACACTATGAAATTCAGGGTTGCCCGGCATACAACTAACTTAAACCGCATTATTGATTTTTACGGCCGGGTGCTGGGGCTTAAAGTGCTGGCAGATTTTAAGGGCCATCAAAATTATGACGGTGTATTTTTGGGGATGCCCGGCGGCGACTGGCATTTGGAGTTTACCGTATCAGACACTCCTCCTGCTCATTCACCTGATGACGATGACCTGCTGGTGTTTTATGCCGAAAACGTTGCCGGATTTAATATCATCAAAGAAAAATTTATTGCCGAAAAAATAAGGCCGGTAATTCCCAGGAACCCTTACTGGGCAAAAAACGGAATTACGTTTGAAGACCCCGACGGGTTCAGGATTGTGATCTCGATAGTGAGGGAATTGTGAGCACGGGTATAAAATAAGCGTAGCATATGGCTGAACACGTTCAATAGATAAATCATCCGGCTTGCCATTTGATGAATTTTATTGTCAAATCATCAATCAATACAT
>CAZZUU010000390.1:0-3970 GCA_964657275.1 uncultured Mucilaginibacter sp. | reverse complement strand
GAACAGATTGTCCATATCATTGAACTAATAATCATACACAATAAAAATATATTGACTTAAATATTTTTCTTCTGCTCATAAATCCATGCGTACACTAACTCATAAATATTCAAATTAATTTATAATATAATTTTTTAAGAAAAAATTGAACATTGGAACCTGTTTTGTTGTAGAAAATCAAAATAGGAATATGAAGTTAATTGAGACCAAAAAGTCTGGAGAAATAAGCCTGAACAGTCTTAAAATCCCTCAAAATATTATAGTGTTTTCACACCTGAGATGGGACTTTGTTTATCAAAGGCCACAGCATCTATTATCACGGTTTGCACAAGCATTCAATGTAACCTTTATAGAGGAACCCGTTTTTGACGGTAAAGATATTGCATATTATTCATTTTCAAAGCGCGATGAAAATGTAATAATTATGGTGCCGCACATTTGTCCCGGGTTAAGTCAGGATAAAATTAAAGAAACTCAAAAGGAAATGTTTAACGAGTACATGGCTAATAAAAATATTTCTAATTATGCGTTTTGGTATTATACACCGATGGCGCTTGAATTTAGCAGGAAATATACCCCCGATTTGGTTATTTACGATTGCATGGACGAGTTATCAGCGTTTAAATTTGCTCCTGAGAGATTGAGGATATTGGAGCAAGAGTTGCTTAAAATAGCTGATGTAGTTTTCACAGGGGGAGTATCATTGTACGAAGCAAAAAAAAACCAGCACTCAAATATTCACCCGTTTCCAAGCAGTATCGAGAAAAAACACTTTCTGAAAGCCAGGGACAATAAAAATACCCCTGCCGACCAGGTCAATAGCTTACTTCCCAAGCTTGGGTTTTACGGTGTTATTGACGAACGTTTTGATATAGAACTAATCAGGCACATTGCAACGGAAAGGCCTGACTGGCAAATTGTTTTGATAGGGCCGATTGTAAAAATTGACGAAGGTACGCTGCCGCGAAATGCCAATATCCACTATCTTGGCCCCAGGGATTATAAGCAGTTACCGTTATATATGTCGGGATGGGACGTAGCCTTAATTCCGTTTCTGCTAAACGAATCAACCCAGTTTATAAGCCCTACTAAAACGCCTGAATATCTTGCAGCGGGGCTGCCTGTTGTATCTACCGCCATAAGAGATGTAATTAATCCCTACGGCACAAATAAGCTAGTTGAAATTAGCTATTCGGCCGCGGATTTCGTTGCAGCCATTGAACGCCAGCTATCCCTTCCGAAGAGCAGCCGGAAGAACTGGCTAAACAGGGTCGATCAATTTCTTTCATTCAACTCATGGGACAAAACTTACGATAAGATGCTGGAGTTGATGAAGCAAGTCATAATTAATAAATTACATGCCTCCGTTGCCCAGTAATGGCCGTCTGCTGTTAATTTACATTAAATAAGTTTAAATGATTAATACCAATCCTGTTAAATCGTTTTGGATGGGTGGCTTTGAATGTACCGATCAGCTTAATTCATCAGGTGAGCGGGTAAATATGTTAGACATTACCCATCACCTTGTAAAACTTAAAGAGGATTACGAACTTTTATTGTCTTTTGGTATCAAAACCGTTCGCGAAGGTATATGCTGGAGCCAGGTTGAAAAGTCTCCATACGTGTATGACTTCAGCACGGTTAAAATGATGTTAAAACAGGGGCGACAAAGCGGAATTCAGCAAATATGGGACATTTGCCATTTTGGGTTTCCTGACGACCTTAGCCCGCTTCATCCCCATTTTTCAAGGCGGTTTGCAAGCTTGTGCAGCGCCTTTGCAAAGTTTTATTACGCTGAATGTGCGGGAGAGCAATTGATAGTTACACCCATTAACGAGGTGAGCTTTTTATCATGGCTGGGCGGCGAGGTAGGCGCCACCACGCCATATAGTACCGGTAACGGCTGGCGGGTAAAGTATGCGTTGATGAAAGCTTATATACAAGGTATTTATGCCATGAAGGCGGTAAACCCGGATATCTGCATACTAACCACCGAACCACTTGTTAATATAGTGCCGCCGCTTTTTGCTACAGATGACGAAATTGAGCTTGCTGCGAAAATGCATATTGAACAATACCAGTCTTTGGATATTCTTACCGGGAGTATTTGCCCTGAGCTGGGCGGCTCGCCGGAGTTAATTGACATCCTGGGCTTTAATTTTTATTATAACAATCAATGGGTTTTAGGATTCACTGATTTTTTACCATGGCTTAATGAGATTGAAGATCCGAGATGGCGCCCTTTTTCTGACTTGATACATGAAGCATATAACCGTTATGATAAACCCATTATTTTAACAGAGACAAGCCACCCGGGTGAAGACAGACCGCTTTGGATTAAGTTTATTACAGACGAAAGCATTAAAATATTACATAAAAATATT
Organism: uncultured Mucilaginibacter sp.; assembly: GCA_964657275.1. GTDB lineage: Bacteria > Bacteroidota > Bacteroidia > Sphingobacteriales > Sphingobacteriaceae > Mucilaginibacter. Next base: position 1,586 of record CAZZUU010000390.1, on the reverse strand, counting down.
CCGTTCTGGGGAATTTGTCTTTACCCGATTATTGACCGGCCCGATTGGGATAATCTTAATTACTGGCATCATAGCGGGCTGTGGGATCAGCAGCTGGCGCACGATAATTTTTCATTAAGAATATTAAACGAGCCCTATGCCGATGCTTTAAAGGCAGCGCAGCGTTTATTAGAAAATCGTTGCAGTTATATTAATAATTCTCTCCCGCTCTTTTTTAATACGGTTGCTTAAACGAGGTTGGCTTTTATATTTCAGAAAAGCTGCCGGTGCTGATCTAAAAGTAACAAATAAAAAAATGTTGTTACAAGGGAATAGCACAGTTTCTAAAGATGTTGCAAATTTTAGCTGGTTCCGGTATAAGGCTGAGATTTGAGAATGCATACCGTTGTTCGTAATTATTTAAGAATTGAGAAGCGCATTGGTTTAATAATTTGCGAAGTTTAAATTATGCCTAAGAGCTGCCCGGATTTTTTAGCCTCATACCGCCTCGGCAGCAAATTGTGGGCTGCAAACCGGATATTACAAAATTTATTCCTTAAGTTTACGCAACAGCTATTATTCCTGCTCACATCATGAAACAACAATTTCATTACGATACGGTATCAGAAGCAATTGAGCAGCTGAGGAAACAGGGTTATATTTTAGACTTCAATTTAAAAGAAAACCAGCTAACTGATGGCGAAAATGCATACCTGGCGGACGAGTTCGAAATTGTTGACCTTTATCGTTATGAGGGACCTTCCGACCCGGCGGACGAAGCAACGGTTTATGCGCTCGCTTCCGCATCAGGCATAAAAGGCGTACTGGTTTCCGGTTATGGTATTTCAACAGATGAAGCTGCCACCGAGACTTTAAAACAGCTTCATTATAAATACCAGCAGGCGCAACAGTAGTGCTGGCAAAAGGACGTTCTATACCCACGTCAATATCACAGGCACTTTTTTTGTATAAAATAATATCCACCCATGAAAAAAATCCTTTTCCTGCTGCTAATTTCCGGTTCAGCGTATGCGCAAACTTTCAGGATTACGATTGATCCGGCACTTAATCAACCTGCGTTAGACGGGAGATTAATGCTGTTACTTTCTAAAAACAATAAAGCGGAGCCCCGTTTTGAGGTAGGCGACGGCGCTGATACCCAATTGATTTTCGGTGAAGACATAGAAGGCTGGAAACCCAATACCAGCGAACTGGCAGATGTGCAGGCCATAGGATACCCCATTGAAAGGCTGAAGGACGTACCTGCGGGCGATTACTATGTGCAGGTTTTGATGCATAAGTATGAAACCTTTCACCTGCAAACCGGGCAAACTGTAAAACTGCCGATGGACAGGGGCGAGGGCCAGCACTGGAACATTGCGCCCGGAAATATTTATTCCGTGCCGGTAAAAATACATTTTGATCCGGCACACACGAACGAAATTCCATTACTTATAACAAAGATCATCCCGCCGATAAAGCAACCGGAAGATACAAAATACATTAAGCACATCAGGATACAGAGCGCCATGTTAACCAAATTCTGGGGTCGTCCAATGTACCTTGGGGCTAATATCTTAATCCCTGCAGGTTTCGATGAGCACCCT
>CAZZUU010000389.1:0-3978 GCA_964657275.1 uncultured Mucilaginibacter sp. | reverse complement strand
TGTTCTGCTAAATAATTTGCGATCCGTCCATCCACTCCAGTTGGCCAACTTCGAAGCCTAAAGCGCTAGCCTTTGCCAGGAAGCGGTGCCTGATATCATCCGGTATATTGTTTTCGCGCGATAACAGCCACAGGTAATCCATGCTATTGCCCGATACCAGTGCGTATTGGTAACTACTGTCAACATCCAACACATTGTAGTCCAAGAAGATCGGTAAAAAATAGGCCACTTTCAGCTTTCCCCGGGTTTCGGGGCCGGTGAATTTAATGGTGCCTTCTGCCTCTACGGGCTTATTCTTCTCGAAGTTGTAGGCACGGGTAACTACCTTTATAGTGCCATCCTCGTTCAGCGAGTATTCTTCGGTGAGGTTTTGCAGGTTTTTCTCAATACGGTTTGGCAGACGCGCCACTTCGTACCAAAGCCCCAGGTATTTGTTTTTATCAAACGGATCAACAATAGCGCTTTTAGGGATCTTATTTTTTGGCCATAACGCATAGGCCAAACCGGCTATGCCCGCACCGGCCGCTATAGCTATAAGCGTGTTTTTCTTTTTCATATACCTGTAAAAACGTTTAGTATTCGGTTTTGTTTTTTGAGGTAAGATATTGAATTTAGTGAATAAAACCTATTGCTTACAAGTTGCATCATCTGCATCACAAATACATGATGCAGATGATGCAGTTGATGTACGTGATGCAGCTGGAATTGATTATCAGTTGGTTACGTGCCCGGATGATGTAGTGTGATGCAAATGATGCAAAAATGGCAGTTTTTCGGCTTTTCCGTTCGTGCGGGTAACCGTTATTGTTCGCTTAAGCGGGCGGGTTAATCATCAGTGGCGAACACATATAAAAACAATAGCTCTCCACAAATCAAACAATAGCTCATTTTTTTGCTTCTATAGACGAGTAATCATTCCTCTCTGCTGATGTCATGTTAATGGAATTCAAGGAATGTACTTACACCGATGGAAACCCTAAAAAACGATAATGCCGAATTAAAGCTGGAAAACCCAAAGTTAAATGATAGCGATCACCAGGAAAGGTTCCGCACTATATTTGAATATTCGCGATTAGCCAATAAAATAATTTCGGCAGATCTTAAAATAATCGACGTTAACCCGGCATTGGTTAAACTTTTGGGTTATGATACCAAAGAAGATATTATCGGTACCCGCATACTCGATTATTCGCCGCCTGAGCATCACGCACACTGGAAACTACTGCAGGAGCATTTATGGCAGCGCGAAACCCCATTTTTTTGCCTGGACACCAGTCTCATCAAAAAAGACGAGACTATTATCTGGTGCCAGGTAACTTCCATTTTGTTTCCCGATAAAGAGGGTTCATTGGGTTATACCATTATTGAGGATATAACGGAACAACGCCTGTTAAAACTGCATAAAGAGGAATTTATTAGTGTGGCCAGCCATGAGCTAAAAACGCCGATCACCAGCCTCAAGGCTAACCTGCAATTGATGGGCAGGTTTTTAAAAAGCGGTACATTGGTTACCGAACATTTGATTAAAATGGCGCAAAATGCCGAAAGAAATGTAACCAAACTCAATAACCTGGTAGACGACCTGTTGAGTTCCACCAAAATAGAACAGGGTTATTTATCACTCAACAAAACCACTTTTGTATTAAAAGAACTGGTTGATGATTGCTGCAGCCATATCCGGCTGGAAGGCAAGTATCATATTAATTATCGGGGCGACCCTTACTTTACCATTTTTGCCGACCGCCATAAGCTCGACCAGGTGCTGGTAAACCTCGTTAATAACGCGGTTAAATATGCTGCAAATTCCTTCGAAATCATTGTTGACGCCGAACATAAAGACGGGTTAACGAAGGTTTCGGTCAGCGATTTTGGAGATGGCATCCGTCCCGAAAATTTAGCCAATCTTTTTGACCGCTATTTCAGGCTCGAAAAGGATAATAATAGGATATCCGGTTTAGGGCTGGGCTTGTATATCTGTGCAGAAATTATCAGGATACATGGCGGCGATATGGGGGTAGAAAGCGAATTAGGAAAAGGCACAACCTTTTGGTTTACAGTTCCCGATGATAACACAAAAATTGAATCAAAAAATTAACACAATCAGAATGGCAAAGCGAAAAAGAATAGTAACCGGAATAAAAGAAAAAAAAGAAGTTTTAGGACCTATAAATGACGGCATGAACACGCCCGTACCGGATGCTGCGGTGGCGCATGTTTCTTCAGAAAGCGAAGCGGCTTTATTTAAACAAGCCGAAAACCCGTTAGGTGATCCGCATAAGATTTAGGTGATGAATTAATTTTTTTGTCATTGCGAGCGCAGCGCGGCAATCTCGTAACTATGGCTCACAAATATGTACGGCGGCTATGCACGGCGACGCGATTTCCACTCCGCTTATCGGCGGATCGCAATTACAAAACGGGTAAACTTACTACCTGAATCTAATTTTTATTGCAATTTTATACCTCACAAACGCAACCATGAAACTATCCAACAATAAAATATTAATTACCGGCGGGGCGAGCGGTATCGGCCTGGGCCTCACCGAACGGTTTATACAGGAAAACAATACTGTTATTATTTGTGGCCGACGCGAAGATGTTTTAAATGAAGCGGTCGATAAATTTCCCTCAGTAATCACCCGCATTTGCGATTTGGCTGTCGAAGCCCAGCGCGTGGAACTCTTTGACTGGATAGTGGCCCATCACAGCGATTTAAATGTACTGGTAAACAATGCGGGCATACAACAATGGATGAACATTACCGACCCCGATTTTCTTGAACGTGCTAAAAACGAAATTACCACCAATATCGAGGCCCCACTTCATTTAATGTCGCTTTTTATTAATTTAAAATCGCTAACCACCATTATTAATGTAACCTCGGGCCTGTCTTTTGTGCCTTTAACAAAGGTGCCTGTATACTCAGCCACCAAGGCGTTTTTCCATTCATTTACGCTCTCTGCGCGTCACTTATTAAAATCAAAAAATATCGAGGTGATCGAATTAATCCCGCCGGCGCTTAATACTGATCTCGGCGGCAAGGGCTTGCATGATGCCGCACCCCCGGTAAGTGATTTTATTAACTCGGTATTTGAACAGTTGAAAGAAGGCCAAACCGAAGCTGCCTTTGGCTTCAGCCAAACAATGGCAACTGCAAGCGCCGGGGAATTGAAAATTGCCTTTAATCGGCTGAACCCCGATGCGGAGTAGGTAGAACAGGCGTATTGTTAGCGTTTGGTAAAAGTTTTAAAACAACAAGTCATGCTGTCCGCTAATCAGCGGATCAGTACCCCTCAGGCAAAGCAGGCACGCGATAGGCAGTGACAGATGGCATACCTTGCAGGCGTGAATATCCAGTGAGGTCCGCCTATCGGCCATAGCTGTTATCCTAAGAACCGGCCCTGTAAGGGCCAAACCTCGGTAGACACAAAAAAAGCCAAAAAACCGTGCCGTTAGGTACGGAACCTCGCCGATGTTGCGTACCTAAGGCACGCTAAACGTTTCATTTTTATTTTCTACCCATATTTTGCACCTAACGGAGCAAGTAAAATATTTAATATTTCCTTAAGTTAACGGCTATGGCCTATCAGCGGATCGGCATAACCCCTGGTTTTAAGTTCTCAAAACCTGGCCATTACTTCGGTTGGCGATTTAAGATAGTTTGCGTTTGCTGATCGGGTTTGCCCTGGAAAAATTTGTCGAGCACCTGCTGAAATACCGGGTCGCTATCCTTTACGGCTGCAAACAATGTCATGCTCGACTGCAATTTCAGGTCGTCGGGGCTGCCGAATATATCATTGGCATTATTGGTTTCCAGGGCCAGGAGTGCCTCGCTGATAACTGTGAGCCGGGTGCCTAAAACCGGGTGACGCAAATATAATTGTCCCTCTTTCAAATCCTTTATCCCGTAAAGCTGCGAGGTGGAGCTAAACCCCAGTCCCTTTACCTGCGGAAAAATATACCACATCCAGTGGCTTC
>CAZZUU010000388.1:0-3996 GCA_964657275.1 uncultured Mucilaginibacter sp. | reverse complement strand
TTTTCGACCTCGGCGGTACCAATACGGTGGCCAGATACGTTCAGCACGTCATCAACCCTGCCGGTGATGCGGTAATAGCCGTCCTCATCGCGCAAGCAGCCATCGCCGGTGAAATACATGTTGGGATAACTTGCAAAATAGGTAGTGCGGCACCGGTTATGGTCGCCGTAGGTAGTGCGCAGCATTCCCGGCCACGGAAATTTGATACATAGATTTCCACTTACGCCATTACCTTCCAATATTTTCCCATTTTCATCTACCAAAACCGGCTGGACGCCCGGCAACGGCAACGTGGCATAACCGGGTTTAGTTTTTGTAATGCCTGCTATTGGCGATATCATAAACCCGCCGGTTTCAGTTTGCCACCAGGTATCCACAATAGGGCATTTTCCCTGGCCTATTTTTTCATCAAACCAATGCCAGGCCTCTTCATTTATCGGCTCGCCTACTGAACCTAATTTTTTAATGGAGCTGAAATCTTTGCCTTGCAACACATCGTCGCCAAAACTCATCAGCGAACGGATAGCAGTCGGTGCGGTGTACAATATATTTACCTTGTATTTTTCAACAATATCCCAAAAACGTCCCGGGGTGGGCCATGAAGGGATGCCTTCAAATAACACGGTTGTAGCACCCTGCGAAAGCGGGCCATAGGCGATATAGGAATGCCCGGTGATCCAGCCGATATCGGCTGTACAAAAGTAAACCTCGCCCTGGTTGTACTGAAATGCATTTGTAAAAGTGTAACCGGTATAAACCATATACCCCCCGCAGGTATGCACTACACCCTTTGGTTTGCCGGTTGAGCCGGATGTGTAAAGGATAAACAACATATCCTCGGCATCCATTTCTTCAGCTTCGCAAGCTATATTGCCCTGGGTCTCCACTTTTTTAACTTCATCTTCCCACCAAACATCCCGACCCTTTATCATTGAAACGGGTGTGCGGCTACGTGTAAGTACAATCACCCGCTGTATAGAAGGGCATTGAACTAATGCATCATCAATGATGTTTTTTAATGGTATTTCTTTATTTCCCCGATAGCCGCCATCTGCAGTTATTACTATGTTACAGGTGGCATCCTGTATCCTGTCGGCAATGGACTGCGCCGAAAACCCGCCGAAAACTACCGAGTGGATAGCTCCTATCCGTGCACATGCCAGCACCGCAATTTCCAGTTCCGGCACCATCGGCATGTAAATGCAAATCCGGTCGCCTTTTTTTGCACCGTTATTTTTGAGCACATTGGCAAACTGGCAAACCTTTTCGTATAACTGTCGATACGTTAATATGCGATGATTTTCTGATGGGTCGTTGGGTTCCCAAATTATGGCAGGCGTATCACCCAAAGTATCCAGGTGGCGGTCGAGGCAGTTCTCAGTAATATTGAGCTTTGCTCCCTGGAACCATTTTATCAGCGGATCTTTAAAGTTCCATTCCAGCACTTTATCCCACTTTTTGCGCCATAGAAAGTTATCGGCAATGCCGGCCCAAAACTCTTCGGGCTGCTCTACACTTTGTTTATAAACCTGCTGGTATTCTTCAAATGAACTGATCTTCATCGGCGCTTTCATAGACTAAAAATTGGTGAGCGAAAATTAGCAATTTTTAACTTAACGACTATATATAATTTGTATACCGGAATTATTGATAACTTTATTTATTGCCTTGTCTATTGAATTATCCATGAATAGATCGATATTAATATTTGCCATTTTCGTCATCATATCCTGCAAGGCAAACCATAAACCTCACGTTACAGTCAATTATTATGAACCCTTCGAGATTTTGAACGGCAGGGTAAAGCAGGTAAAGGAAATGTTTGAGGATGTAACATCCGGCAAACCGGAAATCATTGTAACCGACTTTGACAAACAAGGCAATGCAATCCAAACGCATGAAAGCGTTACGCGCGGTGAGCGCAACACTATCACCTATGACTATAAATACGATAAAGCCGGGATAAGGACAGAAGTGGCAATGATGAGCGCTGAACTGGGGAACGATATTTACCAATGTGATAGTTACGGCCGGATTGCGCGAAAAAGCACCAATACTGACATGGTTAAAAAATATTCTATGGAACCTTTGCAGGAGAAATACTTTTATAAATATGATGAGGCGGGAGATATGATCGAGGCTGATCTCTATTTAGAAACAGAACTCCGGTTTTCGGAAAAATATAAATATAACAGCCAGCACCTTCTGCTTGAAAAGGACGCGTTTTTGCGGGCGGAAAAATTTGCTGATACAACAACTTATAAATACCAATCGTTCGATAAAAACGGAAACTGGACAAAAAAGGCCAGAATTATTGAGGGTAACGAGCCATTCACAATTACCCGTTTCATAACTTATTATTGACAGGGATTTGAATAACTTATTAAAGCTTAAATCTTTTTGAAAAATATTTTAAACCACTATTGCCTATTCCTTTTCAAGCGCGATGTGCAGCGAAGGCCAAAAGAAGTGGGGCACTCGTGCTCCGCTGAAATGTAGCAGGCCAATCTCAACACTACAAATCACAACCCCAACTGTGCCACATCCGCCATCGGCAGAAACATTTTTCCGCTATCTGGCAGCAGGACGAACCCGAATTTTTTGTAGAAGGCAACCGCTTCTTCATCTAACGGGTCAACAATCACTCCAATTGACCCTAAGCTTTCACCAGCAACAGAAAAACATCGTTTCAGCGCGTCTATTAACAGAATGCCTCCCAGACCTTGTCCTTTAAATTTTACATCGATCGCCAATCTTCCAAGTAGGGTTACCGGAAGTGCTTTATAAGAACCCGGCATCTTTTTTTTAATGGCTTCCGGCAACAATTCAGCGGGGATTGATGCGTTTGAAAGCGTATAGTAGCCTTTTATGATGGTATCCTCAAACATTGCGAATACAACACATAGTTTGCGTTTAACGTCCTGGCTTGCTTGCGTATGCAGGTAATTATCCAGCATAGCCTTACCGCAACTGAAATTCTTCTTATTTAATGAAGAGTTCAGCAACTCTATTTGAACGCTCATTTATTCTCTTGTATGAATAATTTATAACGTTCGGCGGCATCGTGTAATTTTTTATTCGGACCTCGCGGATTCATTATCGCATCAAAAAATATTTCACGGTCTTTTTCTGATGCAAGAATAGTATTGTGTTCTTCAATAATGGTATTGGCCTTTTCCTGTACCGCATTAATAATAAAATCTGTCAGTGTTCTAAACCCTCCCAAATGAGCTGCATATTCAAAAAGTTGTTTTTGAGCTTTGGGTATTTTTGCATCAAAACGGCCTTTTTCGGATAATGTTAATTGATTTTCCATAAAAATGTTTCTTATAACAAATGTACGTAAATAATCCGTACAATAACAAGAATGGTAAATTTAAAAAATATTTTAAACCACTATTGCCTATTCAACTTAAAATCCTGATATTTGCAAACTCTTTACAAAAAGGGGTAGAATTAAAAAGATTTGTCATGTCAAGAATTTGTGATCTAACAGGAAAAGGATCTTTGGTTGGTAATAACGTTTCAAACTCAAACGTTAAAACCAAACGTAGATTTCATCCGAACCTAAAACTTAAGAAGTTTTACATTCCTGAAGAAGATAAATGGATAACCTTAAAGGTATCTACATCTGCTGTTAAAACTATCAGCAAAAACGGCATAAGTGCTTGTATCAGTAAATTTGTAAAAAAGGGATACATATAGTAGTTGATTAGGTGAATGGTTGATTGAGTTGATTAGGTTAAACCTTACAACAATGCAAATCACTACTTCGCCAATTCGCTAACTCAATAAATAAAGAAAATGGCTAAGAAAGGCAACAGGGTTCAGGTAATTTTAGAGTGCACCGAGCATAAAACAAGCGGTATGCCTGGTATGTCTCGTTACATTACCACCAAGAACAAAAAGAATACTACCGAAAGACTGGAGATGAAGAAATTTAACCCGGTATTAAGGAAAGTAACCGTTCATAAAGAGATTAAATAATTTAGTTAC
>CAZZUU010000387.1:0-4024 GCA_964657275.1 uncultured Mucilaginibacter sp. | reverse complement strand
AGAGCAAAGGACTGAAAATCCTTGTGTCGCTGGTTCGATCCCAGCTGATACCACATTTTAAAATCAAAATTAAAAAGTCAAAAGCCTTCAGATTGTTTCTGGAGGTTTTTTGTTTTTGTGGGCACGGAGCTGGTTACAGTTTCTTAATAAGCGATTATAACACCGTACCGCTGCGAAATATTTTAAATGGGCAATTCTTCTGCGAAAATCCGTGTAAATCCGTAAAAAGAGTCACTTATTAATTGGAGTGATCATATTAAAACAAAAAAGCACCCGTCTTCTCCCGGGTGCCATAACTATTAACTGATTTATAAAGAACATGATGAAGATATCGTCTATTTAGCGGCGCTGTTGAATGCTTTTATCCCGCTATCTAAAAAGTTTAAGTAATTCTTTGGATCATAATCTGCGCCCTGCGGCGGAACAAGTAAATTGCCTTTGTCATTAAGCAATACATAAAACGGCTGCGAATTCGCCTGGAACTTTTCGGCCTGTAGCGTACTCCATTTTTTACCAATTGTTTTTATGGATGCTCCCGATGCAGTTACCGTTTGTTCTGTTACAGGCAGGTCTGTTTTGTCGTCAACATATAATTGTATCAATACATAGTCCTGACTGATGCGCTTATAAACTTCCTTATCTGGCCATACCGTAGTTTCCATCTTTCGGCAGTTTACGCAGGCATGGCCGGTAAAATCAATCATAGCCGGCTTGTTTACCGATCTGGCGTAAGCCAGGCCTTCATCGTAATCAAAAAATGCATCAAGGTTTAAGGGAGCATGAAAAATGTTTGAATATTTATGTGCCGTGCGATTTGCTTTAGCGATGTTCCCACTGCTTCCTGTTAACGTCGGGGTATAGAGATCAAAATCCTGGGTATACTGCGGCGGCAAATAGGCAGAAACAGATTTTAGCGGTGCGCCCCATAAGCCGGGCACCAGGTATATAGTAAATGCGAGTACTATTATTGATAAAAAAAGCCTGGGCACAGGAATGGATGTTAAAGGACTATCATTAGTGAATGTTAGTTTACCAAGCAGGTAAAAGCCCATTAAAGCGAAGATGATGATCCACAGCGCCAGGAACACTTCCCGGTCAAACAATTGCCAGTGGTAGGCCAGGTCGACATTGCTCAGGAATTTCAGGGAAAAGGCCAGCTCCAGGAAACCTAAAACAACTTTTACGCTGTTCAGCCAGCCTCCGGATTTAGGCAGTGACTGCAACAGGCTTGGGAAAATAGCAAATAAGGCGAATGGGATAGAAAGCGCAAGTGCAAAGCCAAACATACCAACAGCGGGGCCTAATAGCGCGCCCGTAGTTGCCGCCTGAACCAGCAAAGTGCCTATGATTGGGCCGGTACACGAAAAGGACACCAGGGCCAGCGTAGCTGCCATAAAAAACAGCCCTGCCAAACCTCCTTTATCCGCATTGCTATCCATCTTATTTATCCAGGAGTTGGGCAACGTGATTTCGAAAGCGCCAAGAAAGGATGCTGCAAAAACCACCAGCAGCAGAAAAAAGAAAAAGTTAAACACACCGTTTGTAGAGAGGCTATTTAATGCGTCGGGCCCAAAGATTATCGTTACCAGCAGACCCAGCACTACATATATAGCGATGATGGAGAGCCCATACAGAACCGCCTTCCGAACAGCATTTCCCTTGTTTTGTCCCTTTGTAAAAAAACTAACCGTAAGGGGCAACATAGGGAAAATACAAGGCATAAGCAAGGCAGCAAAGCCGCCCAGCAAACCTTCAACAAAAATCGCCCAAAGCGAGCGCTTTTCCTGTTTGATGGCCACGGCTTTAATTTTTGGCACATCAGCTATCTTAGCTGCCGTTGTTGGATTATTTGCCACCGGCGTAAATGTCAGACCTGCGGTAGCTGATGTATCCCGGGCCGCTGCTTCGGATGAACAAAACAATAACGTTCCTGCCAATAGCCAGATAAGCCATTGATACCTGGTCAATCTTTTTAACATGATTATTTTACGGCTATATTAAAATCAACATCGTCTGGCGGAAGGCATTGGTGATCATTGCAGGTCATATATTCAAGTGTGCCTTTTACATTCGTTTGCTTTGATTTCAGCCTAACCTTCTGTTGAAATATCACCGACCTTTCAAAATAACTTACATCCATATTAAACACCTTTTCGTTCTTTGTTATAGGCGTAGGCTCAATTACGTTGCCAACCAGTGTGTAAGCTGCCGACGGAGAAAATGTAAAACTCGTTTTTATGGGGCCGCCATCTTTTACCGTTTGGGAATAAATGTGCCAACCGGCATCGATACTGGCTTTAAAAAACACAACAGCTTCGTTTTTTCCGGTTCGTTTGGCGGCATAGCTCCAGTGTACCGGGGTTAATATTTGTGCCCGGGAGATAGTGGCTGTCATTAAAAGAATGGCAGCTATTAAAATAGTTTTTGTTCTCATCTTTATTTTGATTTTACGACTATATTGATTAGAAATTTATTGCAGTGTATTTGTAAGCCTGCCAATAGGATGGTATCCGGTAAAAGTCACGCTTGACGATACGTAACCCTCTTTTATAGGTTCGTCCCTCACCAGGTCGGTACTCAAATATTTTTTATTATCATCGCTAAGCACTGTCACCACAATGGCATCAGCCCCCATTGTTTCTTTGAGTTTTATAGCGCCGATCACGTTGGCACCCGAAGAAATACCAACAGCCAGGCCCAACTGCCTGGCCAGTTTTTGGGCCATAATTATTGCATCACCATCATTCGCTTGTATAACTTCGTCCAAACTATCCAGCTTAACAATTTCAGGTATAAACTCATCTGATATACCCTGTATCCTGTGGCTGCCAACTTTATAACCGGTGCTTAGCGTAGGCGACTCGGCCGGTTCAAGCGGATGAATTTTAACTTTTGGATTCATCATTTTAAGGTAGCCGCCAACGCCCATTACTGTACCACCTGTACCAACGCCAGCAACAAAGGCATCAGCAATCATTCCATTTGATGCAAGTTGCCGCCATATTTCTTTCCCTGTCGTGCGCTCATGTGCCTGCGCATTGTATTTATTTTCAAATTGCCTGGGTAAAAAGATATCGTTCTCCGATTGGTAGATGAGGTTCGCATACTCAATGCTGCCTAAAAAACCACCCTGTTCTTTGCTAATCAAAATTACCTCCGCACCCATGCTTTTTATAATATCTATGCGTTCCCTGCTTAACCAATCCGGCATAATGATTTTTACCCGGTGGCCCAATGCCTTACCAATAGCCGCAAACGATATCCCTGTATTTCCGCTGGTTGCTTCTACAATAGTGTCTTCCGGTTTTATATTACAATTGTTGTAAGCCTGGTACATAATGTGCAGGGCCATCCTGTCTTTTATACTTCCTGTTAGATTGTAATTTTCGCATTTAGCATAAATATTGCTGGAGTTGCCTTTGTATTTATATTGCAGTTCGATCATCGGCGTGTTACCTACCAAATGCCATAGATGGTGAAATTTATCCTCCAGATCTTCAGTTAAGCAAATTGCTTCGATATTTTTCATAGGGTAATTTTAATAGGATAAAATTCAATATATTGGATATAACTTACAATGGTTTCTAATTATTTCGGAAATTTTATGGAAAAATTCCATTTTAATTAGATATTTTTCAGTTTTGATCCTTCAATTACTTATTATTGTTTGTTTTTACACTTTTGCAGTTATTGATATATGGCACAGCATGAATTGGATGTAACAGATTTGGCGATTTTAAGGCTTCTTCAAAGGAATGCGTTACTCACCAACAAAGAAGTTTCTTTCGAATTACGGAAATCCGTCGCTACGGTTCATGACAGGATAAGAAGACTAAAAGAACAAGGTTATATCCAGCGTTGTGTGGCATTATTGGATAGAAAAAAAATCAATAAGAGTTTGCTTGCCTTTAGCCACGTGCTTTTGAGCGACCATTCTGCAACTACACTGTCCCGATTTGAACAGGAAGTTGCAAAATTCCCAGAAGTAATGGACTGCTTCCAGATGACAGGCGCCTTTGATTTC
>CAZZUU010000386.1:0-4031 GCA_964657275.1 uncultured Mucilaginibacter sp. | reverse complement strand
ATTCATTAAACAATTTTAACATATCACAATTCATTAAACAAAGTTGGTGACGATATTTGTAGAGATTATTGGGTTCATCAATACCTATTTCATAAAAGGAATTTTTATAAGTGTTCTAGTTATAATTCTCACCAGTAAACTATTTAAGAAAAATTTCGATACAAAAAACGCCATCAGTATTATAAAATGGGTATTGCTATCTTATTCTAGTTTGATGTTGATATATTTCATACTACTGGCTCTCTCCCCAGCAAAATCAACTAACTATTTATATTTTCAGGAACGCGCAATGGGACCATATAATTTTGCATTTTGGCTTGTAGCGTTGGGGTCTGTTCTCCCACTTATCCTATTCTTCAAAAAACTTGGCAATAGAGTTTATTTTATTTTTATTTTAACTGTATTTGTAAACCTGGGATGGCTTATGGAATCATTGATTATTCATACTACAAGCATGGAACGGGACTATGCCCCGAATGTTAGCGGTATTAAAGCTTATCTTCCGTTCAATCGGGAATTAATGATAGTTTTACAAGGGGCCCTTTTTGGCGCTCTGACGATTCTTATCGGTAACTCACCTTTCTTAAGAAAAAATTCGGGCAGATAGAAAACACCTTTTCATTTGTCGCGATTATATTCCCCCAACTCAAAATTGCAGATGGCTATAAACGAATTGGAATACACAGGTGTATTGAGGGTTGTTCATCATTTCTCCCCTTTAGGGGGTTGGGGAACCTAAAACACCAACCCCAGCACTACTCCAATAACAATAATTACTGGCGTTTTTATTTTGGTGAATTGTAAAAGCACAAAAGTGACAGCCATCACCAGGTAAGCCATCCAATCGAGGCCAAATGGCCTTGCCAATAAGATCAGTGCTGTAGCCATAAAGCCAACCGCTACCGCATTAATACCACTTAGTGAATTTTTTATCCGGGTAATTTTCTTAAGGTCGTTCCAAAACGGAACGATGAATAGGATAAGTATGAGTCCGGGTGAATTTATGCCGATAACCGCTACAATGCTCCCAAAAACCTGGCCCATGATGCTTCCGCCTTTATTGGCCATGCTGATACCGCCTAAAAACGAGGTGAATGAAAAAGTTGGCCCCGGCAAAGCCTGCTGTAACGCATATCCCGACAGAAACTCCGGCCGGGTTAAATAATGCTTCACTTCTACAAACTCCGTGTACATCAGGGGCACCAAAACCTGCCCACCGCCAAATATCAATATCCCGTTGCGGTAAAAGTTCTCGAAAAGCCGAATAGGTAAGCTAAACGGCGAAGTTTGATTGATCAAAGCGCCTAATGCTGCGAAGAAAAGCAGGATACCAATGAAATAACCAACCTTGTTAGGGTTCACATTCGAAAATAATTTCACGCGCAATTCATTCTCCTGCGGTTGGGTTTCCAGGGCCGATGATATAATTCCGCCTAACAAAATAAGCAGCGGAAATGCGTAGGCATTTTGCAGTATTAATGTCGCGATAAGCGACCCGATAGCAAGCATCATGCTGACCCTTGTTTTTAGAAACTTATTGGCAAAGGTATAAGTGGCGTAAGCTACAATTCCAACCGCAATAGGCTGCACAAAACGCAGCACCTCAGTAAACTTTGTTTTATCGGCAAACATTTGATAGCTAATCGCCGCAATGCACATAATAGAAGCGGAAGGCAGCACCCAAATAAAAAAGCTGATAATAGCCAGGCGCAGCCCGCCAACCTTCCAGGCAATGCCGATTAGCGTTTGCGTAGAGGACGGACCGGGTAATAATTGCGCCAGGGCATTTAGCTCCATTAGTTCTTCCTCGGTAACGTACCTGCGCTTTTCTACAAACTCACGCAGCAAAACCGCTATATGCGCCTGCGGACCGCCGAACGCCGTAAAGGTGTAGATCAGTACATCACGTAAAAACAGCAGCTGGCGTTTCTTCATTGTTTTTAGTCCATGGACCATAGTCGATGGACCATGGTTTGATCGTATTTAGTCTATGACCGTTGGTCCGTAGACAATAATTTTGAATGTTGAAGTATTGTTATTAATTTAAATTCTATCTGTGGACTAAAGACTATCGTCTATGGTCAATCCTACTATGGACTATCGACCATGGACTATGGTCTAATAATCATCCACCAACTCATTATAAACCGTTTGTAATTCCGAAAAGGCGTGATTATCGCGCTGTTCACGGGTTATTTTCATACCGGTTTGGTAAGTATTTATCGCATCCTGTTTGCGGTTTAGCGCCTCGTATAATTTCCCCAAATGATAATAAGTACCTATATAATTGGGGTGGTTGTTTATCAAATCCTCATAATAGGTGAGCGCTTTATCGCTTTGATTTAGGCGCAGGTATTCTGTCGCCAGCGCATATTTCAAAAACGGATCTTCGGGTTCATTCGCAATAAATTCCAATAGCTTTTCTAATCTGCCTGTCTGCATTTTTTACTCTCTCTTTTTTAACTAAATTTGCAAAAATCTTTATGATGAAAATCCTGGTATGTATTAGTAATGTTCCTGATACCACAACAAAAATAACTTTTACCGATAACAACACCCAATTTAATACCAATGGCGTTCAATTTATATTGAATCCATACGATGAGATCGCTCTGGCACGGGCAATTGAGCTCACCGATGGCGGTAACGGGTCGGTTACAGTAATAAATGTTGGAGAGGTAAATACAGAAGCGACTATCCGTAAAGCCCTGGCCATCGGCGCAACTGATGCTGTGCGCATTAATGCCAAACCGCATGATGCCTGGTTCGTTGCTTTCCAGGTAGCGCAATATGTTAAAGCAAATCCGTTTGACCTGATATTAACAGGCCGCGAATCTATCGATTACAACGGTTCAAAAGTGGCCGCAATGCTGGGTGAGCTTTTAGACCTCCCATCTGTATCCATTATAAAAAAATTAGCTATCGAAAATAATTCCGCCGTTGTTGAACGCGAGATTGAAGGCGGAAAGGAAGTTTTAACGATACCATTGCCGTTTGTCGCCGGGTGCGCCGAGGGCGTTGCCGAACCTAAAATACCGAATATGCGGGGCATTATGTCGGCACGGACCAAGCCCTTAATTGTTATTGAACCGGTTGATGTGAAAACATTTTCAGAAGTGGTTAGTTATGAAACACCGGCACCGCGGGGGCAGGTTAAACTGGTTGCCGCAGACGACACCGCCAAACTGGTTGAGCTGTTACATGGCGAAGCAAGGGTTATTTAATAAATTTTACAGATCGAAGATCTTAGTGATTATACTATGTCAGTTTTAGTTTATACAGAGAATGCGGAAGGAAAATTCAAAAAATCAACCTTTGAGGCAATTTCTTATGCCAGGGCGATAGCCGATCGAAACAATACCAACCTTACGGCTATATCCATCGGCGATGTTAGCGCCGCAGAATTAACCGCACTTGGCAATTACGGTGCCGAAAAGGTATTGAATGTATCGAACGAAAAATTAAAGAACTTTGTTAACCAGGCCTATGCTTCGGTAATCGCTGAAGCTGCAAAAAAAGAAGGCGCTGATATAATTATAATTTCCAACTCATTTTCAGGTCGTGGCCTGGCACCGCGAATCGGTGTAAAGCTGGAGGCAGGCGTTGCCGATGGCGCAGTTGCGTTGCCCGAACAAGATGGCGGCAAGTTTAAAGTCAAAAAAACGGCCTTCTCCGGTAAGGCATTTGCGGTTGTTGAATTAACTTCTGTAAATAAAGTGATCTCTTTAACACCAAACTCGTATAAGATAGTTGAAAAGGGTTCGGGGGCTAAAGTTGAAGATTTTAACCCGGAAACGAAGGCGTCGGATTTTAAAGCCATGATGAACGAAATTGTCCGCTCGGCGGATAAAGTTTCGCTACCGGATGCGGATATAGTTGTTTCGGCCGGGCGTGGCCTTAAGGGGCCCGAAAACTGGGGAATGATAGAAGAACTGGCCGACTTGCTTGGCGCAGCGCTGGCCTGCTCAAAACCGGTGTCAGACGCCGGATGGCGCCCGCATAGTGAACATGTTGGCCAAACAGGTATTGCA
>CAZZUU010000385.1:0-4032 GCA_964657275.1 uncultured Mucilaginibacter sp. | reverse complement strand
GATATCAGAAGAACGAATAATTGAAGGAGCCGAGGACCTGTTTTTAACGGCAGGCATTAAGAGTGTCACTATGGATGATATCGCCCGGCATTTGGGGATGTCGAAGAAAACCATCTACCAATTTTTTAAAGATAAAAATGAATTGGTGATCGCTTTGGTAAATAAGAAGCTCCGGGAAGATGAGGAACAGATAGCAGCCATTATCAGCAAGTCGGGTAACGTGATTGAGGAGATGATCAATATGATGAAATGTTCGGAAGAAATATTTTCAAGGATCAATCCGATTGTTGTGCACGATATGCAAAAATATCACCCGGATGCATGGAAACAATTTCAAAAATTTAAAGCGGAAGTGTTGATTCGCACGTTGGAAGAACTGTTAACAAAAGGAATAAAACAAGGCTACATAAGACCCGAAATTGATGTAAAAATTTTAGCTATGATGCGGGTTAGCCAGGTTGAACTAGGATTTAATACAAATGTTTTTCCGGTGGCCGCCTTTAATGCCTGGAAAGTACAGCAGCAGTTTTTAGAACATTTCAACTATGGTATCTGCACGCTTAAAGGTTATAAGTTATTAAATCAATACAAAAATATTAAAGAAGAATAATGGGCTGCTGACATAGGGTTGTCACCGGCGATTATTTATTTTGAAACAGATGTCCAATTTGGGCAGGTTAAACAGTCATTACTAAACGAACACAACTATAAAAATGAAACATAAATTACTCATAGTACCTTTATTATGTGCGATGGCATTCAGCAGCTTCGCGCAGCAGGCAGTGCCTGACACCCAAACTTATCATTTTAAACTTGCAGATTGTATCAATTACGCCTATTCACATCAGGATTCGGTAGTAAACGCCGGCCTTGACGTAAAAAGCGCTGAATACAAGATCAAGGAAACAATTGGTACGGGTTTGCCCCAAATTAATGGAACGGCGTCTTTTACTGATTATATTAAGCCGCCAGTAACTGTCGGTAATTTATCGTTTTTTACTACTGGTGTTAACGATCCTACTCTGCCCCTGACAGCATTTCCATTTGGCGCTGTAAAATTAAACAACACTTATTCGGCACAGCTCACTCAATTATTATTCAGCGGCACCTTTATAGTGGGTTTGCAGGCTGTTAAAACCTATAAAGAACTTTATCAACGAAGTTTGGTACGTACCAGGATACAGACCAATGTAAATGTTACAAAAGCTTACTACCAGGTATTGGTGAGTAACGAGCAGGTGAAATTGCTGGATGCCAATATTAATCAGTTAAAACAACAGTTAGATCAAACTACCCAGCAAAATAAGCAGGGATTTGTTGAAAAAATAGATGTAGACCGGTTAACGGTTCAATATAATAACCTGGTTACCAATAGGGAAAATGTTGTTCGGTCATTAGTTTTGAATTATGAACTTTTAAAGTTTCAAATGGGTATGCCAATTCAAAAGGAACTCAGCTTGTTAGATAAATTAGAAGATGTTGATTTAAACCAGCAATTAGTGGGTACTGCCGATTCGTCGTTTTATCACAAGCGGATAGAATATGACCTGCTCGAAACCAATCTGAAATTAAATCAACTGGATGTAAAAGCCAAAAAAGCCGCTTATCTTCCAACTTTTTCTGCTAATGCGGGCCTGGCTGATGTTTTCCAGGAAAATCAATACAAGTTTTTATATAATCATGCCTACCCATACAGTTACGTCGGCTTAACTTTGAATATTCCCATTTATAGCGGCGGCCAACGGCTCAACCAGGTGCGTGAGTCGCAAATCAACGTGGAAAAGGCCAGGAATGATCTTTATGACGTAAAAAATGCACTTAGCCTTCAGGTGAGCTCTGCTCAAATTGGGTTTACTAATAGTATACAATCATTAAATAACCAAAAACGCAGCCGCGAATTGGCGCAGGAAGTTTTAAGAGTATCTACTATAAAGTATCAGCAGGGAGTTGGCTCCAGCATCGAGGTTACCCAGGCTGAAACCGATGTGCAAAATGCAGACAACCAATATATACAGGCGTTGTATAATTCGCTTATAAGCAAAGTTGATCTTGATAAAGCATTAGGAAACATTAATTAAATTAAACCTTATACTATACATACACGATAAGCACATGAAAAAAATAATATACATCACAACAATAGTTTTTTTGGCAGCTTGCACCAGCAAACCGAAGGATAAGGCCGCACAGTTAGCCGATCTGAAAAAGCAGGAAGCAGACATCAGTTCAAAAATAACAAAGTTACAGGCTGAACTCGGTAAAAAGGATTCGGTTAAAGCTACTGACGTAAGTACAGTGACTGTAACCCCGGGAAACTTTACCAATTACGTTAACTTACAAGGTAGCATTGATGCCCAGGACAATGTTACTGCATATCCGCAAGCACCAGCCATCATTACTGCAATTCGCGTAAAGACTGGCGACCATGTGAGTAAGGGACAAGAACTGGTACAATTAGATAACAGCGTGCAAATTCAAGGTATAGCCCAGACCCAGGCACAAGCAAACCTTGCACAAATAGTTTACCAACGTCAAAAAAATCTTTGGGACCAAAAAATTGGCACTGAGGTTCAATTCCTGCAAGCTAAAAGTAATTTCGAAGCCCTCCAGAGACAAGTTGATGGGCTAAAACAAACGGCTGGTATGTACAGGATTGTGTCGCCAATCTCCGGTACAATTGATCAGATGGACCTTAAGTTGGGTCAGTTAGCTACACCGGGAGCTACAGGTATTAGGATAGTTAATACAGACATTCTTAAGGTAAAAGCCAATGTTCCCGAGTCTTATTCAGGAAGCATTAATCAGGGCGATAATGTAAAAGTTGTTGTGCCAGATGCTAACGATTCGCTGATGGCAAAAGTGACCTTTGCTGCAAAAGTGATTGATCCTGCATCAAGAAGTTTTGCTATCGAGATAAGGCTGCCGTCGCGCAAGACGTTACGCCCCAATATGACTGCCATTATTGAAATTGCGGATTATAGTAAGAAGAATTCATTGAGCGTGCCATTAAAAGCAATTCAGCACTCGGACACCAGCACTTTTGTTTTTGTTGACCAAAACGGAACTGCGGCAAGAAAACAGGTGAAAGTTGGGGCAACCTACGGTGGCAAATCTGAAATATTATCGGGACTATCAGCCGGCGATAAGATCGTTACTGAAGGTGCCAGCGACATTGAGGATGGCGATAAAATCAGGGTGTTAAACGAAGGTAATTAATCATATAATATATTTAATATGAAAGACCAGGAAAAAGAATTTGGGCCCTCGAGCTGGGCCATCGATAATAAAACGGCGGTATATGTAATCATATTTTTGATTACCGTATTGGGTTTGCTGAGCTATAACCGTCTGCCGAAAGAGAATTTTCCGGATATAGCACAGTCGAAGGTATTTATAACTACCCGTTATGATGGCCAATCCCCACAGAACATTGAGGTTTTGGTTACCCGACAGTTGGAAAAGCAGCTGAAATCCCTTAAAGGATTAAAAAAGGTTACTTCCAATACACAGCAAAATGTTTCCATTATTACAGCCGAGTTTAATGCCAATATCGACATACGTAACGCGAAGCAAGATGTTAAAGATGCCGTGGATAAAGCAAAGCAAGATCTGCCACAGGGTGATAATAACCTGCATCAGTCGGATATTTCGGATATTGATGTAGCGGATTTGCCAATACTATATATTAATATATCTGGTAACTATAGCCTTAAAAAGCTAAAAGAATATGCTGATAATTTGAAGGATGATATCGAAGGTATGAAGGAAATATCTAAAGTTGATGAAGTTGGCGCATTAACCCCCAATATTCAGATAAACATAGATGTCAACAAAATGTCGGCGGCGCAAATTAGTTACCAGGATATTATAACAGCTATTGGTAACGAAAATGTCATATCAACAGTCGGAACTATAAAAGCCGATGGCATGCAGAGAACGGTCGATCTCAAAGAAGATTTTAAAAGCGCTGACGAGGTTGCAGCCATGGTGATACGGAACTGTTGTTGCATTGTCAGTTTAGATCTCATTGCG
>CAZZUU010000384.1:0-4044 GCA_964657275.1 uncultured Mucilaginibacter sp. | reverse complement strand
GTATAGAGGAATATTTGGTTACGATATTGATCAGTTAATTTATCGTTTTAATTTCACAAATTGAATTACAAGTTGTTTTTTTCATTAATGTAATTAACAACTAAGAAAAAAAACAAGCTAAAAAAGTAATTGATTTTCTTAAACTATGGTACGTTGTGAATGATAAAATAGTTGCTAATTGTATTAAATTTGTTACATGCAGAAGATTTTAATTGCCAACCGTGGCGAGATTGCTTTAAGGGTTATGCGCTCTGCCCGCGAAATGGGTATTAAAACAGTAGCGGTATATTCAGACGCTGACCGCGACGCTTTGCATGTGCGTTATGCTGACGAAGCTGTGCATATCGGCGAGGCTCCGTCGAGCCAATCGTACCTGGTTGGCGAAAAAATAATTGATGCCTGTCGTAAAACCGGAGCCGAGGGTATCCACCCGGGATACGGTTTTTTAAGCGAGAACGCAGCTTTTGCCAGGCAGGTGAGGGATGCTGGTTTAATATTGATAGGCCCATCGCCAGAAGCCATGGAGGTAATGGGTAACAAATTATCGGCGAAGGCCGCAGCATTGAAATATAATATACCGATGGTGCCCGGAACAGAAACGGCTATAACCGACGTTGAAGAAGCAAAACTTCGCGCAATTGAAGTGGGGTTTCCGATATTAATTAAAGCTGCAGCCGGCGGCGGCGGCAAAGGGATGCGGATTGTTGAGACTGCTGATGATTTTGAAGAGCAGATGCAACTGGCGGTTTCTGAAGCCACTTCTGCCTTTGGTGATGGTTCCGTATTTATTGAACGGTACGTTTCATCCCCGAAACATATCGAGATACAGGTTTTGGGCGATACTCACGGTAATATTGTTCACCTTTTTGAGCGTGATTGCTCAGTGCAGCGGCGGCACCAGAAAGTAGTAGAAGAAGCGCCATCATCCATATTAACTCCTGAAATACGAGAGCAGATGGGTAAGTGTGCCGTAGATGTGGCGCGGTCTGTTAACTATACAGGAGCCGGCACGGTAGAATTTATCATGGACGAACAGCTTAATTTCTATTTTTTAGAGATGAATACCCGCCTGCAGGTTGAACACCCGGTAACGGAGCTTATAACCGGTATCGACCTGGTAAAAGAGCAAATAAACATTGCAAGAGGGAAAGCGATCAGTTTTAAACAGGACGACCTTAAAATTATAGGCCATGCTGTTGAGCTAAGGGTTTATGCGGAAGACCCCGACAATAATTTTTTACCTGACATAGGAACTTTACAAACCTATATAACTCCCAAAGGGCCCGGTGTAAGGGTAGATGATGGTTTTGAACAAGGCATGGAAATACCGATCTATTACGACCCCATGATTGCCAAATTGATTACCTATGGAAAAGACAGGGCAGAGGCCATTGAAAGGATGCTGCGCGCCATTGACGAATACCAGGTAACCGGTATTACTACCACCTTACCCTTCGGCAAATTTGTGATGCAACATGAGGCGTTTACATCCGGTAACTTTGACACGCATTTTGTAAAGAAATATTTTACGCCTGGTTCTTTACAAAATGACAGCGAGCAGGAGGCTTTGATCGCTGCGTTAGTAATGGAAACTTTATTGAGCGAACAGCGGATCGATAACGCAACAGTAATCGAAGGTGCAATAAGTAACTGGGCAAAAAACAGGCAAAATAAATAATACTGCTATTAGTGACCTTCGTCAGAACTTTGCGTACTTCGTGGTTATCTTTAAACACGCGGCAAACGAACATCCAAATAGTGCAAATAAAACGGTTAATTCAATCACCATCACAAAGTGTCAATAGCGCATATTCAAAAGGCTTTCCCGCACGAACCCACTGCTCAGCAACTGGAACTGTTTGGGAAACTGGATACGTTTTTAATCAGTAACGATGGCGACGAATGCTTTATATTAAAAGGTTACGCGGGTACCGGTAAAACTACTATTGTTGGGGCATTGGTTAAGGCGCTGCGTAATTATAACTACAAATCTATTTTACTGGCACCCACGGGTCGTGCTGCAAAAGTAATTACTGCATATTCTGGCCGGAAAGCGTTTACCATCCACAAACGCATCTATCGAAAAAAATCAGCTGTAAATGTTGACGAAGGTTTCCTTATCGGCGATAACCTGGCAAATGATACGCTTTTTATAGTTGATGAAGCGTCGATGATATCCGATGAAATAGGTGTTAATCATAAGGCGTCGTTACTATACGATCTCGTTAATTTCGTGTACAACACCAAAAACTGCAAGCTGATGCTGGTAGGCGATACAGCGCAGTTGCCGCCCGTTGGCTCAGATGATAGCCCGGCGTTAAATGAAGATTTGATGAAGAAGCGATTCGGTCTGGATGTTTTCAGCTATGAATTGACAGATGTATTGCGGCAGCAAAAGGAATCGGGCATATTGTTCAACGCTACCCGGGTGCGCGACATCATCAGGCAAGATAAAAACATGATGCCCCAAATAGTGACCAAAGGATATAAGGACATGTTCCGGATGGGCGGCGATATGCTGGAAGAAGGGCTTAACTACGCTTACAACAAATATGGTAATGATAATTCATTGGTGATATGCCGTTCAAACAAGAATGCCAATGCTTATAACCGGCAGATTCGCGGACGAATATTAATGCGCGAAGAGGAGTTAACCGGGGGCGACCAGATAATGGTAGTAAAAAACAATTATTTCTGGCTGCAAGAACAGGAGGAGGGAAGCACCGGCTTTATTGCCAATGGCGATATTGCCCGTATCAAAAAAGTGCGCCGCTTTGAAGATATGTACGGGTTTCGTTTTGCGGATGTACAGATTGAATTTATTGATTATGCTGAAGACCCTGTTCTTGATTGCAAAATAATGCTGGACACGCTTTATTCCGAAGCGCCGGCATTACCCCCTGATGCGCAGAAGCAATTTTACCTGGAAGTAATGAAAGATTACGACCACATCCCAAATAAACGCGCAAAATGGAACGAGCTTAAATTGAACCCTTATTACAACGCCCTGCAAATAAAATTTGCCTATGCTATTACCTGCCATAAGGCACAGGGCGGTCAATGGGGCGCTGTTTTTGTTGACCAGGGCTACCTGACGGAAGAAATGGTAAACACCGATTTTTTACGCTGGTTTTATACCGCTTGCACGCGGGCTACCGACGAATTGTTTTTAGTGAATTTTAATGAACGGTTTTTTGCGGGTGGTTCATAGTCGATTAGTTATAGCTCACAGCTAAATGTCAAATCAAATACCGCCAATATCAAACAAAAATCAACTTCAACTACTTATTATGTAAATGCTATTAACATGGAAAAATCAGGGTTTAAATTCTGGCCGCTGGCCATCAGTTTGCTCATTACTTTAAGCATTGGTGCGGTAGCGGGTATTTTTACGGCTCCGCAAGTTAAAGACTGGTATGTCTATCTGCAAAAGCCCTCATTTAACCCGCCAAATTGGGTTTTTGCACCTGTATGGACGATATTATATATCATGATCGGAGTGGCTGCATATTTAGTATGGAGACATCGCAGTAACACCCTGGATTACATCCAGGCGAAGCGGGTTTACTTTGTGCAATTGCTTTTCAATTTTTCGTGGTCGATCGTGTTTTTTGGCTTGCACCAGGTATTTATATCGCTGGTAATTATTGCTTTGCTTTTTATCAGCATCATTATTAATATGGGTGCGTTCAGCCGCATAAGCAAAGCAGCGGCGTGGTTATTAGCGCCCTACTTATTATGGGTATCGTTTGCCGCCGTATTGAACATTTACATCTATATATTGAATACCTAGTTGCAAATGAAATCAAGGCTTTTTATCTATATATCATTAGCCGTTGACGTATCGATCGCCGTTTCTAAATTTATTGCTGCTGCTATAACAGGCAGCTCGTCAATGGTTTCCGAGGGTATTCACTCGGTTATTGATGCCATAAGTCAATTACTGTTGATTTGGGGTATCAAAACCAGCAAAAGATTACCTGATTCCGAGCGCCCGTTTGGGTATGGTAAGGAGTTATACTTCTGGTCGTTTATTGTGTCACT
>CAZZUU010000383.1:0-4056 GCA_964657275.1 uncultured Mucilaginibacter sp. | reverse complement strand
TACGGCGAACGCACCGATCTCCGCTGGCCCGGCACCGAATGGATGCAGCAATCTATCGACAGGTATGCCCAGGTTTATAATAACCTGATCAAACATGACAAAGATTATCCTACGCCAAGCTATCTAAAAAGCCTTGTTAAAGTAGGCAATATTGATTTCGAAGGCGAAATGAGCATGAATACCGAGGGCTCCGACCTCATCAAAAAAATATTGCTCGATGATAAACCCGGCCCGGTTTACCTGCAGGTATGGGGCGGCACAAACACCATCGCCCGTGCCTTAAAATCGATAGAAGATCAATATAAAAGCACCCCGCAATGGCAGGCTGTTTATAAGAAGGTTTCGGATAAAACAATCCTCTACACCGTGCTCGACCAGGATGCTACCTACCAGAAATATGTTGCCGTAAGCTGGCCGGATATTAAAGTGATGTACAATTCTGCACAGTTCTGGAGCTTTGCCTACCTGTGGCCGCGTGTCGTGCCTGTGGAATTGAAGCCGGAGCTGCAGGGTAAATGGATGGCCGAACATATCAAATTTAACCATGGGCCGTTAATGTCGTCCTATTTTGTTTGGGGCGACGGACAAAAGATAACCGGCGACCCTGAAGATATACAGGGCGATACACTTTCAGATCAGGTAAAAAAGTTTGGTATCGGCAAATATGATTTCATATCCGAGGGCGATTCACCCGCTTTCTTGTACCTCGTTAATGTAGGCTTGCGCAGCCTGGAAGATGCGGCTTACGGTGGCTGGGGCGGCCGCATGGTTCAATCCAAAACAAACCCGCACCGCTGGGAAGACGGCAAGGACGTAACCGATTATGACCCCTACACCCAAAAAGAGGACGATGCCTACCCGCAAACCCGCTGGATCGAAGTATTGCAAAATGATTTCGCGGCACGCGCCAACTGGTGTATCAAAGACTATAAAAATGCAAACCATGCCCCAATAGTAAAACTTGAAACCGCTGCAAACCTCTCCGCAGCCCTCGGAACAAAAGTTGAGCTTAAAGGATCAGCCACCGATCCCGATAACGATCAGCTAAGCTACACCTGGTGGCAGTATAAAGAAGCCGGATCATTTAACGGGAGTGTCGATATTCAAAATGCAAACACACCAGCCGCATCATTTACTATCCCCGCCAATGCCAAAGCCGGCGAAACCATCCATATCATATTAGAAGTAAGCGATTCGGGCACACCAAAACTCACCAGGTATCAGCGCGTTATCGTAACGGTAAAGTAATCACCATTTTATCAATTTCAGCCCAGTTAAAAAATACCGTGAAAACACCATGCAAAATGGGTGTTTTCACGGGTTGTTTATCTAATAATTAATAAATAGGTTTGGTATTATTGTAAACCATCATTGGTAAGAATGGCAAGGGCTACCGCTACGCGACGATGTCGCGCAACGGCTGCCACCTGCCAAATTGTACCGCCCACCGGATTTAACATACATGCTTAGTAAGCATCAAGATACTTGGCCAAGTAGGAGCATGCCCTTAACATGCCGTTTTGTAGCCGGGGCGTGTCTGGTAAAATTAACTTATTTATAATTAGTAATTTTTATCATGAATGAATTTAAAAACTCAGCAGATCTGAGATGAAGAATGTAAAAGGTGGTGTGCACTGTCCAAGCTGCGGTGGTGGCGGCGGTGGCGGCGGTTCCACATGCAGCGAGTCTTGCGGCTCCGGTGTAAATGCTGTTAGTTGCAGCAGCAGCGTTGGAAATTGTAGCCGAGACGGAAATAACAGCATTACTTGCGACGGTCAAAATTACAAATGCCCCGCCTAATTTATTTTAACTACACATATTATTTGCCGTGAAAACGGCAAATAATATGTTTTTATAATGTTATAACTTTTACCGAATCATGAAAGCTATTAAAAGCTTCTTTTTATTGTTTCTTATAATAGCAAGTACTAGCGCACTCGCTCAGATGCCAAATCATACTATGGTTATGCTTCATAAAGGAAAGATGAGCAAGAATAAGAATCTTGGCCGACTATTAGGTTATCCTGTTAATACGGCAAAATTTAAATTTGATTCCTCTGGCTATTCGGTATTCTATATATGTGAAGTTTTGCTTTCAGCACAAAGGGATACACCTAGTGTAAAGTTTAATTATTTAATTGGGCAAAAAAATAAGGACGAACTACTTGTTACTATTGATCAAAACTTTAATAATAGTTTTTTAGACGACAGTGTCATTACCATCAAACTTCCAGGATGTAATAACTGTGATTTCGATAAATTAGAAGACTGTATTACCTTGAAATCAAAGTACCTTAAAGGCTCATCCGATGACCTCACGCTTCATATTGTAACTCCATGCTGTTTTAAAAATTTCATCAGGCATAGTAATTATCACTTTCTTGATACACTTAATATTGCATTTGAGTCCCCCTTTGAAAAAGCGGGTAATTTCTCAAATTCAGATTACGAATTTAAAATTTCGCTACGAAATGTCTTCCCAACAGTAAATTATGAGGATAAAAAAAATATTAAGGTATATATCATGGATAGTAAGGACTCACAAAATTCTAATGTATATGGAGTAGCGGATACAATGAGAATGGGCCGAAAATTTTATAAGATAAAAAGCTTATCCATGAACGCCGACACTATAATCTTACAAAATATTCCCGGCGAGGCTCAGACAGGATATAAAGTTGACTTTTATGCATATAATTTTCGCGAAACTGATATTTCAACCAATAAATTAATAGGGTTGAATGATTTCAATAAAAAATATGTTTTAATGGAGTTTTGGGGAACGTGGTGTGCACCTTGTTTGAGCTTGCATGATGATATCATAAAACTATTGGAAACCAACAACCAGGTCAATTATTTAGGAATAGCGTTGGATAATAATATAGATAAAGTAAAAAATTACATATCGGGGTCACCTGCCATGAGGCAACAAGTATTTGTAGATATGAAGTCGGCCAAGCCATCAATTATAAACCAGTATAGGGTTCAGGATTATCCAACTTTTATTTTAATTAATAGAACAGGGAAAATAGTTTTCCGTGAATATGGCATCGATGGGTTTCATCAGCTTGCTAATTTTTTAAATAAGTCTCAATAATAACTAATGGCCTTCACAACCTACAAACAACCCGATCAAATGGACTGCGGCCCTACCTGCCTGCGCATGGTAGCCAAGCATTACGGGCGCAATTTTAAAACCCAAACCCTGCGCAAGTTTTGCGAGATCAACCGGGAGGGCGTGTCCCTGCTCGGTATCAGCAACGCGGCGGAGAAAATAGGCTTCCGGTCTATCGGTGTCAAACTAAATTCGGTTGACCTCAAAGAGGCCGAGCTACCCTGCATTTTGCACTGGCGGCAAAACCATTTTGTGGTACTATACAAAATAAAAAACCACAAATATTACTTAGCCGACCCCGGAAGCGGCCTGGTTACCTTAAGCGATGCCGATTTCACCCGCAACTGGCAGGCCGATAGAGAAGCTGCCGAGGGTATCGCCCTGCTTTTGGCCCCCACGCCCCAGTTTTATGAGCAGGATGATGAAATGGGCAGCGAGGTACGGTGGTCGTTCCTGCTGCGCTACTTGATCACCTACCGCAAACTGGTGCTCCAGTTACTTTTTGGTTTGGGCATAGGCAGCTTGCTGCAATTGATCACCCCATTTTTAACACAATCCATTGTAGATATCGGCATCAATACCCGCAACCTCAATTTTATTTACATCATTCTCTTCGCCCAGATCGCCCTCATCATCGGGCGCGTAAGTGTGGAGTTTATACGATCGTGGATATTGCTGCATATCAGCACCAGGGTAAACATATCCATCCTTACCGATTTCCTCATCAAGCTGATGAAGCTGCCCATTAGCTTCTTTGATACCAAAATGACCGGCGACATCATGCAGCGCATGAGCGACCAGCGTAACATCCAGAATTTCCTGACCGGATCGGCGCTCAGTACCATATTTTCCATGTTCAACCTGGTGGTTTTTTCGGTGGTGCTGGCCTATTATAACGCCGCTATCTTTTTTGTATTCGTGGTAAGCAGCACGCTGTATAC
>CAZZUU010000382.1:3442-4068 GCA_964657275.1 uncultured Mucilaginibacter sp. | reverse complement strand
TAATATTATTATCGACCTGCAGCACCGCGATTCTGTGCTCGATTCATGGATAGAAGTAGTTAATGATCATGAGATCTGCGGCTACCGCAGGTCAAAATCGTGGGCTAACGACCAGTCGGTTTATTTCTACGCCAAATTTTCAAAGCCTTTTAAAACATACGGAATAGCCGAAAATGATCAGCTACAACCCGGGAAAAGCAAATTGCAGGGTAAAAACATAAAGATGTTTATCCGGTTTGATAACCCCGGCGAGGTGATCTCTAAAGTAGGAATTTCTTCAGTCCGTGCCGATGGTGCATTAAAAAATCTGGATGCGGAAGTGCCCGACTTTGACTTTAAAAAGGTTCAAAAGGATGCAAAAGCATTATGGAATACCGAACTATCAAAAATTGAAGTGGAAGGAACTGCAGTAAGTGTTGAGGCACAGCATGAACCGGCAAGTCCTGCTGTAAAGGACGCCGCCGGTAAAAAACCTAAAGAAGATAAGCCTGTTTATGTCAACTATGCAAAAAACAAGCAAGTGATTTTTTATACTGCCTTGTACCATTGTATGCTTTCGCCGAATATTTATAACGATGTTGACGGGCAATACCGGGGCATGGACCAAAAGATACACCAGGCGAACG
>CAZZUU010000382.1:871-3432 GCA_964657275.1 uncultured Mucilaginibacter sp. | reverse complement strand
TTATACCATATTTTCATTGTGGGATACCTACCGGGCAGAACACCCCCTGCTTGTTTTGATTGATCGAAAGCGCACCCTCGATTTCATCAAATCATTTTTGGCAATGTATGAACAGGGCGGCTTGCTACCGATATGGCCACTGGCCTCCAATGAGACCTATTGTATGATTGGCAACCATTCTATTCCGGTTATTGTTGATGCCTATGCTAAAGGCATTCGCGATTTTAATGAGGAAGAAGCATTCACCGCGATGAAAGCCGCCGTAAACCGTGACCAATTTGGTTTTGACTCCTACCGAAAAAATGGCGTGGTGCTGGCTGATGACGAAAAACAATCCGTGTCCAAAACTTTGGAGTATGCTTATGATGACTGGTGCATCGCACAGATGGCAAAGATGCTGAATAAACCCGCCGACTATACCGAATTTATACAACGTGCTCAATATTGGAAAAACACCTTTAATAATCAAAGCGGTTTTATGCAGGCACGTGTCAACGGCGGATGGGTTGAACCTTTTGATCCTACAGAAATAAACAGCAACTATACCGGGGCAAATGCCTGGCAATATTCCTTTTCGGCGACCCAGGATATTCAAAGCCTGGTTACGGCCTTGGGTGGACGGGCGGCCCTTGAAGCCAAATTGGATGAGCTTTTTACCACCGATTCAAAAAATAACCAGGCAAAAATGGCCGACATCGGGGGCTGGATTGGTCAATACGCCCATGGGAACGAGCCCAGCCATCACATTCCCTATCTTTATAATTTTACTGATGCCCCCGAAAAAACCCAGTTGTACGTAAACCGCATTTTATATGAGGATTACCATAACAAACCTGACGGCCTGCCGGGTAATGAAGACTGCGGGCAGCTATCGGCCTGGTATATAATGAGTTCATTGGGATTTTACAATATTGCACCCGGCCAGCAGCAATTCCAGATCGGCGCCCCCCAATTTGAAAAGGCAGTTATAAATCTCGAAAACGGCAAAAAATTCACTATCCTTAATGCAGCTGCAGGCACAGGCATCGGAAATATCTACCCGCAGGGAATGAATTTGAATAAGAGCTCATACAGCAAACTTTATATGGATTATGATGCGATTGCAGCCGGCGGCGAATTTGAAGTATTTAACGGGCGCCTGCCCAATAAACTATTTGTGCAGGACCTGGAAAAACCATCGTCGAAAATCACTGACGACCTCATCGTGCCCTACCCCTACATCGTTGCCTCTTCGAAAGATTTTAAGCAATCGGTAAGTATTGAAATCAAGTGTATGGATACGGGCGCGAAAATTTATTATACGCTGGATGGCGCTGCTCCCACTATTAATTCAACGTTGTACACCTCGCCTGTTTTAATATCTACCTCGACAACCGTAAAAGCTATCGCAGTTGAAAACGGGAAAATGAGTTTTGTGGATGTGGGCGTTTTTATAAAGAAATAGTACGAGAAGGCTAATCCAAGTTTCATTTTCCCGAATAAGGCAGGTCTATTGATCTATAACTAAATGAAAGAGCATCGATAATCTCATATTAGTTACCCCTCCAGCAATTGCTTTTTTACTGCCTCCAGCTTTTCTTTTTCCGCAGCAGGCAACACCGGATATTTCAAATTCAAACCTTTTAAAGTATCCAGTATGATACTCGAGATCGCAATCCTGGTAAACCATTTCTTATCGGCAGGCAATATATACCAGGGGGAATCTTTTGTTGATGTTTCTTTGATTGCCTTTTCATAGGCTTTCATATAATTATCCCAGCATTGCCGCTCCTTAATATCTGCTGATGAAAATTTCCAATTCTTTTCAGGATCGTCGATGCGGGAAAGAAAACGTTTTTTCTGCTCGTCCTTTGATAGATTTAGAAAAAACTTAATTATTACCGTGCCATTATCAGCCAAATGCTCTTCAAACGCCCGGATGCTCTTATACCGGCGCTCCCAAAACTTTTTGTCGATATCTTTCACAGATATTATGCCGGGAAGCTGCTCTTTCAACAATAATTCCGGATGCACTTTGGTTACCAGCACATTCTCGTAATGCGAGCGGTTATGCACGCCAATACGTCCAAATTCAGGCAAAGCCTTATAATGCCGCCACAAATAATCGTGATCTAACTCCTCCGCGCTTGGCTGTTTAAAACTGTACACTTCGCAGCCCTGCGGGTTTAAGCCTGACAGGGTATGTGCTATGGCCCCATCCTTACCTGCTGCATCCATTGCCTGGAAAATGATAAGCAGCGCATACCGGTTATCGGCATAAAGCGCTGATTGTAATGCCGCCGTTTGTTTGATCAGGTCTGCCAATAACTCATCAGTATCTTCTTTTTTATATCCCGCGGAATCGGAAGTATCGTAATCTTTTAGTGAAAATTTTTCACCTTCAGTTACTTTAAATTTATTAACTATGTCCTTCATCGCAAAAAATTGGTAAATGCTAAGTTAACTTAAAATTTAGCTCTTAAAATTGCGTTGTTAATATTTGTTAAACCGGCTATGATTTAGGGCCATAATTTTACATCTTTACCGCATGTTCAGACGTCTAAAAAATCCTTTTCTAAGAT
>CAZZUU010000382.1:0-861 GCA_964657275.1 uncultured Mucilaginibacter sp. | reverse complement strand
AGATATCCTGTCCTTTTCATCTATTTTGTAATCATCTTTTTCTGTGCCATCGAACTTAATTTCCTGTGGCTGTTTGGTTATTCGCCTGATATGCAGGATATTAAAAATCCCAGCATGTCCCTATCTTCCGAGGTATATTATGCCGACGGAACCTTAATAGGCCGCTATTTTAAGGAGAACCGTTCACCTGTAGATTTTAAAAACATCTCCCCTAATATTGTCAATGCCTTAGTGGCTACCGAAGATGTACGGTTCTATCATCATAACGGCGTCGACTTTTTTTCCTTTTTTACAAGTATCCTTTCAACCGCAAAAGGTGACAAACGTGGCGGCAGCACCATAACCCAGCAACTGGCAAAAAATTTATTTGAAACCCGGAAGCGGAAATCGCAGGGGATTATTAAGCATGTGCCCCTCATCAGGACGTTAGTTTATAAATGTAAGGAATGGCTTACTGCCTTTAAAATTGAGCACGTTTATACCAAGCAGCAAATACTCGAACTGTATTTAAATACTGTTCCGTTTGGTAATAATTCATTCGGCATCAAAACCGCATCGCTCAAAATATTCAATAAAACACCAGATAAAGTTAACGCTGCGGAAGCGGCCACTTTGGTGGGAATGCTCAAAGCAACCTCAACGTATAACCCGATAAACAATCCCAAACGCTCATTGGAACGTCGCAACGTTGTGTTGGGACAGATGTTAAAAAACGGCTATTTATCAAAAGCGGATTACGATGCCAACGTAAATAAGCCCATAACGCTTGACTTAAGTTACGTAGAAAACGAAGGACAGGGCGATTCATACCTGCGCCAGGCTGTGGAAAGATGGCTCAAAAAATGGTGCCATGATAACGGT
>CAZZUU010000381.1:0-4092 GCA_964657275.1 uncultured Mucilaginibacter sp. | reverse complement strand
TGGGTTGGGGTTTGAACATCCGTCCCATTTTACCAAGCTATTTAAAACTAAAACAGGCAAATCACCAAGTGAATACCGGCATTTAAATTAAAAGGGATGGACGTATTAAAAGAAAGTTTGTGGAAACAATTCGGCGCCAGTATCGACATGGTAAAAAATGCGATAACGCTGTGGCCTCAAGACTACTGGGAAACTGATAAAAGGTTTTTCTATATGGCTTATCATGTATTGGTATTTTTAGATTATTACCTGACCATTCCCGCTGGAAACATAAGCTCGCCACTTGCCTTTACCCTTACAGAACCTGAAAATATACCTGTTGAAGCAATTGATGACATTATACCAGACAGGATTTACACTAAACAGGAGTTACTAGCCTACCTGCAAGCCAGTCGCGAACGATGCCATCAGTTGATTGCCGGCCTCACGCCTGAAAAGTTGGAAGAACGATGGATAGAGATTGAAAGCGACAAAAATCTATCCGTGCTTGAACTCTTTTTGTACAACATGCGGCATGTGCAGCATCACGCGGCACAATTAAATTTACTACTCAGGGAAAAAATAGGAGACGCACCCCGCTGGGTGAGGCAGGCTAAAGATGATGTCTGAATATTAATAGGAGCAGGGTTACGATTTGTAAATTTTTCTTCAAAAAACCGCTTGCAAAACCACCGCTTTTGTGCGTAACTTTATAGAGCAATTACTTAATCACCTAAAATTCAGGAGAAGTCATCATGAAGAAAAAAGCTACTATAGTTTCTCAGCCTGATAAGACTGACACTACCCAAGCAGACCAGCTAAACAATTCTGCGAACAACCAAAAAATGTACCGCGATCATAAAGTTTGGGACCATCAAACACATGGCCGGGTTAATAAATTTCCGTTTGGCAGCAGCCACGGGCCGGTTTGTTTTTAAGAAAACATAGCCGTTTGGGTCCAATTGATAATAATAACCTCGAAAAGGGGTTTAATGCTGCCAGTTATTTTTTAAAACCCGGTAGTCTTCCAGTTCTGAAACCGATAAATGTTCCATTATATTCATCGATTTACCATCGAGGTTATTAAACGCATAATTGCTTTTAACAGCGGTATCAAAAAATTGGATCTTATAATTGTTATTCAACAGTTCGTTATGGCTAACGATCTCTGCAAATCTGGCCCGGAAATTGTCCTTTTGGATGGCCGAAGCGAATGCCTTTGTTGTTTTCATCATATAAAAAAAGCATTCTCCGTTAGTGGAGAATGCTTCACGATTAATTTTATATAGTTATTAAGCTACTTTTACATTTACCGCATTAGGGCCTTTTCTGCCTTGTTCTACTTCGTACTGTACGCTGTCGTTTTCACGAATGCTGTCAATCAGTCCGCTTGAGTGAACAAAAAGTTCGCTTCCACCATTACTTGGTGTGATAAATCCGAAACCTTTTGTTTCATTGAAAAATTTTACTGTTCCTGTTTGCATTATATTATTTTTTAATTATTGGGTAAAGGTAAGATAAATATTTGACTTTATTGTAAATGATTTAAATACAGAGAAATAGGACGTTTAAATTGCATAGTTCCCTGCAGCGTATCCCTTAAAAATCGAAGGATATTGCCCCTCTTATACCAAAACGGTTGGTGTTTGGATGATTGAGGTAGTCAAAACGTTCAACCAAATCCAGCCTCAAAACTTTAAATATGTTACCTACGCCTATACTGCCCTCGGTGTAGGGTTTTTGGCTCAGCGTGTATGTTTCCAGAACGCCATGCTGGTCAACAGGGAACTGTAAAAGCGAAGGGTTAAGCGCCGGGTTATTCTGATCGCGCAAGCCGCCATATAGCGCCTTAAACGAAAAGTATTCGCGCAGTTTCAATTTTTTCAGCAATGGTATTTTATTAAAAAAGAACCCGTTGAAACAATAATCAATTTTTGCGCTGGCATAGTGATCGCTTACAAACTCCAAAAAGTTCATCATGTTAAATGAGTCGGGATCATAATAATAGGTTTGGTTTGCCTGGTGGATGGTTAAAAGTGGAAAAGGTACCTGGCCAAAGATATTTCCGCCCTCAACCGATACATCGCCATAACCCAGTTGTGACAGGTAAAAACGTTTATCAACCCGCAAACGAAGGCTCCTGTAATTGTAAGAGCTATTGAAAAGGCCTTTTATACTTTCGTGATAATCGAGGTTAATGATGGGGTATTTGTTGGGGATGGTAATGCGGTAAAGTTTGCCTTGTACCAGTTGCTCATGAGGTGCATAACGTAGATTTAAGGTAAACTCGGTTGTAGTCAGGTCCTGGACGTTATGTTGTACATTATTTTCCTGTTGTATAAAGTAAAGTGCCCCAGCGGGAGTCTGTGTCCAGTTTTTAAAGCCAAGATCGAAAGAAAAATGGTTTTCAAACTCGTTTACGTAATCTAACTTATAGTACTGGTTGTAAAGATATTTGTCGTCGA
This sequence comes from uncultured Mucilaginibacter sp., assembly GCA_964657275.1. Taxonomy (GTDB): domain Bacteria; phylum Bacteroidota; class Bacteroidia; order Sphingobacteriales; family Sphingobacteriaceae; genus Mucilaginibacter. The sequence continues at coordinate 1,648 of CAZZUU010000381.1, read as the reverse complement.
CACCTCTTTTAAACGAAAGCAGAAAACCATCATCCTGCACAAATCCTAATTCTTCGCCAGGTATTTTGGTATCCCGCTGCACGGCTGCCTTCAGATAATGATTAGGAAATGTATAAATGGATTTGTTGTTAAAAGAATATGCCGCGCTCAACAGATATTTAAACTTTTCATCTTTGAACCCATAAGCGCCGTAAGCTTCTAAATAGTACCGCGTACTGAAATCTGTCGTAGTCCGTCCGCCAAGGCGAAGGCGGGTACCCTCCACCGAATTAAAGCTATAAAATGCACCGGTAGGGCCTATTTCTACAGGGCCTACCGAGGCAAAGCCAACAGCAAAAAAGTTAATAGCCGCCATTGTCCGTTTGTAAGACGGCATAGTTTGCAGGCTATCAATGTTTTTGTAAACGTTTGATTCGATGCGTGTCATCGTATCGCGACCACGGGTTTGCGTCCAGAAATTGTCATCCCGCTGTAGCGCCTGTTTTAGCTCAATTTCTTTTGGACCGGCGTAAATGCTGTCGGGCCGGGGTACGTTTACCAGGTAGTTTTTATAGGTGATGGTGCGGATACCAAAAATGCCTTTTTGTCCATTTTTATTTAAGCCGAAACTTGCTTTCATGGTACTTTTACTTAGGTGGTACCTATCGTCGCTGCTTTTTTCATAGGCCAGGTCAACGCTCATTCCGCGTACCCAGTTAAGGTTGATGTTTTTGTTGGTTGCAAGTCGTGCCTTCTCTACCGCGTAACGGCCGTCGAGTGTTATATAGATCAATCCTTCAAACAGCATATCTGTGCCGTTGCGCGGGGTAAAACTTAATTCAACCATTTTTTTGTTATCCACCTCAATGGTGTCGGTTATAAAAAATTTATAAAAGGTTGGGGCACCATCAGCAATCGGGCTCAAAAACTGGTTGGTCATCAAAAAAATATTGTTCGAATAAATATCAACCTCGTTATACATCCTGTTCAGGTAGCTGTTAACGCCTTCTTCATCGACAAAATTCACGATGTTCGCCTTTTTCTCCCCCTCAACTATTTTCCTGGTTACTTCGGGATTTTTACGATAATACGTTTGTGTAGATTTTTCTTCCATGTAAACCGGTAATAATGAGCTGCCCGGCAAATTGGTAGTGTCGCGATTTTCGAGCAAAAACCGGTATTGCTGCAATCCTTTTGCGCCGGATAATTTGGGAGAAACGTTTATAAACGAGAATTGCAGTTTTTCGTATTGATTGTACTCGGTATAATCATAGCTTTTCATCTGATTTTCCGCCTTGTGCGCAATAACCTGCCGGATGAGTTCAACGGCAGGATTGTCTTTATTGCGATATCGCGTCTTTTTACCCGCCACTACTTTAACTGCCGCCAGCGATTGTACATCGGGCTGCATTTTAACATTAATTACCTGCTCACTCCCAGCTATAATAATACGCGTAACAGTCTTATAGCCTATAGAGGTAAATTTTAACTCGGTATAAGTTTTAGAAGTTGTGATGGAATATTTTCCTTTATTGTTGCTATTGGTGCCAATAGAAGTGCCCGGAAATGAAACGGTAACGAGGGATAAAGCCTGGTTAGTTTGAGCATCCGTTATAGTGCCGCTCACAACTGTATTTTGCGCCCTGGCTAAAAAAGAAGATAATATAAA
>CAZZUU010000380.1:0-4110 GCA_964657275.1 uncultured Mucilaginibacter sp. | reverse complement strand
AGTTTTCAAACTATTTTTATAGTTTTTTTATTTTTGCTAAAATTGTTAGGATTTTTATATTTTAGCATCCGCACATTTGCACATCTCTTTAACCCATGTCACAACTACACCAGGTTGCTTTAACTTTCGTAAAAAATATCGGGCCCACCCTTGCTAAATCGTTGGTGAGCCACCTCGGCGGGGCTGAAGAGGTGTTCAATGCGCCCAAAGCAAAATGGTTAAAAATTGCAGGCATCGGAGAAAAGACCATCGGGCAATTGGACCTGGCTGCTGCTTTAACGCGGGCAGAGCAGGAGCTGAAGTTTATTGAGAAAAACGAAATTGACGTTCTTTTTTATACCGACAGCGGCTATCCAAAACGGCTGAAAAACTGTTACGACTCCCCGGTTTTGTTATATGCTAAGGGGAATGCTAATTTAAACGCGCAGCATGTTATCAATATTGTAGGTACCCGCAACGCCACAGAATATGGCAAACAATTATGCCATCAGTTAATTGAAGAATTACAACAGTATAATGTTTTAGTGGTAAGCGGTTTGGCATTAGGAATTGATGTAGCCGCCCATAAAGAATGTGTAAAATTTGATATACCCACATTAGGCGTGCTTGCCCATGGATTGGACAGGCTATACCCCAGCCAAAACCGACCAACTGCTGAAAAAATGCTATTAAACGGTGGGTTGTTAACGGAATACCCTTCGGGCACGGTGCCCGACCGGGAGAACTTTCCGCAGCGTAACCGCATTGTTGCCGGCATGGCCGATGCAACAATTGTAATTGAAGCCGGCATAAAAGGCGGAGCGTTGATCACCGCCGAAATAGCCAACAGTTACAACCGCGATGTTTTTGCATTCCCAGGCAGGGTAGGAGATGAGTACTCCGAAGGGTGTAATTTTTTGATACGAAATAACAAGGCGGCGTTGCTTACCAGCGCAGCTGATTTGGCCTATATTTTAGGATGGGAAAAAGCCGGCAGCACAAAACCCGTGACAGAGCAATTTATGTTACCTATTGACCTTTTACCGGAGGAGCGTACGATATTTGATATTTTACAGCAGCACAATACACCTTTGGCAATAGATGACCTTACTATAAAAACCAATATGGCAACCAGCAAGCTGGCGATGAATTTACTGAATATGGAAATGCAGGGATATATCCGTTCGTTGCCTGGGAAGATGTATCGAATCAGTTAATTAGAGGTTAGTTAATTTGAGATCAGTTGGTTAGAAATGCGACGACAAACTGCCAATCCTATAGTTTGGATGCGAATTAAACCTTCTGCACTTTTAGGGTTTTTCCGACAAAAACTAATCTCTAATCTCCAGCCTCTAATAACTATACTCTATTCCTTCGGTGAACTATAATAAACCAATTTACCTGATTCGCCTGTTATAGACGCCCAGTCGTCGGTATCAAATTCAATAACCGCTGTGGTGGTGGTATGCACTTCTTTGTATTCTTCGGTTAAGTAAGAAAGGATCATGCTGATGCCGGGGTTATGCCCAACCAGGCCGATAAAATCAAATTCGGCAGGTAATTGATTGATAACGCTTAACCAGGTTTTTTGACTTGCTTCGTATATCGCCTTATTTGTGCCTGCTTCAGGCAACGAAAGATGATCCGTAAAAATTTCGGCGGTTGTTTTTGTGCGCAGGGCGGGGCTGGTTATGATGATCTGCGGAATGATCGACTCTTCCTTTAACCGATCCGCCATAAAACGGGCATCCTGTATGCCGGTATATTTCAATGGCCTGTCGATGTCGTTTACTCCAGTATCTTTCTCTGCTTTTGCATGCCGTATAAGTAATAGCTTTTTCATCCGGATAGTCAGTTTTTAACGGCAATAAAACAAATTGTTTCTCTCGCTAAAGTATGAAAACAACGTTAATAATCCCTTTTTAATTGAAAATAATATTGAACGGAAGTAGGTCCATTACCTATTAAACTGCCCGGTTAAGCAATTGTTTTTTTGAGCTTTAATTTATCCGGGTAGATTGTTTTAAGCAGGCTTATTTGCAAAATCAACGATCATTTTTTCGGGCATGTCATTCATGCATTTAAAATGCCCGAGCGGGCATTTTTCCAACCCGAATTTTGAGCATGGCCGGCACGGCAGATCGATTTCCGCTACTAAAGCATCCTTTACCTTGTAAGGTTGAACGCCCAATAGCTCCGGCGCAGTGCCGCCCCAAATGGAGGCAATAGGTTTATCAAAAGCCTCGGCAATATGGGTTAAGCCGGTATCGAAGCCTAAAATATGAGTAGCCTTTGATACCAGGAAAACGGATTCGTCAAGCGTAGTTATTCCGCAGGCATTATAAACATGGTTGAGGCTTGACGCGATTTCCTCTCCGTTGGCTTTTACATCTTCGCCGCCCAATAATACCACCGGCCGGTTTATAGCGGCGCATATACTGATAATTTTTTGATTGGGCATCCTTTTTGTAAAGTGGGTGGCCCCAATAACAAATGCCACATAGTTATTTTGATGGGAAGGAGGTAATAGCTGGCTTAATTGATGATCAGTTTTTACGTAATAGTCTATCGGCTGTTCATCATTTTTAACTCCTAAAAATGCTACCGTTTTCATATAACGTTCAACCAAATGAGTAGGCGGCACCAGTTTTAAATTGAACTTTAAACTAAGCCATTTACGTATCCGCTGTTTTTTATAGGTCGACGATTTTACGCCTACATTTAATTTGATCAGCGTTGTGCGTAAATTATTGTGCAGGTCGATGATGTAATCATAGTGTTCGGCTTTGATTTCCTTTATCGTTTCGCTGAGGGTGGGCTTTAGCAGAAGCAGTTTATCGACATAAGGGTTATTGTCGTAGATGTATTTAAACGCCGGTTTGGTAAGAAAATGTACTTCAGCACTGGGAAGCTGCTTTTTTAAACAACGTACAATGGGGGTGGTGTAAATAATATCGCCCATTGAGCTAAAGCGGATCACCAGTATCTTCATTGCGGGGGTTAATTATAACTGGTTCCTTATTTTTTCAATAATTGATGTAGACGAATAGCCCTCAACAAAGTTAATGGTTTTAACCTCGCCGCCATTTGCCATAACTTCTTTAGCACCTACAATATTGTCAATTGAGTAATCTGCACCTTTCACCAGGATGTCAGGCATTAACGCGGTGATCAAATTCAGCGGGGTGTCTTCATCAAAAACAACGATGGCATCCACAAAAAAAAGAGCCGCCAAAATCGCGGCGCGGTTACTCTGATCGTTAACCGGGCGACTTTCGCCCTTGATGCGTTTCACCGAACTGTCCGAATTTAAACCGATGATGAGTTTGTCGCCCAGCTCAGCCGCCTTTGCCATATAAGTGATATGCCCTATGTGCAGCAAATCAAAAACACCGTTTGTAAAAACTACTTTTTTACCCGCAGCCTGCCAGTCGTCAACCATTTTTTTTAACGATGGCAGATCGAGTATTTTGTTTAGCAGTGTTTTTTCGAGGTGGTTTCTCATGGATCGAACCAAACTTACGAAGTTTCGAAAACTTCGTAAGTTTTTTAAGTTTTAAAATAAATCGTCAACAGCCTTACAAAGTATATGACCAATTAATATATGCATTTCCTGTATGCGGGCCGTAACGTTTGAAGGTACGATAACATTCAGATCGCAAATGCCATTCATTTTGCCGCCATCCCTTCCCGAAAGGCCCAATGTTTTACAGCCAATGTCTTTAGCTGCCGAAAATGCATTCAATATCCCCTGGCTGTTGCCGCTGGTTGATATCCCGATAAATAAGTCGCCCGGCCTCGCCAAAGCCTCCACCTGCCTCGAAAATACATGGTCGTAACCATAATCGTTAGCTATCGATGTCAACGCAGATGTATCAACAGTTAAGGCGATACCAGGCAAGGCTTTCCGGTCCTTAACAAACCGGCCGCTCAATTCAGCAGCAATGTGCTGTGCATCCGCCGCACTGCCGCCGTTGCCCGCCAGCAGCACTTTATTGCCATTTTTAATAGCGGTGGTAATCAGATCACAAGCCAGCTCAATATCTCCAGTAAGGGTATCAATTACCTTTTTTATAAGTTGCTGATGATCGTATAATTCGTCCTGGATCATATTTATTTCGGATTTCGGAT
>CAZZUU010000379.1:0-4135 GCA_964657275.1 uncultured Mucilaginibacter sp. | reverse complement strand
AATGCAAAAATGCCTACCGGCGATATAGAGATCGCCGTTAAGGAACTAAAGATATTGAATGCGGCCAAGGTGCCGCCGTTTATGATTGAGGATGAAACGGATGGCGGCGAGGAGCTGCGCGCCAAATACCGCTACCTCGACCTGCGCCGCAACCCCATGCGCAACAACATGGTATTGCGCCACAAAATGGCCCAGGAAGTACGTAAATATTTGGATGGCCGTGATTTTATAGAGGTGGAAACGCCGGTACTCATAAAATCGACCCCCGAAGGCGCCCGCGACTTCGTGGTGCCCAGCCGGATGAACCCCGGTGAGTTTTATGCCCTGCCGCAGTCGCCGCAAACGTTCAAGCAATTATTAATGGTGAGCGGGTTCGACCGTTATTTCCAGATAGTTAAATGTTTCAGGGACGAGGACCTCCGCGCCGACCGTCAGCCCGAATTTACGCAGATAGACTGCGAAATGGCCTTCATTACTCAGGAGGATATCTTAAACATATTTGAAGGGCTTACCCATCATTTATTTAAAACGGTAAAGGGCATTGAGCTTGGCACCGTCCCGCGTATGCAATATGCCGATGCCATGCGTTTATATGGATCAGATAAACCGGATATCCGTTTCGGGATGGAATTTGTGGAACTGAACGATGTGGTTAAAGGGAAAGGCTTCAGCATATTTGATAATGCCGAGCTGGTTGTCGGCATCAACGCCAAAGGCTGCGCAGAGTATACCCGCAAGCAAATAGATGAGCTGACCGAATGGCTGAAACGCCCGCAGATAGGCGTTACCGGCATGATCTACTGCCGCTATAATACCGATGGCACGTTAAAGTCATCCGTAGATAAATTTTATAATGAAGACGAACTGACCAACTGGGCAGCCGCCTTTAACGCTGAACCCGGCGACTTAATATTAGTGTTAGCCGGACAGGCCGATAAAGTACGCAAGCAACTAAATGAGCTTCGCCTCGAAATGGGAAGCCGTTTGGGCCTGCGCGATAAAAATACATTTGCACCGCTATGGGTGCTGGATTTCCCGCTGTTGGAGTGGGACGAAGAATCAGGCCGCTACCATGCGATGCACCACCCGTTCACTTCGCCAAAACCGGAAGATATTGCGTTGCTGGATACCGCTCCGGGCGAAGTTCGCGCCAATGCGTATGACCTTGTAATTAATGGCACCGAAATAGGTGGTGGTTCTATCCGTATCCACGATCGTGCCCTGCAATCGCTGATGTTTAAGCACCTGGGCTTTTCGCCCGAAGAAGCGCAGAAGCAATTCGGCTTTTTGATGGATGCCTTTGAATACGGCGCACCTCCGCACGGCGGCATCGCTTTCGGTTTCGACAGGCTATGTTCCATCTTCGCCGGGCTTGATTCTATCCGCGACGTAATTGCTTTCCCTAAAAATAACTCCGGCCGCGACGTGATGATCGATACCCCATCCACCATCGCAGACACGCAGATGAATGAGCTGAAGATAAGGACGGTGTTGTAGTATAAAACAATTCAATTTGCCATCCGCAGTTGTAAATTCTAAAGTGAGAATGTCAAAAAAAAGGGTGTCATGCTGAGGTTCTCGAAGCATAGTGCGCTAAGGCCTATGTATCATGCTAAACGAGCAAACCAAGCTACCAGGCTCATCCTTCGGGAAATTAGGATGGCACCCCGTTTTGCAATGTCGCAAACTTTTCTACCCTGTGTCACCAAAAAAACGAACCGGACAGTGTAAAGAAAAGGTACCTGTCCCCCTAACGGCGGATCAGCACCTCGCACGCTAAGTGTACAACATGCACGGCGGTTAAACTTTCGGCACTGCAAGCGCAGCGCGGTAATCCCTTCGTTGAATATGCATATTTGCGGGACCTTCAAAATTTACGTCCGCTCTTCCCATATCATACACAAATGCAGAATGGTTTCAACGGCTTTTTGCATATCCTGCGCCGATACCCATTCCTGCTTGCTGTGAAAGGCATGCTCGCCGGCAAAGATGTTGGGGCATGGGAGACCCATAAACGATAACCGCGAGCCATCCGTACCGCCGCGTATGCTGCAAAGTTTTGGCTCAAGCCCGGCGCGCTTTATGGCTTCTAATCCGTATTCCACAATATGCGGATGCTGGTCGAGCATTTTTTTCATATTGCGGTATTGCGGTTTTACCTGTAAATCAAAGGAAGATCCGGGGAATTCCTTCAATACATCAGTTGCGATATTGCGAATGGTATTTGCGTGACCGGCTAATTTATCGTCATCAAAATCGCGGATAATAAAATCAATACTGGCCGTTTCTACATGGCCTTCCATGGCAACGGGGTGTACAAAGCCATCCATTCCATCGGTGCCTTCGGGCGATAAATTATAAGGGAGCGCCGCCACTATTTGCCCGGCAATTTTTATGGCACTTTCCATTTTCCCTTTTGCAAAACCGGGGTGTGTACTAACCCCGCTTATAACCAGCTTTGCCCCATCTGCCGAGAAGGTTTCGTTTTCCATGTTGCCGGCGCTTTCACCATCCATGGTATAGCCGGCAAAGGCGCCGAGTTTTTGAATATCCACATGGTCAACGCCGTGGCCTACCTCTTCATCCGGCGTAAATAAAATGCGAATGTCGCCATGGATTATTTCGGGGTGATTGATCAATTGGTAACAGGCATCCATAATCTCGGCTACACCGGCTTTGTTATCCGCCCCCAACAAAGTTGTGCCATTTGCCGTAATAATGTCATTGCCAATTTGATTGATCAGATCCGGATGTTCATTGAGTTTTATTATTTGCAAAGGATCGGCCGGTAAGATGATGTCGGCACCCCGGTAGTTTTTATGCACGATGGGTTTTACATCAGTGCCGCTGCAATCGGGCGAGGTGTCCATGTGCGAGCAAAAGCAAATTACCGGAACGTTCTCTTTTGGCGAGTTTTTAGGAATGGTTGCATAAACGTAGCCATATTCATCAAGATGTGCGTCGGTTATTCCGATGGCCTTTAACTCAGTTATTAACACTGTGGCTAAATCTTTTTGTTTTTCGGTGGATGGAAAAGTAGTAGAATTGGGATCGGATTGCGTATCGATAGTTACGTAACGTAAAAATCGATCGGTAACCGTGAAATTTAGGAATGAATTAAAATCCATATAAAGGTATTATATTAGTAAAAATTTTATTTTTGAGGCAAATAATTTAAACAATCCCTAAAATTAAGAATAGATTAATTATTGATTTAACATTGAAAAAATACATATTTATTTTTGTTTTAACAATTGTATCAATAGGCTTAAAAGCACAAAGCGGATATAACTACCAGGAACTTGGCCTCGGCGCCAGCGTTAATTATATTCGCGGCTACACCAACATTCAACGGCAGGACTACCACCCCGCGTTTGCTTTAAATTTTATATACAACTTTAACCCCTATCTTCCTGTCGAGATAGAGTATGAGCAGGGAACACTATCTGGCGGTGGCCTAACCATGAAGCTGGATAAATACGGCCGGCAATACACCAATAAATTCCAGGCTATATACCTGCATGCCGATGTACAGCTTGGTGCTGCCATTGATTATGAAGATAGTTGGATACTGACCGCATTAAGAAACTTTTACGCCGGCACAGGTATTGGGTTTATTTCAAATAATAATACGGTACAGCGTACCAATGTAATTGCAGCAAATGGCCCGTTTACTTATATTTTCCCCGGCTCTGATAAAAATATTGGGGTTGCTGTTCCGCTGCGTGCCGGGTACGAATTTAAGATATTTGATTCATATAATGAGCCGAGTATGGCTATTGACATTGGATATGTGCATAGCTTTGTATTTGGCGAAGGGCTTGACGGCTATAACGACCCGAGCAGCAAGTTTAAAAACAATGCCATTGACCAATATTCACAAATTGTTGTAGGGTTTAAATATTACTTCGGTACTGTTGTATCCTATAACAAACTGATTAAAACCTTCAGGTAGGCAACCAATTATTATCCTTTTTCCATTCTTATAAAGTAACCCAGCGTTTATAATGTCGCAGCGTGTTGCCGCATATTAGGTTACAGTTTACGCGCTTTCGCAGAAAACTAAGGCATTTCGGGCCTTTGGAAAATCACCCCCCTTTGTCTCAAAGCTAAATAGCTTTTTGCTTCATACATT
>CAZZUU010000378.1:0-4150 GCA_964657275.1 uncultured Mucilaginibacter sp. | reverse complement strand
ACGAGACCACGATTCACTCCGCCTGGTATCGCGCCGGCTAAAAACTGATTTTTCGGGCTTTGCGGATGGATGGAAATTCAGCGTATCTAAGTAATTTCATCCTGCCGGCATCTTTGGGCCTCGCTTTAATTTGGATATGTCAAACTTAATTTCTTAACTTTATATTAATATTTGATATCGAACCATTTCACATGCTTTAAAAATGAAAAATAAATATCCCCTGCTGCTTTTCGCTTTCTTAGGTTGTTGTTTATTTTCATGCACCAAAGATAATAGTACACCTCCGGCATTTACGCTTATAGGTAACTGGAATTTACAGCAGCAGCACGTAGTGTTAACTATTGATAATAAGGTATATACAGATACTGTTTTTAACGCCTCCAATGTTACCCACGCCAACGTTCAGTTTAATAAGGATAATACTTTCAGTTCGGCAGCTGTATACAGACCCAATAATCTTTCGCTCCTTAATAATTCGTCAAATGCCAGTTCTGTTGGCACCTATAGTTATTCAAATAATGTATTTACTATGCAGCCGGGTATTGCCGGATGGTTTAGCTATGCGTATGGTGTAGCAGCACCTCCTGTTATACTTTTGCACACAATCGGGATAGACCGTTTAACCACATCAAACCTGGATTTCCACACCGATTTCAAGTCCAATTATACTGATGGTACCGGTGCTCATGTTAACGAAATAGTGAGCGATTTTTATTATACCAAATAAATCGCAAGGCGCGGCATGATTTGTTACCGGGACTAACGGCAACGATTGCGCACATTTTTATTTCCCCGATACAACTTTATCATTCGAAAATATTATCATCGCTCGTTGATATAAATTAAAGATGATCAAACGAAAATCTTATCTCCTAACATTGTTTTTTGCCGTATGGTTCGCTAATACCGTTTGGGCACAGGTGCCCAAAAGCGCGGAGTATGCGCCCGCAGTTTTCACATCATTATTTGACGGTAAGACTTTAAACGGCTGGAGGGCAGTGCCGGCGGATGGATGGACAGTTGCCGATAGTGCAATCGCCATGACGGGTAGTGCGAGGGGTTTCATTTATACTAATAATACCTATAAATTTTATCGCATTATTTTTAGTGTGCGGCAAGTAAAGGGGAAAGATCACTGGCCCTGCCAACTGATCTTCGGGCCTGACCCTAAGCTTGACGCGATGGGCGCCGTACAGTTTCAGCTACCTAAAAACTGGACCTGGGATTACCGGCCGGGAAAAAACAATAACGGTAACGGTTATTTTAGCTGGCCGCCCGTTATACCTGATTTTAATAAAACCGATTGGGCGCGATGCGAAATACTGGTTGACGCGGCAACAGGTTCGGCTTACACCGCAGTGGCGCAACCCATCGGAAGCCAGGCAGTAGCGTTTACAGTTTTTAAAGATACTAACATCCCTTACATCGCAACGGCTTTCGGGCTGCAATCACACAATAAGGGGCAATTTGATGAGTATAGGGATATCATAATAGAAGTAAACCCCAAAGTTAACAAATTGCTTACGGTTTTAGTAGCACCCACAGATTTACAGGCAGTAGCAAAGTCCAAAACGAGGATCGATCTTCATTGGACGGATAACGCTGATGTGGAAGACGGTTTTGTGATTGAAAGGTCTACGGATAACTCTACCTGGACAAAAATTGCAAGCGTAGGTATGAACGTTGTCAATTACGCTGACACCAAATTAAAAGCCAATACCCGTTACTATTACCGAGTGCTGGCTTTTAATGCTGCTGTTGTGTCGACATATGCGTCGGCAAGCACAAAATCATCCGGTAAAAAATGAATTGATTAAAGTTGGTCTTTTATTAACGGCGGTATTAGCTTACCAGCTTTCTTCTGTTAAATTCAGTTAGCGCAATTTTATACATTTGGTCAATATCAGAGGATGGGTTTGCTCCCAAAATATCATCGTCAACATCCGATTGGTGTTTAAGTTTACAGGCTAATAATTGCTTTTCATCTTTTAGCTGATCATCAGTCATGTTTTGAATACGCAATCTGTAATCTTCCATCAAACTTTCGCGTTTTAAACCTTTCCGGATCTTTGAATAGATAATAAAAATAATAACTATTGCTGCCACTGCAATAGTTCCATAAAGTTTATAAAGGAATATGCCCATTTGTAAGTTCTATGGTAATAAACTTAGCAATAATCTAATTATTTCCTAACTTAATTAACCTTTTCGACCGATGATGCGCCCGATTTATCATTAGTTACACTTGAGGGGTTCCCGCGATATTGCACATCAGATGCGCCGCTCGAATGGATATTAAGCGTGTTTAAAACGTTCACCTCACTGTGGCCAACGCCTGAGGTGCTTATTTGACAAGTGCCTACAACAAAATTAAGCGCATAAACTTTACCACTGCCGCTTAAGTCGATATTGTGGGATGTAGCTTGCCCCTTCAAATTCAGTTCTGTTGCGCCGCTGCCGGTTGTTGTTACGTTGGCAGCATTAATATCCATAGTTACTTTTGTTGCGCCGGATAGATCGATACGGAAATCTTTAGTGTTCAGCTTGCCGTCTGTTTCCACTTCAACAGCACCCGATGCCTTTATTTCTTCGAGATTTTTAACGCCCACATAAACGGTCATTTCGCCGGTATTGCACATGTTTCTTTTGGTGTAGATATGAAGCTTCGAACCATCAACCTCAGTCTTGACGTATTTTAACAAGTTGTCGTCAGCGGTAATTTTTAAGGATAATGAACTGTCCTGTTTTAAAACTACCTTAAATCCGCCCGATATTTTGATCATGCTGAAATCGCTTACTTTGCGAATTTCAGTCGCCTGGTTCCCGGAACCACGAACACAATGATATATACATGATGATAGGCCCACTAGTAATAGCGCTACAAGTGGCACAGCTATGGTAAATTTTATCCTTTTCATAATTTTTGGTATTGGACTATTAATAAATGGTTTAAGTTACGTCAAAAATAAAAAAAGAGGGCACATGGTGCCTCTTTTTTTATGTAATGCGAATCAAGAGTCAAGAACCGAGAATCAGGAAACTGGTCATAGCGTTCACGGTTATCCTCCTGTCTTGATTCTTGGCTCTTGTATCTTGACTCTTGATTTGCATATAGATTGAACTTTTGCAAGTGAGTATTTATAGATTGGCAAGGTCATCAGTAACTGTAGCCTGCACTTTCATCCTGTTGTCGGTATAGTTAACAGTAGTGAAATTATAGTCGTTTACACTTGATGCTATGCTGCGGTTTAATTTGAACTCATTGGCTGATCCTGTAAGATCGGCTTTTGCATGATCAGTCATGGTTACATTTGCGGCAAAAGCGTCTAAATTTAATTTGGCTGATGAGTTGTTATGCAAATCGACGTCGAAATCAATTTTAGAGATACTTCCAAACGATTTAACTTCTGCATTATCATAGGCCGAAATTGAACGAAGATCGTTTGCGGTAACCCATACCACCAATTTTTCGGTTTGGTATGATGTGATGCGTAAAACACCTTTACTGTTTTGTACCAGGGCGCTTTCTGAGTAATATTTGTTGTACACCTTTACCTGGTCGGTTGCGCCGTCAGAAATATACAGTTCCACATTTCCGTGTACTTCAATTTTGTTGATGGCGGTTACATCGTTTAAAACGGTGATATTTTGTTTTTTGGCAGCTACTGCCTGGGTTGAGTTTGCTATTCCGGCTACTAAAACAAGTGCTGAGAATATGGTTACGATTTGAGTTTTCATGATGCTAATATTTTGATGCTGATTAATGTTTTATTGTTTTTAAATACACCAATATGACGGCACCCACCGAAATACGTTACAGCAAAAGTGCCCCAATTAGTTGTATGAGGGGTTTTTGTCGGTAAGGCGGGGAAAAAGGTCGGTGAAAATTCTTTCTGCTAACGTGTATATACGGCTGCGGCTAATACTGACCATCACCAAGCAAGCGAACAAACCCGGTTACCTGCCTGCATCAATCTTTTAACCGGCATTCACATAAGTACCCCTTTTGATTATTTCACTTTTCATTTTATACTGCTCAACTTTTTTTTACATTTGCACACGGAAAAAAATTTATCCGTACAAACTAATAAACACTGCGCCTATAGCTCAGTTGGTTAGAGTAGAAGACTCATAATCTTTTGGTCCCTGG
>CAZZUU010000377.1:0-4174 GCA_964657275.1 uncultured Mucilaginibacter sp. | reverse complement strand
CCCGCAAAAATTTGTGGCCAAAATGGGTGCTGAAGCTTTAGAAGAATTATTAAAGCGCCTTGATTTGGACGAGCTTTCATTTAGCTTGCGTCACCAGGCGGCTAATGAAACTTCGCAGCAACGCAAAAACGAAGCATTAAAACGCTTACAGGTTGTTGAGGCTTTCCGTGATGCAAAAACAAGGATCGAAAATAACCCTGAGTGGATGATCGTAAAGATTGTTCCGGTTATACCTCCTGAATTGCGTCCGTTAGTGCCGTTGGAAGGTGGTCGTTTTGCGACTTCTGACTTAAATGACTTATACCGTCGTGTAATTATTCGTAACAACCGTTTAAAACGTTTGATAGAGATAAAAGCACCGGAAGTAATTTTACGTAACGAAAAACGTATGTTGCAGGAAGCTGTAGATTCGTTATTTGATAACTCACGTAAAGTTAACGCAGTTAAAACTGAAGGTAACCGTGCATTGAAATCTCTTTCAGATATTTTGAAAGGTAAACAAGGCCGTTTCCGTCAAAACTTGCTGGGTAAACGTGTGGATTATTCGGCACGTTCGGTAATTGTTGTTGGGCCAAACCTTAAACTACATGAATGCGGTTTACCAAAAGATATGGCAGCCGAGTTATTCAAACCGTTTATCATCCGCAAGATGATTGAGCGCGGTGTAGTTAAAACTGTAAAATCTGCCAAGAAAATAGTTGACCGTAAAGACCCGTTAGTTTGGGATATATTGGAAAACGTATTGAAAGGACACCCTGTATTATTAAACCGTGCGCCAACGCTGCACCGTTTAGGTATCCAGGCTTTCCAGCCAAAATTGGTTGAAGGTAAAGCTATCCAGTTGCACCCGTTAACCTGTACCGCCTTTAACGCGGATTTTGACGGTGACCAGATGGCTGTTCACGTACCACTTGGTAACGCAGCAATTTTGGAAGCCCAGGTTTTAATGCTTGCTTCACACAATATCTTAAATCCGGCCAACGGAACACCTATCACCGTTCCATCGCAGGACATGGTGCTTGGTTTGTACTACA
Organism: uncultured Mucilaginibacter sp.; assembly: GCA_964657275.1. Lineage (GTDB taxonomy): Bacteria > Bacteroidota > Bacteroidia > Sphingobacteriales > Sphingobacteriaceae > Mucilaginibacter. The sequence continues at coordinate 3,140 of CAZZUU010000377.1, read as the reverse complement.
TAACTAAAGGCCGTAAAACTGACGAAGGACGTGTTGTAAAAGGTGAAGGTTTAACTTTCTACTCGCCGGAAGAAGTGATTATTGCTTACAACGAGCGCAAGATTGATCTGCATGCCTTTATAAAAGTTAAGGTAAGTATTAAGGAAAGAGACGGCGTTATCGTAAGTAAAATTATAGATACTACTGTTGGGCGTGTGTTATTTAATCAGCATGTTCCTGAAGAAGTAGGTTATATCAACGAATTGCTTACCAAAAAATCGTTACGCGATATTATTGGTGAAGTGGTGAAAATTACCGGTATGGCACGTGCTGCCCAGTTCCTTGATGATATTAAGGAGTTAGGTTTTAAAATGGCATTCCAGGGTGGTTTATCATTTAACCTGAAGGATATTAATATCCCTGCCGAAAAAGTTACACTAATTCAAACAGCCTCTAAACAGGTTGAAGATGTAATGGGTAACTATAACATGGGTTTCATCACTAACAATGAGCGTTACAACCAGATCATCGATATCTGGACCCGTATCAACAACCGCTTAACCGCGAATGTGATGGAAATCCTGTCGACTGACAACCAGGGCTTTAATTCAGTGTACATGATGCTGGATTCAGGAGCGCGTGGTTCTAAAGAACAGATCCGTCAGTTAGCCGGTATGCGTGGTTTGATGGCCAAGCCTCAAAAATCAGGTTCGGGCGGTGAAATTATCGAAAACCCGATTCTGTCGAACTTTAAAGAAGGTTTATCAGTATTAGAATACTTTATATCTACCCACGGTGCACGTAAAGGTTTGGCCGATACTGCTTTGAAAACTGCGGATGCTGGTTACCTAACCCGTCGTTTGCATGATGTGGCGCAGGATATGATAGTTGGTGAAGTAGATTGCGGAACTTTAAGAGGTATATATACAACCGCCCTTAAAGATAACGAGGATATTGTTGAGCCATTGTACGACCGTATTTTGGGCCGTACAACTTTGCATGACGTGCATGACCCTATTACTAATGAATTATTAGTATATGCAGGCCAGGATATCACTGAAGAGATTGGTAAGAATATAGAAAACTCACCTTTGGAAGGTATCGAAATACGTTCGGTATTAACCTGCGAAAGCAAGAGGGGTGTGTGTGCATTGTGCTACGGACGTAACCTTGCAAGCGGTAAACGCGTGCAAAAAGGCGAGGCTGTTGGTGTAATTGCTGCACAGTCAATCGGTGAGCCGGGAACACAGTTAACATTGCGTACATTCCACGTGGGTGGTACCGCCTCAAACATTGCTGCTGAATCACAGATCAATGCAAGGTTTGAAGGTGTTATCGAATTTGAAAATGTACGTACAGTTGAATACAAAACTGAAGAAGGCATCGTAGATGTAGTCTTAGGCCGTTCAGGTGAGTTCCGTATAGTTGAACAAGGGACAAATAAGGTAATTGTTACCAATAATATCCCTTACGGTTCATACTTATATGTTAAGGATAACACCAAGATTAAAAAAGGCGACCGTATTTGTTCATGGGATCCATACAACGCGGTAATTATATCTGAATTTGCTGGTGCTGCCAAGTTTGAAGCTGTTTTGGAAGGTATTACTTTCCGTGAAGAATCAGATGAACAAACAGGTCACCGCGAAAAGGTAATTATCGACACCAGGGATAAAACTAAAAACCCGGTTATCCAGGTTGCTGACAATAAAGGCAATGTGATAAAAGGTTATAACATTCCGGTTGGTGCGCACATTGCGGTTGACGAAGGTGAAAAACTACAAACCGGACAGGTTATTGCTAAAATACCACGTTCAACAGGAAAAACCAGGGATATTACCGGTGGTTTACCTCGTGTAACGGAATTGTTTGAAGCACGTAACCCATCAAACCCGGCTGTGGTAACTGAAATTGACGGTGTGGTAACTTTAGGTGGTGTGAAACGTGGTAACCGCGAGATCACTATCGAATCAAAAGACGGACAGGTTAAAAAATACCTGGTGCCTTTATCAAAACACATCCTTGTACAGGATAACGACTTTGTGAAGGCTGGTATGCCATTGTCTGATGGTTCGATATCACCTGCTGATATACTTGCTATTAAGGGCCCTGCCGCCGTGCAGGAATACCTGGTAAATGGTATACAGGAAGTTTACCGTTTACAGGGTGTGAAGATCAACGATAAACACTTTGAAGTGATCGTACACCAGATGATGCAGAAAGTTGCTATTGAGGATGCCGGCGACACTCGTTTCCTTGAAAGGGAAGCAGTTGATAGCTGGGATTTCATGCTGGAGAATGACGACATCTTTGATAAAAAGGTAGTTACAGATCCGGGCGATTCAGCTTCGCTGAAATCAGGCCAGATTATTTCGGTAAGAAAGCTGAGAGATGAAAACTCAATTTTAAAACGTAAAGATTTAAAATTGGCAGAGGTTAGGGACGCTATCGCAGCAACATCAAGCCCTATACTGCAGGGTATAACCCGTGCTTCATTAGGTACTAAATCGTTTATCTCGGCGGCATCGTTCCAGGAAACCACAAAGGTACTGAACGAAGCAGCAATTGCAGGTAAGAAGGATTTGATGCTTGGCTTGAAAGAGAATGTGATCGTAGGTCACCTTATTCCTTCAGGAACCGGTTTGCGTGAATATGAAAATATCCGCGTAGGTTCACAGGAAGAATTTGATCGCCTGATGGCTTCTAAAGCAGAAGAAGTTGAAGCATAAGCTGATATATTAATAAATTATTTAATAAAGCCTTCCCATTATGGGAAGGCTTTTGCTATTTTAGACGTATGGAAGAGCAAAATGAAAATCAGTTAAATATTGAGCTTTCTGAAGAAATTGCGGAAGGTGTTTATTCAAACCTGGCGATTATTACACACTCAAGCTCAGAGTTTGTGGTTGATTTTATAAGGGTTATGCCGGGCGTACCAAAGGCAAAGGTGAAGTCGAGGATAATTTTGACACCCGAGCATGCGAAAAGGCTGTTAACAGCATTAGAAGACAACCTTGAGAAATTTGAAAACAGCAACGGCCGCATTAAAATTCAACAGGAGCCATCCGGTTTCCCGATGAATTTTGGCGGCACGATGGGGCAGGCTTAAATTGTCATTAGTCACTGGTCACTGGTCATTAGTATTGCAAATTCATTAACGA
>CAZZUU010000376.1:0-4217 GCA_964657275.1 uncultured Mucilaginibacter sp. | reverse complement strand
CAAAAAAACGCTAAATAGTTTTAACGCCTGTTACATTATTTCAGTACAGCGATTGAATAATTAACTACTTGATTTATTCGGTGTTATTGAGCAACGAATCTATTTTGGCAGCACTGGTAGCTACGGAGTCGATATAGAAAGTGCAATCCTCTGTCGCGTCAGGTAAGTCGTAACGAAGCTGCTCTATGGCCAGGTAAATATTTGAAAGCTGGTTTTTAATATCGTGTTTTAGCACCCGCAAGGTTTCTGCGTCACTCTTTTGTTGTTTCACATTATCATTTGCAGCATCTGCCATATCATTTGATATTGATGGCTTTCATTTTATTGTAAAGCGTTTTGCGGTCGATATTCAATACTTCGGCTGCCTTTGTTTTATTGAAATTAACCTCTCTTAAAACCTTTAAAATGGTTTCATATTCAGCTTCAAGGGCGGCATTTTTCAAGTCGTGCCTGTTCTCTTTTATTTCCAATTGGGGTTCAGGAACATAAGCATGTTCATAGACCGGCATTTTAAAGTTAGAAATTTCGAGCGGCAAAGCCTTCATCATAATTTCTTCTCCCTCGGTAAGCAATGTAGCACGGCGAACAACGTTTTTCATTTCGCGCACGTTTCCCTGCCAGCGATAGTTCATAAAGCACTCGGTTACTTCCGGCGAAAAAGATACGACGTTACGCCCCAGCTCGTGGTTGGCAATTTTTAGGAAATGCTCTGCAAGCAACATAATATCATTTCCACGCTCGCGCAGTGGTGGTATATAAATACTGAACTCGTTAAAGCGGTGGTATAAATCTTCCCTGAATTTTCCCTTTATAATTCCATCCTGCAAGTTCTCGTTGGTGGCTATAATGATACGTACATCAAGGCTTATTTCTTTAGTGCTGCCTATTCTTTTTACTTTTCTTTCTTGTACCGTCCTTAAAAGAGCGGCTTGAATCTCGTAAGATAGATTGCCTACTTCGTCCAAAAACAAAGTTCCGCCGTTTGCCATTTCAAAATGGCCTATTTTGGTATATAAAGCGCCGGTGAACGAGCCCTTTTCGTGCCCGAAGAATTCACTGGCGGCAAGTTCTTTAGTAAGCGACCCGCAATCCATCGCCACAAACGGCTGATCGAAACGCGGGCTGTTAAGGTGAATGCTTTTGGCTACCGACTCCTTACCTGTTCCGCTTTCGCCTAATATGATCACGCTGTAGTTGGTTGGTGCAACCAACTCTATCTGGCGTAATAATTCTTTGGAAGCACGGCTGGTGCCCAATACAAACTCATTATTGAAAGCCTGTTTTTTATTTTCTTTACTGGTATTGCTTACAGATTTTTCGTGCGTATTTCTTTCGCTGTTGTCTTCAACCAATGCATAGTGAGTTTCAATAGCCTTGGTGATGGTATTTAAAATTTCATCGGGATAAAGCGGCTTGGTGATATAATCATAGGCGCCCATTTTTATCAGCTCAACAGCCATTTTAATATCAGAATAGCCGGTGATGATAATTACCCCGGTTTTAGGATATTGTGTTTTGATGTTCCTCAGCATTTCTCTGCCATCAGTATCTTCAAGCCGGAAATCACAGAGCACAAGGTCGAAGTTGCCATTTTTAAGATACTCCATGCCAATAGTACCGGTTGATGCCGTAACTACATCAAAGCCGTTCCGCGTTAAAAATTTTGAGAGCAATAACGCAACATTAACTTCATCATCGATGATGAGTATTTTTTTCATATCAGGTGTTACTGTTTATAATCAGATTATGCCTTTTGAGCATATAATCTGCTAATTTATAAGATTTAAAACAATTTATACGATTAAACCAATCATACGGTTTTTCGCCCCTAAATGTTATGTTTAACTAACAGTAAAATAAATTTATTCTTCAGTTTCCTTTAAAAACGGGCGTTCGTCGTTGCAAAAATGCAGAAGTGCCTTCTTTAAAGTCGTTTGAGCCGAAACATTTAGAAAAATGTTCAATTTCAACTGCAAATCCATCAATACCAGGCTTCTCCGCGGCGTTAACCGCGGCAATTGCATAGGTTAACGCCAATGGTGCGCGTAATAGTATTTTATTTAATATTTCTTCAGCTTTAATCAGCAAGTGAGGCTGGGTGGTGACATGGTTAATCAGCCCTGATTGGAGACCCGCATCTGCTGTAATCATTTCTGCAGTCATTATCAGCTCCAGCGCTTTGCCTTTGCCAATAATGCGTGTCAACCGCTGTGTGCCGCCGTAGCCCGGTATCAGCCCCAGCGAAACCTCGGGCAAACCCATTTTAGCATTCTCTGAGGCGATGCGGATATGGCAGGCCATGGCCAGTTCCAATCCTCCGCCTAAAGCAAAGCCGTTAACTGCCGCAATTACAGGTTTGCTCCCGTTCTCGATAAAATCAAAAACAAATTTTCGCCCGTTTTCTGCCATTTGGCGGCCTGCAGCTTCGTTCATGCCCTCAAACTCGGCAATGTCGGCACCTGCCGCAAACGCCTTTTGACCAGCGCCGGTCAAAATGATACCACCAACCAAGGGGTTATTAAAAGCATTCTCAAACGCGATGTGCAGTTCGGCCAATGTGGCTTTATTAAGCGCATTTAGTTTGCTTTCGCGATTGATGGTAATGTATTGAATGCGCCCTTTATTTTCGGTTAATAAATTTTGGAATGACATGAACGTTCGGTTTAAAAATTTCGGTTACGATGTACCCATTCAGTAATATAATGAACAATATCTGCCGTGCTTGTACCGGGGGGGAAAAGCTCACCCACGCCAAGTTGTTTTAACTTATCCATATCATCCTGCGGGATTATACCGCCGCCGGTTACCAGCACGTTGTCCATCCCTTTTTCTTTTATCAGGTTGATGATCTTTGGAAAAACCGTCATATGTGCTCCCGAAAGTATAGAAATACCGATGGCATCCACATCTTCCTGCAAAGCGGTATTTACCACCATTTCGGGGGTTTGGCGCAGGCCGGTATAAATTACTTCCATACCGGCATCCCTCAGCGAGGTGGCAATAATTCGTGCGCCGCGGTCGTGCCCATCCAGCCCAACTTTTGCAACCAAAACACGAATAGGACGATTAAAGGTATTGCTCATAATTTACTGAAGCTAAATTACAACAATTCCGTCATCAACGGCAGGGCTTTATTTGGGCAGAAAAGGGGTAGCATAAGCAAGGCTAATTTATTACTTTTGCCACTTGTACTGATACCATGAGCGAAGAAAGATCATTAAATTTTATAGAGGAAATAGTTGAAGAGGATATACAGGCGGGTAAAAATGGCGGTGCTATATTAACGCGCTTCCCACCTGAACCTAATGGTTATCTCCACATCGGGCACGCAAAATCCATCTGCCTGAATTTTGGACTCGCACAAAAATATAACGGCAAAACCAACTTACGTTTTGACGATACCAATCCTACCAAAGAAGAAACCGAATATGTTGACAGTATTAAGGCTGATGTAAAATGGTTGGGTTTCGATTGGGCCAACGAACTGTATGCTTCAGATTATTTTGACCAGCTTTATGATTTTGCTGGTACCCTGATAAAAGAAGGCCTGGCTTATGTTGATGACAGCACAGCAGAACAAATAGCTGCGCAAAAAGGAACACCTACGGAACCTGGGACACCCAATGAATTCCGTAGCCGGAGTGTTGAAGAAAACCTGCTGCTGTTTGAAGAAATGAAAGCCGGCAAGTACCCTGATGGCGCTAAAGTTTTGCGGGCGAAGGTTGATCTTGCTTCGCCAAATATGCACCTGCGCGATCCGCTGATGTACCGCATCAAACATGCGCACCATCACCGTACAGGAGATAAATGGTGTATTTACCCAATGTACGATTTTGCTCACGGGCAATCTGATGCCATTGTAAGGACAACTCTGACAGTACGGAAGATAGTTTATTCCAACTCCCGGCTGAAGTGCACATAAACCGTTTCTTCCACACTACCCGGGACTCGACATATACCCTTCTTGAAAAGCACGGACGACGTCCTGGAAATTTCACCACCCTTCCATCGCAACGCCCCCAGCGGTATTATACCCACGTTCTTTTCGGAGCTCAAAAGGATTGTACCAGCACCGCATTCTCACCAGCATGCTTTTTTGCCCCTCCGTCGCCACTCCCGAAAGATCCCCATGACCAATATAACCAACATGATTCCGAACACAGACGTGCTAGGTATATAGCTTCTAGTATGCTGATGGGAACCGTTGGCCATCTACG
>CAZZUU010000375.1:0-4217 GCA_964657275.1 uncultured Mucilaginibacter sp. | reverse complement strand
TCGTTTTCGGCCCCTGAATTCAAGCTCACATATCAGCCAGGCCTTTAACTTAAAAGGGCGCAATATCTGTTGTGCGGGACTGTGGATTACGCCACGGTTTCCCATCCACGCACCACGCGCGCTAGTTTTTATAATATTACCAAGCGGATCAACCCTGTTTTGCAGCACGATGGTTATTGGGGTTCAAGATACGCACAAAATTGACTTTTTAATATTTTAGCTGGCCTGTTTTGAATATAGATATTTACTTTAAGTTAAAATGCTATCTTATTAGTAATTAGTGAATTGAAACCCAATAATATTTAACATCAGGGGAAAATCTAATTGTATTTTATTTGGTAAATTCTAAATATTTACTTTATTTTTATTACGTATTGGCATGTTACACTTCACCGCTGCCTGATCCGGGAAATGCCCGGAAAATTGATAAATTTAAAGTGCAATATATTTTACGGTCATGAAAGTTAAGATACTTTTTCTGCTGCTTTTATTTTCCTGTTCAGTGAAAATTTGTTTCAGCCAAAATTTTTATGAGGTTAAATGGACTGGTCACGATGGTGTTAACTATCTCGGGTTTTTAATATATAACAGTGATAATGACGCTTTGATGCGAATAAAATACAAAGCAAATGGGGTTTATAAAGTTGCCGAATACAAATGTACGGGGCGGTATTTTACGGCAAGTACCGGCCGCAATTATTACTTGATAGAGGGAAAAGACGCGCATGTAGTTTATAATGCGGCGGCAGGGCCACTATACTCTGCCGACAAATTTTTGTTTACCGACCTGGACGAAGCCAACCATTTTAAAAATCTATATGTTTACGATGAATCCGACCTGCAAAAAAGCAACCTTGCTGATTTGATGCGCCCGGCAGTATGGCGAAAACTTGACCCCAAGGTTGATTTTTCAGAGGCATACATCTACGATTTTTACGATAAGAGCGAACATAATTACACGGCCCTGCTTTCGCTGATGGATGCACCCAAAAATCCGGTTGCTTATAACAATAACAGCAGCGTAAAATTGTACCTGGTCATTGTGGCAAACACGCTCGATAACAGTATAGGCAACGGCTGCGAGGTAGATAGAAAGAAGTTGGTTACAGAAATGCATGATATTGCCAACGCATTAAATATCGGAGTGGAGGACCACATCATATACGGTACGGATTTTAGCAGTGCCAATGTGCTGGATGCTATTAATGCCCTGTCGCCCTCCAGTGATGATATTGTTATGTTTTTTTACCGTGGGCACGGGTTCAGGTGGGACGACCAGAAAAGCTCATGGCCATGTATGTCAATGCGTTATTCAAATTATCAGCCATTTACATCAATCAGCCTGGATGATGTTTACTCAAAAATAGTGGCAAAGGGAGCCAGGTTAAATATGGTATTAGGCGATCTTTGTAACAGTAACATAGGCGTTAACCAGGTTACTTTCCAGGGATCTAATACCTTGCAGTCTAACTTTTATCCCGATATCGATAAACTAAAAAGCCTGTTTCTGTATTCAAGAGGTAACATGATGTCTGTTGCGGCAAGTCCCGGCGAGGTTTCATGGACAAACAGTTATGACGGGGGCTTTTTTACCTGTAGTTTCTTCGAGTCGCTGCACTCCGAGTTAGGCAAGTTTTCGGGGGCGCCAAGCTGGAAAAATATCCTTATCTCCACCATTAACAAAGCAACCTATAAATCACAGAACACATGTAGTAACTGTACGGTGCAGCACGGCGAATATTACGTTTCATCTGAACTGGCAAACCAATGAAAAAAGCTTTAATTTATATCGCATTGATTGGGTTTTGCACCGTTGGTTGTTCCATATTTAAAATGGGTGATACAAAAAAAAACGAGGTTTCGCTTTCCCGTATCTCGGGTATGCCCGTTCGGTCGACCGATTATAAACCTGGTAAAAAGTACATTAGTGATTACGAAGTACTCTCATCGCATCGTTTAAGCGATAGCGATACGATTAAAATAGCTCAAATTTTATCGTCCGACTCACTAATTATCAAAGGCGATAACCACCGCTCATGCGAATTTTCGCCGGTTTATGCTTTAAAATGGACATCAGGTAAAACTATATTGATCAGTTTGTCACCCTGCGCAAAAATGCAGGTCATCAATAAAGCCGCCGACCCCGTTTTGATCAACGACCTGAAAGATCATAACGAACTGGAAAGCTGGCTATTGAAGAAAGATACCACAGCTTCAAAATAATTTGGCCCGCGTGCCCGCATTCCCACTCTATATTTTAAATCTTCAAATCAACCCACCTTCAAATTAAAAGTAACAATTCAGATTCGTCGGCATCTTAATAAAAACATATATTTAAATCTCAAACCGAAAATAATGATAGTAACAACCAGCACTTATTTAGAAGGTTATAAAGTAACCCAGCATTTAGGCATTATAAGAGGAATAACGGTACGCTCACGAGGGCTTGGCGGAAACATATTGGGCGGTTTGCAAACGCTTGTAGGCGGGCAAAACACTATTTACACTGATCTCTGCGAAACCGCCCGGCAGGAGGCATACGATTTGATGATACTGCATGCGCAGGAACATGGCGCCAATGCGGTGATAAATATGCGTTATGATGCCAATGACGTTATGCAGGGCGTAACAGAAGTTTTGGCTTATGGCACCGCCGTGGTGGTAGAAAAATTGTAGTTTTGCGGGCTAAAATATAATTGCCCATGTCGCCAAGAGCCAAAAAGATATTTCTGTACCTGAGTATATTCGTACCGTTCGGGATATATTGCATTTATTACTATGGAATGGTACTGAAGGATGCCCCATATAAGTTCAAGGAGTTTAAATCTATTGAATTTCAATACGGTACAGGCGACAGCCTTGTAAATAAATACGATTCAAAAAGCGGAAAATATCAATACCTCAATAAGCACGACTCCCTTGTAAAAGTTCAACTGTTTTTAAATAATAACGAGTTGCTGGATCTGCACCATAAAGCAAGTGACCTGGGTTTCTGGGATTTTCCTTCTGATGAACGTAGTAATGATACTACCACGCGTGGAGGTGTTAAGCCGCCGCGTTATATCCTTACTTTTAATTACCTGCATAAAAGCAAAAGAGTGGTGTTTGACGCAAACTATGCGGGCCCACAGAAACTGGTGGACGCCAACATGACTTTGATCAAAGAAATTCAGGCTGCTTTAAACGAAGCCCAGGCAAGGCAGAAGAAATAGCATATGAAATACCTGTTTATCCTGATTTTCTCTTTTTTTTCGTCACTGACAATCGCGCAGCAAATAACTTATACTGAATTTAAGGAACGGGCTAAAACTGAAATTAATTTGCAGCCCGAATACGGCAACGTGGTAAAATCGCAGCAAGAAATTGCCGAGGATAAAAAATTTATTGATTTCGTATTAAAACAGGATACCACTGCCAGAAAAGGATCTGAAGATATGGTAATGCTTGGTTTTACCTATTTATACAAAGGAGATTTAGTAACCGCAATGCGCCGTTTTAACCAGGCATGGCTGCTTGATCCTAAAAATGAAGACGCTTACTGGGGGTTCGGCTCGGTTTACTTTTATTTTAATGATGAGCAACAGGCCTCAAAACAATTAGAAAAGGGACTTTTAATTAATCCCAACAGTCCAAATCTCCTCACCGATAAGGCAACTATCTACATGGATTTTTACATAAATAAGCATGATCCAAATTATCTGACTAAAGCTATCGACTTGTTTACCCGGTCGTATAAAATTGATCCGAACAACCAAAACACACTGTTTAAATTGTCCGCTGCTTATTATTACGAAAAGGACTGCCTAAACGCCCGCAAATTTTATGATGAATGTATGAAATTAGGCGGCAAACCAATTACACCTGAATATACCGAGGCATTAAATGCATTATGCAAAAGGTAATTTAATAACGTTGATTTAATTAAAATAATATCCTATATTTGCACCTCGAATTTTAAAAACATAATTAACAAACAATGTACGCAATAGTAAGTATAGCCGGACAGCAATTTAAAGTTGCAAAAGACCAGCAGATCTTTGTACACAGGTTACAGGGTGATGAGGGCGCTAGTATTGAATTTGACAACGTATTGTTAGCTGAAAACGAAGGTAAATTTAAATTAGGTTCTGATTTAAAAAGCGCTAAAGTATCTGCTAAGATAGTGTCTCATTTAAAGGGTGATAAAGTGATCATCTTCAAAAAGAAAAGAAGAAAAG
>CAZZUU010000374.1:0-4234 GCA_964657275.1 uncultured Mucilaginibacter sp. | reverse complement strand
AACCATCCGATTTAAATACAAAAAAAACAGGAGCGTTTTGCGCTCCTGTTTTTTTTGTGAAATAGGCGAATCATTACCAACTGATATTCTTCCCGATATAGTCTATTAAGTTATCGGCCATTGCCTGTTGTTCTTTAACGCTCGGGTGTCCCGGAGTTCCTTTATAAGGGATAGTGTGGGTGTGTATCTTGTTATCATTTAAGGCAGCAACTGCCTTTTCGATATATCCCGGCCACGGCGAACCTTCTTTAGTAGCATCCATGCTACCCAATATGCATATGATTTGTGCTTTGGGATACTTAACGCGAACTTTTTTTACAAAATCGCGGTAAGCCTCTATAAGAAAGTCTGGTGTTGGCTTGGTTGTGCCGAATTTGGCCTTAAACTGGGCATTTTCAGGCATATTAACCAGCCATGAATCGTTTTGAAAAAGATTTATAACTACCAGGTCGGGGGTATATTTCGAAAAATTCCATTTGCTGTAGGGATCAGTCGCGTCAAGCCTATCGTACATTTCCTTCATGATGAGCGGGAACCAACTGATGGTGATACCTATACCGCTTTTTGAGGTATTGTAAAACTCCGCATCAAAATGCCTGGCGGTTAAAGCCGCATAACTGCGATAGCCATCCTCATAAGTGCTCGTACCCCTGTCCTTCCCGGTAGTGTCTATATCTGCATAACCGCAGGTAATTGAATTACCAAAGAACTCCATTTTGCGCTTTTTTTCGACCGGAGCAGCCAAAACCTTACCGCCCTTTGCCAGCATAAACTGGTAGAACCAGGTTTTACCCATCGCCCATTCGGTACGTTTAAATAATTCCAGCGTGTGCTTGCCATCAGGCAAACCGCTTACCAACCTGTATTCCTTTTTTATTTGTTCCGGGTGTAAAACGCTGATCACCTTGCCATCTACAATGATATTATAATTATTATCAGACCGCTCATCTTTTAACCATGCACTGATGCCGGTTCCGTAAAAATCAATAGTAATTGAATTGGCCGACCATGATAACTCGGCGGTAGAATCTGTCATGGCAATACGGCCGGAGTAACGGATGTGGTGATCGTTACTTTTGATAATGGTTTGTGCAGTGCACCTGAGGCTGGCTATTATACACAAGCCAATGAAAAAATATTTAGATCGCATGGATTGAAATTTATGGATTTTATTTGGTTTGTTACTTCAAATATACATAAGTAATACCATCTCCGCCCCTGTCTGCATGTTCATCTTCCATACGGTCAACCTGGTCGTATTTTTTGAGGTATTGTCTTATCATTTTGCGCAATATGCCATCGCCTTTGCCGTGAATGATCTTTAAGTTACCAAAACCCATCATTAATGCTCGGTCAAATAACCGTTCGATATGGCTTAAGGCATCCTCTGTGCGCATCCCCCGCACATCAATCTCCGGACTAAAGTTAGCCATGTCGCTGGTGTGGCTGTTGAAGCTTTTTCTTAAGTCCTTTGGAACAGTTGATTTTGCTACTTTTACCACCCGTTTTCTTTTAGCCACTGTACGCAGATCGCCTATAGCGATAACCACATTGTCCTTTATCAGTTCGATAACCTGGCCGGTTGTTTCGCTATCGGCAAGCTTTACCCAATCACCCGGCTTTAGCTCCTCTTCATCTGCCGAAGGCTTAACAACAATTGGTTTAATTGTATTTTTTTGAAGTTCGACATTTAAATTTTCACGCAGGCTGCGGGTTTTTTCTTTATCGGCATTACTGCTTTTAATGTCTGATATAGTATTCTCAATCAGCTTATTGGCGTTTAGAATGATGTTTTTTGCTTCTTCTTTCGCATCTTTTATCAATGCCTTTTTATTTTCTTCGAGATAGCTTTTCAGCTTTTCATTTTCGGCCAATAGTGCGTTAACCTGTCGCTGCTGTTTGTCGAGTTTTAATTTGGTATCGAATATTTCCTTTTTTTCGCGTTCGAGGTCAACCAATAAGGTATCCACCTTTTTTTGTCCGGCGCTGATCTTATTTTTGGCAAGATTGAGCACATTTTGTGGCAAGCCAATTTTTTGGGCAATCTCAAAAGCATACGAGCTGCCGGGCTTTCCAACTTCCAGGCGGTACAATGGCTTCATCTCCACATTATTAAATAACATCGACGCATTTTCGAGCCCTTCGGTGTGGCTGGCAAAAATTTTGAGGTTTGAATAATGCGTTGTAACCATGCCTTTCACCTTTTTATGGTTCAGTGATTCAAGTACCGCTTCGGCTATCGGGCCGCCAAACTGGGGATCGGTTCCGGTACCAAACTCATCGATCAGTATCAATGTTTTGCCATTGGCCTGCTCTACAAATTCCTTCATTTTTGACAAGTGGGCGCTATACGTACTCAAATCACTTTCAATAGACTGATCATCGCCGATATCCACAAATAGCTGCTTAAACACGCCTATTTCACTGGCCTCATCGGCGGGTATCAATAAACCCGCCTGCACCATCATCTGTAACAAGCCAACGGTTTTCATACAAACCGACTTACCGCCTGCATTAGGCCCAGATACCACGATGATCCGCATATGTTCATCAATCTGTACATTTAACGGAACGACTGTCTTCTTTTCCTTTTTAAAATTCAGGAATAATAGCGGATGCCGTGCATTGAATAATTTGAGTTTCGCTTCATTTACAACTATGGGCATTTCGGCTTCAATGTCAATCGCAAACAGCGCCTTGGCCCGCACAAAATCAAGCTTGGTTAATAGCGAATGGTATGATAACAGCAATGGTGTATACGGCCTTAGTTCGTCTGTTAAAAAGGTTAATATCTTTACAATCTCGCGCCTGCGCTCAAACTCAAGATCGCGGATGCGGTTGTTGAGCGTAAACACTTCTTCAGGTTCCATATAGACGGTTTGACCGGATGACGATTCATCATGAATAAAACCTTTAAGCTTGCGCTTATTTTCGGCCAGCAGCGGAATGCACAAGCGGCCGTCGCGCACGGTTAGCGAGCCGTCGGCAGTCCATCCGTTTGATGAAGCACTCTTAAATACCTGGTCTATTTTTTTCCGGGCTTCCTGCTCGGCCTTTGCTATTCCCGAAGTGATATCAGCTAATTCACGCGAGGCATTAGGCCTTATCTTCCCTTTTTGATCAATAACGGCGTCTATTTTTTTGAGGATAGCTTTCTCAATCGGTAAATGCTCAAATAAAGCCTCCAGATTTGGATATTGGCCTTCGCGCTCGTTAAAGTAGGCAATAACTGCAAATACCGTAGTTAGTGATGCCTGTACCTGGTAAAACTCTTCCTCACTTAAAAAAACACCTTCTATTCGCGCCTTGTTTGCGAGGGTTTTTATATCAAAAAAATGATGAATCGGCAGTGCGGCATCATTTTCCAATATATTTTTGAATTCGCCGGCCTGGCTCAAAAATTTGCGGATCTGATCGTAATTATGCATTACCTGTATCCTGTCCACCATTTCCTGCCCCATTACGCTCAGGCAATGTGCTTTTATTAATTCCTTTACCTCGGTAAAACCCAGCTTATCAACACTATTTTTTGGGTAAACCATGGTTCTGTCTTTCTTGTACCTTTTCCAGTGAGTCTTTTTTGCTGTTCAGATTCTTCAATATCTGATCATACATGGTCAATAGCTCATCCGGCTTGGTTGAATAATAAATTAAACTTTTTCTGAACTGAACGGAGTCTGTATGATAGGTTTTAAACAAGGCAACATACTTTGCTGTGCCGTACTTGTATAAACTATCGGGATTTATATAAACCTGGAGGCTTCCGTCAGTTATATGCACGTCGGTTAACAGGTTGATCATACGGTTATGATCGATAATGGAAGCCGGATCTTTTTTCTCCTTACAGGAAAATAAAAAAATTGACAGGGAGAAAAACAAGATGATATATTTAAGCATTCTGTAATTTAGCGGTCTATAACTGTACAAAATTACTGATAAATGAGCATTACCGATAATATCAACAGCTTAATCAAAGAAACTAAACTTATAAATGTAAAATTAATTGCTGTTTCGAAAACAAAACCTGCGGAAGATGTGCAGCAAGCCTATGATGCAGGCCAGCGATTATTTGGTGAAAACATGGTCCAGGAGCTGTTAGAAAAGTACGAGCGACTGCCAAAAGATATACAATGGCACTTAATAGGCCATTTGCAAAGCAATAAAGTAAAATATATAGCGCCGTTTATCACGATGATACAATCGGTGGATAGCCTTAAATTGCTGCAGGAGATTG
>CAZZUU010000373.1:0-4240 GCA_964657275.1 uncultured Mucilaginibacter sp. | reverse complement strand
GGTGGTGGCGGCGGCTACAATAAAGATAGCAACCGCGGCGGCGGCGGCGGTGGCGGCGGCCGTTGGTAAAAAAATATATAAACTAAAGTAAAACGCCACCTTTAATTGGCGTTTTACTTTAGAACATTTATCGCAGATACCTTGATTTGCAGTGCTTTTAGTCCTCAAAAGGCCTTTCAGTGGCCTGCCTTTGACTAATCTGATTTATAATTGCGAAGTTGTATCCCTGTTATTATACGGCCCTGTATATAAACCGTAGCACGTTACATCCAACTCAATCCACCAGGGAGCGTTTCGAGAACCTAATAAACCCAACCCAATCAACCAACCACTACTCCCTAACCACCGATCCATCCCTTATCTCGTCGGTTGCCTGTTTCACAACCTGGTCACCTGATTCTAACTTACCGTAAACTTCCATCATATCGCCAGATTGAAAGCCCTTTTTCACATCCACCCACCTGGCACGGTGATTAACTACCTTTACTATAAACACCTTTTCGGTAGAAGTCACCACCGCAGTTTTAGGTACGATAAACGCACTATCCCGCGAAGGCAATGGCACATTAACTTCAGCGAACATGTGGGGCAGTAATTTTTTATCTTTATTAAAAACGTCCATTTCTAAACGTTCGGATCGTAACTTTTCGTCCAGCGCACCTGCAAGCCGCTTAACCTTCGCGGTAAATTTTTGATTCGGCAGGGCCTGAACCGTAAAATCCACGTTGTCTTTTCCGCTTAAACCGCCGGTGTAAATTTCGGGCACCGAAACCACCAACCGCAGCCTCTTTTGATCCTGCAATACTAAAAGCGGATCAGTGCTTTTGCCGCCGGGGCCAACGTAGGCGCCCTGGTTAACATTGCGCGACGTGATCACGCCGTCAAACGGCGCCCGTATCTCCAGGTAATTGAGATTTGCAGCAACTTCTTTATAAGATGATTTAGCCGCCTCCACATTCGCGAGGTCGGAGTTTTTCTTTGCTTCGGCCTGCTCCAGGTCGTTTTCTGAAACGGTTCCGGGAGTTTTGCTGGTGTTATAGAGCCTGTCGTAAGTCGCTTTACTTGCGTAATAAACTGCCTCCTGCTGTTTGATCTTTGATTGCGCCTCGGCAAGCTGTGAATTAATTTCAGGGGCCTCTAATGTAATTAACAATTGGCCTGTGTGCACCTCCGAACCAATATCAACCGATAGGGTTTTCACATAGCTATTTACCTTGGCATATAAATCCACCTGCTGATAGGGCAACAATTCGCCCGGCACAGCTATAGTGCTGCTTAATTTACCCTTATTAACCGGCACCAACACTACCGAAGGCGTGTCAACAGCATTTTCCTGCTTAACAGTTTGCGCCTGTTCTTCTTTTTCCTTTTTATCGGAATTACAAGAGATTAGCAGGCTTGCGCCGATAGCTAAAATCGCTATTAAAGTGCCCGGTTTATTTTTGATGATGCAGTGGAACATAAAATTTACTTTCTTTATCTTCAGGATCTAATGAAACAGAATCGGTAGTAGCGTTGCCTTGTACCCATGCAAAAACAAGAGGTAAAATAAGCAACGCCGCAAAAGTTGAGGCCATTAAGCCCCCAATTACAGCGCGGCCCAGTGGTGAGGTTTGATCGCCCCCATCGCCTAACCCGGAGGCCATGGGGATCATTCCCACAATCATCGCCAGGCTTGTCATTAAAATCGGCCTTACACGTAAGGCTGCAGCTTCGCGTGCAGATTTAAGGGCATTGCCATTATGCTTGCGGAGTTCTTCGGCATTGGTGATCAGCAAAACGGAGTTTGATATAGATACACCTACTGACATAATCATACCCATATACGATTGCAGGTTCAATGTTGCACCGGTTAATTTAACAAGCAATAGCGAACCAAATAATACCGCAGGTACCGTCGATAATACAACAAATGACATTTTGAACGATTGAAAGTTTGCAGCAAGCATTAAAAAAATAACGATCACAGCAACCAATAACCCGGTTTGCAGGCTATCGAGGGTATCAGTTAATGTTTGGCTCAATCCGCGGGTTGTGATGGTTAACCCGCGAGGCAATTTACCAAGCGATTGTATTGCCTTCTGCACATCGTCGGTTGCTGTTCCCAAATCCTTATGATTAAGATTGGCCGTAACCGATAGCATCGGTATAGAACCAATATCGTCGTTTTCGCCATTAGTTGTTCCTGCCGTTACATCAGCAACATCGCTTAAGGTTGGACGTGGCTGGTTAGCGACAACGGGGATTTCCTTTACATCGTTAATACTCGACATTTGATATTCCGGAACTTCAACCTGTACTGCGTAGCTTAAACCAACTTTAGGGTCGAGCCACACGTTCTTTTCGGTGTACCGCGATGACGAAGTGGCGGCTACCAGTGAGCGTGATATGTCGTTTATACTTGCTCCCAACTCCGCCGCGCGTACGCGGTCGATATTAATATTAATAGAAGGATATTTAAAAGATTGGCCTATTTGAACATCGCGCAGATAATCTATTTGCTTTAATTTATCCAGTACCTTAAAGGCCCATTTCACATTTTGCGCTTTGTTTTTACTTAAAACAGCTACTTCAATAGGCGTTGGCGAACCCTGGCTCAAAATTTTATCGGTAAGTTCAATCGGTTCAAATGAAAGGTTTACGGTTGGCTGCGCTTTTCGCATCGCATGACGGAAACGTTCTTTCAAATCGTCGAGATTTACTTTGTAGCCTTCCCGAAGGTTTACCTGTAAAACTGCCTCCTGCGGCCCTGCCATAAACAAGTATATCGGGCTGGTTGAAAACTGCCCCGGGTGCTGGCCAACCATTGCCGAAGTAACCTGTATGTTTTGCCGCCCAACCAAGCTATCCAGCACATGAGTAGCATTAATGGTTATCAGCTCCGTACGCTCAAGTCGCGTACCATCAGGTGCCCGTAGCCGCACCTGGAAAGTACCCGAATTAACTTTTGGCAGTACATCCCGACCAATTATGTTAAATAGCAAAAATGCCAGCGCACATGCCCCGATACCGTAAATAAGAACAATCCACTTACGATTGGGTAGCATACGGTCGATGAAACGCAGGTAACGGAGCCTGAACTTGTCGAAACGGCTGGTTGCTTTACCTTCCATCGCATTTTTTATAGCAAGCTCCTTTTGCTCCCATTGATCGCCTTCATCTTCCAACGCAAACCCATCGGCATGGCTTTTATCTTCATGCTCATTTTTCATTATCCAATTAGCCATAATGGGCACGAAGGTTTGCGCTAACAAATAGGAGGTGATCATAGAAAACCCGATGGCGAGCGCTAATGGCAGGAACAACGCCCCCGGAATGCCCTTCATGGTAAAAGCAGGCGCAAATACAGCCAGGATACAAAAAAGTATTAGCAATTTGGGGAAAGCAATTTCTTTACACGCATCCCAAATAGCCAATGCCTTTGGCTTGCCCATATCAAAATGCTGGTGGATATTTTCGATAGTTACGGTAGATTCATCAACCAAAATACCAATCGCCAGCGAAAGACCGCTCAACGTCATGATGTTGATAGTTTGATGAAAAAGCGACAGAAAAAATATACCGGAAATAATACAAGTTGGGATAGTTAATATTACAATAAGCGCGCCGCGCTTATCACCCAAAAAAAGCAAAACCATTAAACCGGTAAGCACCGCACCGATGGCGCCTTCTTCTGCCAAACTTTTTACTGCATTAATTACATATACCGACTGATCAAATACATAAGACAATTTTACATCTTCGGGCAATAATGCCTGGAAACGCGGAATAGCTTTTTTCAGGTTCTGTACTACTTCCCAGGTAGAAGCATCTGCCGATTTGGTGATGGGCAGGTACACTGACCGCTTGCCATTAACCAATGCGTAACTGGTGGTGATATCCGCGCCATCCTCAATCGTGGCAACATCACGCATAAAAACAGTTTGGATACCATCCTTAAACAGGGGAATGTTACCAAAATCTTTTATTGCTGTAATAGAAGTGTTAGCCGGAGCGAGGTAGTTATAATCGCCGATGCGCACGTTTCCAGCGGGCGTGTTTTGGTTATTATCGCGCAAAGCGGCAACTATCTGATCCGGCGTTAAATTATGGGCCCGTAATAGTTCGGGGTTTACCTTTATAACAACTGTACGGGTATTCCCCCCAAAAGGTGCAGGGGAAACCAGGCCGGGCACCGAAGTGAATGACGAGCGTATATAAACATTCGCCAAATCGAGCAACTCGTTATTGGTTCGTGTCG
>CAZZUU010000372.1:0-4247 GCA_964657275.1 uncultured Mucilaginibacter sp. | reverse complement strand
GGTTCTTCCAGCAGTGATTTTAAAGTTTGCAGGAATGCAGCGCCTGACGCACCATCTACAACCCTATGATCGCAGCTTAATGTTACCTTCATCACGTTGCCGGGCACTACTGCTCCGTTTTTAACAACCGGAACCTGTTGTATGCCGCTAACGGCAAGGATACAGGCATTTGGCGTATTGATAATGGCGGTAAATTCGTCAACGCCGAACATGCCCAGGTTTGATATCGTAAAGGTTGAGCCTTCCATTTCGTTTGGCTGTAATTTTTTAGCTTTTGCTTTTCCGGCAAAGTCTTTTACCTCGGCGCTGATGCGGCTCATCGATTTACCGTCGGCAAATTTTATAACAGGCACCAACAAACCTTCGTCAACGGCTACCGCAACACCGATGTGTACGTGCTCATTAAAGCGGATCTTATCACCCTGGAAAGAAGAGTTTATAGCAGGGTGCTGTTTTAAAGCAACTGCGCAAGCCTTCAATACAAAATCGTTGAACGATATTTTAACCGGTGCCACTTCGTTAATACGGGTACGTGCCTTTATCGACTCGTCCATATCAATGCTCATGGTTACATAAAAATGCGGCGCAGTAAACAGGCTTTCGGATAAACGCCTGCTGATAGCTTTGCGCATCTGGCTAACCGGTTTCTCGGTAAATTTCTCTTCGCCTGTGTATGCCGGGAGGGTAATGGCCTGCGCGGCAGGAGCAACCGGTTGCGGAGCAGCGCTTGCAGTTTCCTTTGCAGGGGCGCTTTCAACGGCTGCTGGTTTTGCCGAGGGAACATAACTTTCAACATCTTTCTTAATAATACGGCCGCCTTCGGCTGATCCTTTTATGTCATTAAGATTAATGCCTTTTTCCTTGGCTATCTTACGCGCTAACGGCGATGCCTTCACACGACTGTCATCTGTCGAAGTTGCGTCAGCCGGGTTGTCCGATTCTGTTTCCGTGGCTTTTGCTTCGGCAGCAGGTGTTTCTTCTACTTTGGCAGCAGTTGCAGGCTCATCATCAGATAATAACGGCGTAATATCGGTTCCTGCTTTACCAACAATGGCAATGATGCCATTTACCGGAGCTGCTTCACCCTCTTTCGGGCCGATATATAATAAAGTGCCTGCTTCGTATCCAACCACTTCCATGGTGGCTTTGTCGGTTTCTACATCGGCGAGGGAATCGTCAGATTTTACCGTATCTCCAACTTTAAAGTTCCATTTATTGATCACGCCTTCCGTCATGGTATCACTTAAGGCAGGCATGCGGATAACCGTTGCGGGTATGCTCGCCTTATCAACCTTTGGTTTAACCGGAACAGCTTCCTGAGGTTTTTTATCTTCGGTAACTTTCGGGGCTTCTTCCTTCGCTTCAGTTACAACTTCTTCTGCTTTAGGCGCTTCTGCGGCGGCGGCATCAATTGCAGTTTTATAATCTTCGCCTTCTTTACCAATTACGGCAATCAGCGCATCAACCGGAACAGCCTTGCCTTCCTCCACACCGATGTAAAGTAAAGTGCCATCCTGGTACGATTCAAAATCCATGGTGGCTTTATCAGTTTCAATCTCGGCTAATACATCGCCCGATTTTACTTTATCACCAACTTTTTTATGCCATTTAGCCAACACCCCTTCGGTCATGGTATCGCTCATTTTTGGCATTTTAACTACTTCGGCCATATATTAGTTGATCAATAGTACTTTTAATTCGATTTAATAAATTGGTTAGTCCTTAATATAAGGATAGTCTTTTTGCACATACACATCTGTATAAAGCTCAGATGGTTCGGGCAATGGCGATTCTTCTGCAAACTTTACAGAGGCCTCAACCTCGGCTTTTACCTTCGCATCAATTTCTTCGAACCATTTTTCATCCGCATACCCTTCCGATTCGATGATATGTTTGGTAAGTTCGATGGGGTCTTTGGCTTTATAACTTTCCAATTCTTCTTTGGTGCGGTATTTTTGCGGATCAGACATAGAGTGTCCCTTGTAACGGTACGTACGCATTTCAAGGAATGTTGGCCCTTCGCCGTTACGCGCACGCTGAACGGCTTCGTCCATTGCTTTGTGTACAGCTGCCGGGTCCATACCGTCAACCGGTGACGACGGTATCCCGTAAGGTAAACCTAATTTATAAATATCGGTTTGCACAGTAGTACGCTCAACGGATGTACCCATAGCGTAACCATTGTTTTCGCAAACAAATATTACAGGCAGTTTCCAAAGGGCAGCCATGTTAAAGGTTTCTGTTAACGATCCCTGGCGCACGGCACCATCGCCCATATAGGTAACATTTACAAATTGGGTTCCTTTATATTTTTCAGCGAAAGCTACACCTGCTCCCAGCGGAACCTGGCCGCCAACAATACCGTGACCGCCGTAAAAATGTTTTTCCTTATCAAACATGTGCATCGATCCGCCTTTACCTTTGGAGCAGCCGGTGGCCTTTCCGTAAAGCTCAGCCATAATAGCATCACAGGTAACTCCCTTTGCTATGGCATGTGCGTGATCCCGGTAAGCAGTGATCATGCTGTCTTCCTGTTTTAGCACCGACATCGCGCCGGCTAAAACAGCTTCCTGCCCGATATATAAGTGACAAAATCCTCTTATTTTTTGCTGCCCGTATAGCTGTCCTGCCTTTTCTTCGAACTTCCGCATCAGCAGCATTGATTCATACCACATCAGGTATGTGTCTTTATTTATTTCGATTGAACCCATTTATGTTAACGATCAATTTTCTGAGTAATGCGCAAATCTAACTATATCTGCGAAAATATCGAAACCGTGACGAATTTGTTAGAAAGATATTTTTATTTAACCTGTAGTTTATATATTTGCGGCTTGAAATTTTAGAAAAAGGCGGATAAAAGATGTGTTTGATCATATTTATCGAGTAATTAACATTATTCGATAAAATGTGGAAAAAATACTGTCATTTACTTGCAATTTTGAAAACTTTAAATAGTTTTGTATCGTACAATAGACAAGGTGTCCTATTTAATAAACAATTTTGTTGGCCTAACTACGACAAACTAAGGATTAAATGAAGAAAATCGTTCTCGCTATTGCTTTTATTTTCACCGTTTTAGCCACACAGGCTCAGACAAAAACCAGTCCAACTCCTGCGGACGACAAAACTTCCGACGATCAGGAAAGTTTAGCAAAGGATTATTTATCGCAAATTATGGGTGTGGCCTTGTCGGCAACTTCAAATATGAAGCTTTTCCATTTCGTTTATGATTGGATCGGCACCCCATATCGTTTCGGCGGAAGCTCAAGAAAAGGAATCGACTGTTCAGCTTTCACCAAACAATTATACAGCGAAGTATTCAATATGGATATTGAGCGCAGCTCACGTGATATTTTCAGCATGGTTAGCCCGGTAAGAAGGGACGACCTGCAGGAAGGCGATTTAGTTTTCTTTAAAATTCATAGCCGCCGTATTTCACATGTGGGCATATATTTGGGCAATAACCGGTTTGCACATGCTTCATCAAGAGGTGTTGCTATCAGTAGCCTGGATGATGCTTATTACAAACGCTACTTTTACAGGGGTGGGCGTATGCTCGAATCTTTTAAAGAGGAACTCGAAAAAGACAATACCAATAAGAATTAATGTTATAAACCTGAATGATAAATCCTTTCCTAACCGAAAGGATTTTTTTTTGAAATGAAAGCAAGTTTATTGGCCATATTGACTGTGATGATCTTGTTTTTTTCTGCATGCCAGGACGAAACTGGCAAACAGCGGGTACATTATTCAAAAAAGGCCGTTAAAAAAACCGTCGCCAAACCACACATTGCTGTAATACCCGATTCCGTTTGCATTGCTGCCGTAGGCGATATTATGCTGGGAACATCTTATCCTGATAAAAACACCCTGCCGCCGGATAGTGCAAAAAATAGTTTTGCCAGGTTAACAAAGGAATTGCACAATGCGGATATTTCCTTCGGAAACCTGGAAGGAACGCTGCTGGATACCGGTGCACCGGCACATTATAAACTGCACCTGAAATCGAAAGCATGGCTGTTCAGGATGCCGGTTGCGTATGGCAGTGTACTGAAAGAGGCAGGTTTTAACGTACTGAGCCTCGCAAATAACCACATCGGTGATTTTGGTGATAAGGGCCGTACCGGCACCATGAAAGTACTGGATAGTTTGGGCCTGTACTATGGCGGTCAATTGAGCCATCCTTCGGCTGTTTTTAAAATTAATGGTATAACCTACGGGTTTTGTGCTTTTGCCCCCAACAG
>CAZZUU010000371.1:0-4253 GCA_964657275.1 uncultured Mucilaginibacter sp. | reverse complement strand
TTACTAATGCTGATGAGCTCCAGATAAAAATGGCACAGGGTGCAAAACCGGGCGAAGGCGGCCAATTACCCGGCCATAAAGTTGACGACTGGATTGCACGCACAAGGCATGCTACGCCGGGCGTTGGTTTAATATCGCCGCCGCCCCATCATGATATCTACTCGATAGAGGATTTGGCGCAATTAATATTCGACCTTAAAAATGCCAATCGCACGGCACGTATCAACGTAAAATTGGTATCAAAAGCGGGCGTAGGCACCATCGCAGCGGGTGTTGCCAAAGCACATGCCGACGTTATTTTAATTGCCGGATACGATGGCGGCACAGGTGCCTCTCCTATCAGCTCTGTTAAACACGCAGGGTTACCATGGGAACTTGGCTTAACCGAGGCGCACCAAACACTGGTACGCAACAAACTACGCAGCAGGGTTGTTTTACAAACAGATGGTCAGCTAAAAACCGGTCGCGATTTGGCTATTGCCTGCTTAATGGGTGCCGAAGAATGGGGCGTTGCAACCGCTGCGTTAGTAGCCGGTGGTTGTATTATGATGCGCAAATGCCATCTGAATACTTGTCCGGTTGGTGTTGCTACCCAGGATGCGGAATTACGGAAACTATTTACCGGTAAACCCGAGCATATTGTAAACCTGTTCCGTTTTATGGCGGAAGAGCTGCGCGGTATTATGGCCGAATTAGGCTTTCGCACTATTAACGAAATGGTTGGCCGCGTTCAGTTTTTAAAGGTTAAAGATGGCCTGCAAAACTGGAAAGCTAAAAAGATTGATCTTTCCGGCATACTGCACCCGGTAAATAATCCAAAGGATGTTACGCTGTATAACAGCGAAAAGCAGGATCATGGTATGGATGCGATACTCGACTGGCAATTACTCGAAAGTGCAAAACCAGCATTGGAAGATAAAACACCGGTTTTTGCAACTTATGAAGTGAGAAATGTGGACCGTACTATCGGTACGCTACTATCAAACGAGATATCTAAGCTATATGGTTCGGCAGGACTACCCGACAATACCATAAATTATAAATTTAAAGGTTCGGCAGGCCAAAGTTTTGGCGCTTTTGCAACGAAGGGGATTTCTTTTGAGTTGGAAGGCGAAGCCAACGACTATGTGGGTAAAGGGCTTTCGGGCGCACAGCTTGCTATTTACCCGTCAGAACGGGCAACCTTTACACCTGAAGAAAATATTATCATCGGTAACGTCGCCTTATATGGCGCTACAGCAGGGGAAGTATTTATCAGGGGTATGGCCGGCGAGCGTTTTGCCGTGCGTAATTCTGGTGCAACAACAGTGGTTGAAGGTATCGGCGACCATGGCTGCGAATATATGACCGGCGGACGCGCATTGATATTGGGCGAAACAGGCCGGAACTTTGCAGCAGGCATGAGCGGTGGTATTGCCTGGGTTTATAACCCGAACAACACCTTCAGTGAGAACTGCAATACCGAAATGGTAGACCTTGATCCGTTAACAGTTAAAGATGAAGAACAGATAACTGCCTTATTGCACAAACATGTGCATTTGACCGGCAGCAAGGTTGCAAAACAATTGCTGGCTAACTGGAGCAAGGCTGCACCTCAATTTGTAAAGGTGTATCCAAAAGAGTATAAAAAAGTTTTAGAAAAATTAGAATATCAAACTATCGGGTAATGGGAAAACCAACAGGATTTAAAGAGTTTAACAGGGAGCTTCCCGAAAAAACACCGGTTGCAGAACGTGTAAAAAATTATAACGAATTTGTTCACTTATATACCGACGAAAAGCTGAACCAGCAATCGGCCCGCTGCATGGACTGCGGCATACCGTTTTGCCATTCAGGATGCCCGCTGGGTAATATAATCCCTGAATTTAATGATGCGGTGTATCGTAAAAACTGGGATGAGGCTTATCATATTTTATCGTCGACCAATAATTTTCCGGAGTTTACGGGCAGAATTTGTCCGGCTCCATGCGAATCGGCTTGTGTATTAGGTATCAACAAACCGGCCGTAGCCATCGAAGAAATTGAAAAACATATTATTGAGATAGCCTATTCAAAAAATATGGTTAAACCGGTAGCGCCTTTCATAAAAACCAATAAAAGTATTGCCGTTGTAGGTTCGGGGCCGGCAGGGCTGGCTGCGGCTGCACAATTGAGCAAAGCGGGCCATGCTGTAACCGTTTACGAACGCGACGACCGCCCCGGTGGTTTGCTGCGTTATGGCATTCCTGATTTCAAGTTGGAAAAATGGATCATCGACCGCCGTTTAGAGATAATGGAAAAAGACGGTGTGGTATTTAAATGCAATACCGAGGTTGGGAAAGATATATCCGCAGAAGAACTGGTTCGCACTAATGACGCGGTGATCGTGGCCGGTGGTTCTACTATTCCGCGTAATTTACCTATCCCGGGAAGGGAGCTTAAAGGTATCCATTTTGCAATGGACTTTTTGAAGCAACAGAACAAACGTGTAAGTGATACTAAATTTGATGCCGATGATATTTTAGCAACCGGCAAAGATGTGATTGTAATAGGTGGCGGCGATACCGGGTCGGATTGTGTGGGTACATCCAACCGCCAGGGAGCAAAATCTATCAAGCAATTTGAGGTGATGATGCAGCCGCCTGAACAGCGTACGGCGCACATGCCATGGCCAACCTACCCTATGATCATGAAAACAACCAGCAGCCATGAAGAAGGCGCCGATCGTTTTTGGGGAGTAAATACCGAAGAGTTTTTAGGTGACGCAGACGGCAATTTAAGGGCTTTGAGGGTGGTTGACGTAACCTGGGAGCTTGACGTGATGAACCGCCCGATCAAATTTGCCAAGGTTGAAGGCTCCGAACGCGAAATACCTTGCCAGCGTGTTTTTTTGGCGATGGGTTTTTTAAACCCGCAATATACGGGCATGTTAGAAAGCCTGGCCGTTGATTTGGACGAGCGTAAAAACGTGAAAGCAAAAGAGGGCGTTTATCGCACCAATGTAAGTAAGTTATTTGCTGCTGGTGATATGCGCCGCGGGCAATCTTTGGTTGTTTGGGCCATTTCCGAAGGACGTGAAGCTGCCCGCAAAGTGGATGAGTTTTTAATGGGCCATTCCGTGTTAGAGAGTAAAGATGCGGTGAACCAATTTGAACAGGTGTTTTGAGCGTTCATATTTCATAGCACTTTTATCAGAACCAAATTAATTGACCATAATTGAGCCGGGTAATGTGAGTTATCCGGCTTTTTTGTGTGTTATCGGTTTGAAAAAATCAGAAACAGAAATTTACCCATTGATGAAAAAAATGTAACTTTACTTTCATCAAGTAAGATAGTACGCTAATATGGAAACTTTAGTTGTTTACCCTACAAAGGAACAGGAAAAAGCCGTTACAGCATTCCTCAAGGCTTTAAATGTGCGGTTTGAAAAAAAAAAAGAAATATTACCGCCGCATGTTTTGGCAGGAATTAAAAAAGGCCAGGAAGATATCAAAGCCGGCGATACCTTTACCTATGATGAATTTAAGCAACAGCTTTCTATATCTAAGTGAGCTATTCCCTAACATTTTCAAGGCAAGCAAAAGAAACTTACGCGGCTATTCAATCTCAATTATATAATCGTTGGGGGCAATCTGTTTTGGAGAGATTTGAGCGAAAAACAGTTAGAATCCTTGATGCTGTCTTACAATCGCCATTAATGTTCAAATCAGTAATGGACAACCCCAATATCCGAAAAGGATTGATACATAAAAACTGTTCTGTTTTTTATGAAGTTAAATTGAATGAAATAGAAGTACTCTTTTTTTGGGACAACCGGCAAGACCCTATTATCTTGTAATTTTAAACTTATAAATTGGTTTCTAATCTTTTGCGTTGCCCCTGCTAATGTTACCGTTGACGCAACTTATAATCTTAAATTAACTAAATTTGACCAATTCAACCAAAATCCAGCATCATGAAAAAACTTTTATTTGCCGCGGCTTTATTATTGCCGTTTATCGCAAGTGCCCAATCATCCGGACCTTTTAACTATAAAGTTGAAGACCGGTATCTTTATTATAGCGACGTGGTAAAGGTCGACACTTCATTTACGATAACTGACCTTTTTAAAGATGGCCAGCTATTCATAAAAAAACTGGGGCTTGCCGATACCAAAATAACCACCAATGACCAGGCAGGCGGAACCCTTGCCGCTGACATTTCTGAACCTGCTACTTTTAAAACCGAAACTAGCGTTGGTGATGAACCGATGACCTTGCACTACAGCATCAAAC
>CAZZUU010000370.1:0-4254 GCA_964657275.1 uncultured Mucilaginibacter sp. | reverse complement strand
CAGAAGATGAAAAACAGCGTGGTAATTCATAAGAATATTTTTTTCATCTTCTTTGCTAATTACATGTTTAAACATTTAATATTTATGCCACAATATTATTATGTGTATTTTTGCAGCGATTTTTAAAGTGGTGACAAATAAAGCAATCATAGTAGGCGCAAGCGGACTAATTGGCAGTAAATTGCTGAATATCTTGTTGGAACAACCTGAATATACAGAGGTTTTAGTGATTGTGCGTGAAGCGCTGAATTTGCAGCACACAAAATTAAAGCAGGTTATCGTGGATTTTAACAGACTTGATAGTTATTCCGGCGAGATAAATGGGCATGCCTTATTCTGCTGCCTGGGTTCCACGCGTCGTAGAACGCCTGATCTTACCGAGTATAGAAAAATAGACCACGATTATCCGCTACGATTGGCTCAAATAGCAGCTACGAATGGCATAGGGCAATATCACCTGGTATCTGCTTTAGGTGCCGATCCCGGCTCCTCTAACTTTTATACCAAAATGAAGGGCGAGACGGAGAGCGATATTAAGCAAACCGGATTAAAGTGCCTGCATATTTATCAGCCATCTATCTTAACCGGCGATCGTAAAGAAAAGCGCCGCATGGAAAAGATCGCAATCGTTGTGATGGCGTTTATTGACCCGTTTCTAATCGGCGGATTAAGGAAATACAGAAGCATTTCGGCTACAACAGTAGCAATGGCAATGTTTAAATTATCTATTAAAAATGAAGAGGGCGTATTTATTTACCCCTCCGATCAAATAAAACAACTATCGTGAGTACTTATATATCGGCCGAAAATCTTGGCCATTCCTTTCATGATCACTGGCTATTTCGCAACATTACTATCGGTATTAATCGCGGCAGACGCGTTGCTCTTGTGGGGATCAATGGTGCGGGTAAATCAACGCTGTTGAAGTTGTTGGCAAATAATTTAAAGCCTACTGAGGGCAAGGTGGTACAGAGCCGCGATTTGAAATGGGGCTACCTGGAGCAGGATCCCGGGTTTAAAGATGCTGTTACCATTAGCGACTATATTTTTCATGCTGATGATTTGCAACAGCAACTGATCCGTAAATATGAGGAGCTACTGGAAAATGAACCGGATAACGCCAAAGCTATTGAAAAAGTGATGGAAGAAATGAGTGATGTTGATGCCTGGGAATATGAGTATAAAATAAAGACCATATTGGGTCGGCTCGATATTCATCATTTGAATCAGGCAATAAACACCTTATCGGGGGGTCAGAAAAAGAGACTTGCCCTGGCAAAGCTACTTATAGAAGACCCTGATTTGTATATATTGGATGAGCCGACCAACCATTTAGACATAGATACGATAGAATGGCTGGAAAAATTACTGACCGACGGTTCAAAAACCATCCTGATGGTTACGCACGACAGGTATTTTTTAGATAACGTTTGTAACGAGATACTCGAGATTGACCGGGGTAAAATAATACCCTACGTCGGTAATTACGAATATTACCTGGAGAAAAAAGCAGAGCGTGAAGCTTCAGACGAAGCCTCATTTCAAAAAAACTCCAACTTATTGCGGAAAGAACTGGAATGGATGCGCAGGCAGCCTCAGGCACGCGGAACCAAATCAAAGGCCCGGATAGATGCCTATTATGAGCTGGAAGACAAGACGAAAAACGCTGGGCCCAATCAAAAAGTTGAGTTAAGCGTGAAAACAGCGCGCCAGGGCAACAAAATTATGGAAATGGAACACTTGTATAAGTCGTTCAATGGCCAAACGTTTATTAATAACTTCAGCTACGTATTTAAAAAGGGCGATAGGATTGGCCTTGCGGGCAAGAACGGTAGCGGAAAATCTACCCTACTTAACCTGATAACAGGTGCGCTTAATCCCGATAAGGGCAAAATTGACAAAGGTGAAACTACCGTAATGGGCTATTTTCACCAGTCGGGCATTGTTTTTAAGGACGATGAGCGGGTTATTGATGTAGTAAAAAACGTCGCGGAATTTATTACCATGGCGGATGGCAAGTTAATATCAGCCTCTGCCCTGCTTACTTTGTTTCTTTTCCCGCCTGCTAAACAATACGGATTTATCTCCAAACTAAGTGGCGGCGAGAAAAAAAGACTGCAATTGATGGGTATCCTGATGAAGAATCCAAACTTCCTGATCCTTGATGAGCCTACAAACGACCTTGATATTGACACATTAAATGTATTGGAAGAGTTTTTAACTAATTATTCGGGCGTATTAATGATGGTATCGCATGATAGGTATCTATTAGACAAGCTAACCGACCAGCTTTTTATAATGGAAGAAAACGGCTATGTAAGGATATATAACGGGAATTATTCGTCATACCGGCTTGAATTGGAGGAAAACAAACAACAGAACAAGCGCAACAGTGTGGTAGAAACTCAACCCGCCCCCGTAATTAAAAAAAGCAAATTGAGCTTTAAAGACGCGAAAGAATTAGAAACGCTTGAAAAAGAAATAGCCGTTGTTGAACAACAGCTAAGCGAAAAGAACAGCCTGCTTAATGCCGTAGGAATTGAATCCGCCAAACTAAACGAAATCATACAGCAAATTACTGCTCTAAACAGCAAGCTAGATGAAAAAAGCATTCGCTGGATTGAATTAACCGAACTTAAAGAAGCATAAATGAAGGCCTCGGATATATTAGCATCTATCGGCGTTATCATATTATTGATCGCGTTTTTGCTTAATTTATATAAGAAACTAAGCGCCGAATCAAAAGCGTATAGCCTTTTAAACCTAATTGGCGCTGCTATTTGCTGTTTGTCTTCATGGATGATCCGGTTTTATCCATTCATCGTGCTTGAGGCTGTTTGGGCGGCGGTAGCTTTATTGTCATTATTTAATGTTCCACGTGGAACATCTACGGATAATAAATAATTTTACACCCAAGACTGACGAAGTTTCTAAAACTTCGTCAGTCTAAAACATAATGTTCCACGTGGAACACAAAAAAAGCGACTCCATCGGAGTCTAACATTGGTAGAACATGTTTAAGAAATACGATGTTATAGTTGTTGGTGCCGGCCATGCCGGCTGCGAGGCCGCAGCAGCGGCCGCAAACCTGGGGTCTTCTGTGCTGCTCGTCACCATGAACATGGGTGTAATAGCACAGATGAGCTGTAATCCTGCTATGGGCGGCGTTGCTAAAGGGCAAATCGTTCGCGAAATAGATGCCATGGGCGGTTACTCTGGTATAATCACGGACAAAACCTCCCTCCAGTTCCGCATGCTTAACCGGTCAAAAGGCCCGGCGATGTGGAGCCCCAGGGCGCAAAGTGACCGGATGCGTTTTGCTGAAGAATGGCGGCTGGCCCTTGAACGTACCCCAAATGTCGATTTTTGGCAAGACACCGTTAACGAGCTCCTTGTAAAAAACAATACGATTGCCGGTGTGCGCACTACCTTAGGTGTAGAAATAGAAGGCGATGCTGTGGTATTAACCAATGGCACTTTTCTAAATGGTTTGATTCATATTGGTGAGAAACGTTTCGGCGGCGGCCGCACAGCAGAAAAGGCAGCGACAGGCCTAACGGAGCAGTTAGTCGAACTTGGCTTTGAATCGGGCAGGATGAAAACAGGAACCCCTCCCCGTGTGGACGGCCGGAGTTTAAATTACAGCCTGATGGAGGAACAATGGGGCGATGAAGAGCGGGGGCGTTTCTCCTATACCGATGTAGAACTTGCAAAAGAACAACGCTGCTGCTGGATAACCTATACCAATAATAACGTACACGAAACGCTTAAAGAAGGTTTTGAAAAGTCGCCAATGTTTACCGGGCGAATCAAAGGTCTTGGCCCGAGATACTGCCCATCCATAGAAGATAAGATAAACCGTTTTGCGGAACGTGAGCGTCACCAAATATTTGTTGAGCCTGAGGGCTGGAATACCGTGGAGATTTATGTAAACGGCTTCTCTACCTCACTACCTGAGGACATCCAGTATAAAGCACTGATACAAATCCCCGGTTTTGAAAATGCAAAAATGTTCAGACCGGGATACGCCATAGAATATGATTACTTCCCACCTACTCAATTAGGTTTGACATTGGAGACAAAACTGATCAGCAATTTATATCTTGCCGGCCAAATAAACGGCACGACGGGTTATGAAGAAGCGGCGTCACAGGGATTTATTGCGGGGATAAATGCTCATCAAAAGTTAAACGATAAACACGAATTGATCATGAAAAGATCAGAATCTTATATCGGCGTATTGATAGATGACCT
>CAZZUU010000369.1:0-4280 GCA_964657275.1 uncultured Mucilaginibacter sp. | reverse complement strand
GATGTTTAAGGAAGGCGATATCGTGGTGGTTATTTTCCCTGATCATGGTTCACGTTATATGGGTAAGATGTATAATGAAGACTGGCTGCGCGACCGTGGATTTTTGAAGGACGAAAAACTAACTGCCCGTCACATCATCCAAAAGAAGGAAAGTCAGGAGATTATCACTATCGATTGCGAAAAAACGGTTCTGGATGCTATAAATACCATCAAATCTCTCAATATTTCGCAGATACCCGTAACCCAAAAAGGCATGGTGATAGGTAAAATTACCGAAAGCGATATATTAAATTCATTGATCGAAAACCCCTCGATCAAATCTCAACCCATAAAGAAGATTACTACAAGTCCGTTCCCTTTTGTTGACCTGAATACTTCAATAGACAAGATTTCAGCGATGATCAATAAGGATAACATTGCAGTACTGGTAGAAAGCGATGGAAATATCGAGATTATCACGCAGTATGATATTATCAATGCGATATCTGGCTAGTGGGAGAGGGATTAAAGGCGAAAGTAAAGGGTGAAAGGTTTAATTTGAAAGATTTATGAGCGTTATTTATCGTATTTGTCCGGTTTCTCCCATTTCCAGTTTTTTGCATTTATATCATAAAAGTTAAAACCGATATCTATTGTTAATGGCTTCCCTTTTGATATAAATGTATAAAATCGGCCATCTGTATTTATATTATAAAAGGTCTTATTTTCAAAATAGGGGTGTAGTTTGAAGCGAGTTTTGAAATTGTTACTTGATACTCTTCCATTTCTCAAATAATCAAATAATAAAAATGCTTCCGATTGATTTAGAATTATTTGCATTTCACCGTTAGTTAATTTAAATCTTGATTCTAAAAGCACATCTAAAAGTGGGATAAAATCAGGTTTAGTGAGCGGCATTAATGGAATTGTTTGATAAACATTTCTTAACGGAGTATATGCCCATACAAAAAAACATGGCGCTCTGTCTCCATAATCATAAACTGTCTTGTATATTCTGCCATCCTTTAGAAAGGTGGTTGTAACTGTTTCATCGTCTGTCCAGCCAGCCCGATACTCTTTCTTTAAGGAATCGAAATCAATTTTTCTAAAATTATCCCGTAATTGATGATAGGTTTTTTTTGGAATTTTCCCTGAAAATAACCCCAGTTTTGTTGCATAACTTTTTCCTTTGAAAATTAGTGTCCCATTTGAATCGATGCTTGTAATTGTTGCAGGACAAGAGCCAAAACACCCCGAAGTTGTTATAATGATTTTATCAAATTTTGGTGTATTACTTTTCTTTAAATGCGGATGAATATAAGTGGAAGCCGCGTCGTTATTTTTTATCTGTAAAGAATCGGACGTTAACTTTATTATTTTAAAATTCTCCCATTTTTTTAAGGATAAATTAAATAAAGACAAACTGTCGCTCGTTATTGTATATTTAGAAACATTACCCAAGTAAATCATCACATCATAGGGTACCGTGTTTCTGCCGTTATTCCGATAAAATCCCGTTTTATTGTCGTATGTATGATTTGCATAAAATGAAAAGCCGCTTATATCCAATTCCGGGGGAGGAACAATAATTTTTTTTGAGTCGTATTTATAGTGAGGATGAGCATAAACCCAATCGCCAAGGATATATTTATCATTTTGCTTTTGGGGCTTATTCACACAAGACAAAAGCAAAACAAATAAAAATAATATGGTCAAGAATCGGTTCATATGAATTGGTATCGTATTATTGACAAGAAAGTCGATAATTTAATCAAACTACTGGATTAAAGCAGTTTACATCAGTCATCTTTTCAAAGTCCCTTAAATTTCGGGTATAAATTGATAAACCGTGTTCAATTGCAGTAGCGGCGATAATACTGTCGCCCAATTGCAGGTTATATGTTTTTCTAAGAATTATTGCAGTATCAAATATTTGCTGAGACGGGAAAATTATCGGGATAAAACTGAAAATATCTTTAAAGTAGGTTTCCTCATCTATAGTCAGTTTGTGATACCCGAGTACCTCAATTCTTGATATTTCCGAAACAAAAACCGATTCATTTACAAACAGGTCTTTTAGATATTTGTATTGAGGTAAATAAGAGTATACAATGATATTACTATCTACAAGGAACATGGCTATTTCGAAAAGGGAAGTTTGCGATCTCCTCGTTCCTCACGCTGCCATTCTACAGCATCTCCAAAAGAAGATGGACCTTTTGCCTGGAAATTAAGAATACGATTTTTCAAATCTTCTCTTTCTTTTTTATCATCAACAAATTTATCCCGCCGCTCTATAGTAACGTCGAGCTTTTTGGCCAAAGCGATGATTTTCGCTATGCTATTTTCGTTGTTGGTTTTTAAAATAAGTTCCATAAGCTCATTAAAAGTTACGCCATTAACAAAAATACAAAATATAAAACATTATTAATTACCTGCATTTTCAAATCATCAAATCCAAAATATCACCATTTCTTAAATATGACAAACACCGCCAGCACAATTAAACCAAAGCCAACTAAATGGTTCCAACCAAATTTTTCGGATTTAAAAAACACTAGGGAGAAAATCATAAAGACGGTTAAGGTAATCGCTTCCTGTATAGTTTTTAGCTGAACCAACGAGTATGGGCCGCCATCGCCTTTAAACCCGGCGCGATTAGCAGGTACCTGGAACAGGTATTCGAAAAATGCCAATCCCCAGCTGATAAATATTACCGCAATCAATCCCAGGTTTTTGCCCCAGTCGTAATCTTTAAATTTTAAGTGCCCGTACCAGGCGAAGGTCATAAAGGTGTTTGATATGATGAGGAAGATGATGGTTTTTAATCCGCGCATGGTTGGCAAAAATGTTTAAAATTCAATACCTTAAAAAACGGTGATTTGTTTTGTTGATTTACACACACCCGGGATCTTCAAATTTTCAAATCCACAAATCTTCAAGTCAATCATTGCAACCGTTTGCGGGCAAGCTCTTTTGTATATCGTTCATTCAACGCAGCCGAGGGATGCACCAGCAGGAAAACAGCAACCCCCTTTTCGCGGGCAAAGGGGTTTTCCACTTCGCCAATTTTGCGGTAGCTTTCCAGCCACGACCAGGATGCGAAACTTTTAACGTTATCACCTCCGCTATCGTCAACGTAAATAATGTACTGCCCATTCAAATTATCCGGCGCCCATAAGGTAAAACTACTATTCAATGAAATTACCTCGGGCAAATGGTATAATGTTTTTCCATAATGATGCACAGCGCCGGCCTCACCGTAATTATCAGCATATATTTGGGTATGTTTTTGCTGTTCGGCGGTAAGCTGGTTCCATGCTTTGTCAACTAAGGCAGCCATTTCATCCCATCCAAGCATATCAGCGTAATCCTGCGTGGTAGCGTGCGCTTTATGATCTTCCCAGGTCCAGGTAAACGCCAAAAAAGGCATATTCTTTTGTGCAAATTTAAAAAAGGCTACTGTTTGATTCAATGGTAAAATCGGCAATACAATTGGAAATAACAGCAGGTTAGGTAAGGTAAACAACATAATTGCCAGCCCACGCAATGCGTATCCGCTTGTTTTCAACCATCGTTCAAAACCAAATCCACCCGCAGCAAACAGCATTGGGTATGCGCCAAACAGGTAATACTCCTTACCGTTCATTAAAAGCAAAAAGGTAAATATTAATACAAAGCCGATTGCCAGAAATTGAAATTTGTGTAGCCTGGATGAGAATAATAAAAATATAAATCCCGTAAACCAGACAAACAAAGCAACACCATTTACCAAAATTTCCTGCATAATAAAATCAGAAGGCTTATTATAATCCAACTGTTGTTTTTGCAGCGTTTTCATATGGGTAATTACGGGTAAATGATGTTGAAATTGCCAGATGATATTAGGCAAAAACAATACAATCGCTACGATTACCGCACCAATAATATGTTTATTAAATAATAGCTTACGCTGCTTGCTAAACACAAGCCCGATAATTAAAGCAAATGTAAAAAACGCCATGGTATATTTGGTCAGCATGCCAAGGCCTACCGCAATCCCTAAAAAATACAGATATTTAACTGCGGAGGTATTGCAATACCTGGCGAGCAGCCAGACGATAAGTACCCACCAAAACTGGTCGAAAACTACGGGTTGAAAAAGATAATCGCTTGCAGCAAAAGCAGGGGAGAAAATAAGCGCCAGGCAGGCAAGGGCGATAGCAAATTTTTTGCCGCCCAGCTCAACAGTAATTAAGCCGGTAAGCCAAACGATTAGCCCGCCGAAGATGGTAGGGAAGATGCGTGCTGCAAAAACAGAG
>CAZZUU010000368.1:0-4282 GCA_964657275.1 uncultured Mucilaginibacter sp. | reverse complement strand
AACAAGAACATACCACTAATAAACGGCCGCAACAACGCCGATGGGGTAATAATAGCCGTCCGAAAAGATAACTAATATTTATTTTTACAATTGCGATCCCCCTATCTGCAGATGGCATTACGGTTGGGTTGTCTTACCCTATTAGTTAAAGTAGTGCCTATACCGCTCAGGCATGGCATCCAATTTTTGCAGTTGGATATTTTTATAAAACACTTCCGAGCCTTCGCTTTGTAATTGTATTTTGCCTTTTGTCATCGGTGTTGATTTACCATTCTCCACATACCTTGAGTTCTTTAAAACCATCACTACGTGCCCGTTAATAATGTGCAGGCTTTTACCTTCAAAGGAGATCAGTTCAACGGTGGTCCACTGCCCCATCGGGCTTTCGTAGTTGGCACTTTTAAGGCACAGGCCGTTCTCCGTCCCGGTACCAAAAGCCAAAAAAGGCTGTTTAGGGTCGGCTACGTTGTTCATTTTACCTTCTGACAGATAAGCCCGGATATCAATAGCCGAATTGGCGATGTTCCAATAATCGCCCATGTGTCCCTCCATTATCTGGAACTCCTGCGAAAGCATCCATGCCCTCCAGTAATCGGCACCGGCGTCTCCGTTCGAGTTGTATAAAATGCCCGAATCTTTCAGTTTGCCTACCCTCGGGCCAAACATCAGCGTTCCCCATTTTACCTTTAATTTCAGGTGGTAATTTTCATACGCCTGTTTGGTAAACACGCAACCGTATATTTCGCCGCTTATGCGAAGTACAGGTTCGCCCTGTTGTTCAACAACCGTGAATACATTCTTTTCGTTTTTGTTATACCCTACAGGCTGAATTTCTTCTCCTTTTTCGTCAACAGGTTTTTGACCGTTATAGGTTGCTTTATGGCTAAATGCCAGGTACATTCCCCATTGCGATAAATTTTTATCCAGCAGGTTAGTCCACGGATGATCGATGGTGGGTTTCGATACTTTGTGTAATTTAAGACCTGCCGGTGGTTTGCTAACAAATGCGCATACAGCCAGGCAAACGCAACAGGTTGCCGCAGCCGATAACACACGAATGGTTGTTTTCATTGCTTAATTGGTTATAGGTTTAAAAGTTGGTTACAAATTATTGCGCCTTGTACATTTTTACCACAAGTTTAGTTTTATCACCTAATGTATTATCGGTTATGGTGGTACCGGTTGCCGAAACCTTATGTAAAACGTTGTCAGATGGCAGGCAAATTAACCCGCTGGCTTTTTCATTACCTGTTGCATAAGATGTGAGTTCGATATTGCTCCAGTCCATTTGCATGGTTGATTGCGCCAGTTTAATATGCGGGATCAAGCTGCCTGCCTTTACCAAAACAACAGCCCTTACCGGCCCAGCCTTAATCTTATTCCAGCCGGAGTTATAAACTTCGCCGCTTTGGTAATTTACCCATTGGCCCGGCGGCAGGTAAACATCGCGTTCGGCAACGTTTTCAAAAAGCGGTGCAACTAACATGTCTGAACCAAACATGTACTGGTCATCCACCAGCCAAGATCCCGGATCACCCGGAAACTCAACAAACAAAGCACGAACCATTGGCAAACCACGCTCGGTACAATCTTTTGCCTGCGCGTAGATGTACGGCATTAATTTATAACGCATATTATCGGTTTCCCGGAAGGTCTTCAGGAACTCGGGGCTATACGCCCAGGGCTCTTTCGGAGGCGCGCCGTGGCTGCGGGTATGAGAAGACAGGAAGCCGAAAGCTGCCCAGCGGCCATAAAGATCTTCAGGGGTTTTCAGCACAAACCCACCAATATCATGTGCCCAAAACGAGAATCCCGAAAGGCCGAATGATAAACCGCCGCGTAATTCAGCTGCCATGGCAGTATTGGTATTTGCGGCATCGCCACCCCAATGCAGGGGATAACGCTGGCTGCCGGCCCAGGCGCTGCGTGCCCATATAATATTTTCGCCGTTGATCTGCTTAGTAATATCAGCAACCGCTTTGTTATAACGCAGCGGGTATAAATTATGCTCGTACCAGCCGGTGCGTCCCGAAAAATAAAGGCCGTTGTTTGGTGCGGCTTCGCCGAAGTCTACCTTTATTACGCCAACACCTAATTTTAGTAGGCTGCCGATTTTATCCTGGTACCATTTTACAGTTGCAGGGTTCGAGAAATCAAGTACTGCATCCTCGTAAGGTAAGTTG
Source organism: uncultured Mucilaginibacter sp. (assembly GCA_964657275.1). GTDB lineage: Bacteria > Bacteroidota > Bacteroidia > Sphingobacteriales > Sphingobacteriaceae > Mucilaginibacter. The sequence goes on along the minus strand of CAZZUU010000368.1, from coordinate 2,099 downwards.
CCTTTGCCGTCTTTCACTACCAAATTGTTTTTAACCAATTCATTAAAGAAGGTGTTTTTTGGTGTGAAGTAAGGCAGCTGCCATAACGAAACATGGAACCCTTGCTGTTTTAAATCTGACATCAGCTTCGCGGGATCTTTAAAGCGAACCGGGTCGAACGTATAATCTGTACGCCAATCGGTAGTGAACCAACCGGTATCGTAATGGATCACGTCGGCCGGTATTTTGTTTTCGCGCAATTGTGCAGCTACTTCGCGACCGTCTTTTTCGGAAGTATAGGTGATACGGCTCATCCAAAACCCAAAGGACCATAGCGGCGGCATTGCAGCCTTGCCCGTAAGGTTAGTGTACTCGTTCAGGATATCTTTAGGTTCGCCCAGGAAAACAAAAAGATCAAGCTCATCATCGCCTATCATTAGGGAATTTACCCCGCTAAAATACTTGCCGAAATCGCAGGTGATGGGCGTTGAGGTGTGCATAAACATACCATAACCCCTGCTGCTCATAAAAAACGGGATGGGCTTGTACATGGTTTCGTTTTGAACGCCGTTGGCGTCATCGGCCCACAATACCACTTTAGAGCCTCGCTTGTTAAAGTTGGTGAACGACTCGCCGCAGCCAAATATCTTTTCGCCCGGTGATAAAGAAAAAGCGGCAGACATGCTGCGCGAATAATCAGCGGCCCTACGTACATAAGAAAAAGGCATCACCGGGGTAAAGGTGGAATCTGCATTATCCTGGTTATGGATGGTTTTTGTCAGTAACCTGCCACTTGCATCCCTTATTTCCACATGCCATGGATGTACCAATATGGTAACCGAACCATATAAGCTAGTGTAACGATAACCGCCTTCAACCTTGCTGTATTTCCAGTCGCCCTTATCAACGGGGGCTTGCCCGTTTACCAGCATCAGCGATGCCTGGTCGGGCTTTACCTGCGGGCCAGAGGTTGCACGGATACGAACCGTGCGCGCAGATACAAATTGTATGGAAAAAGGCAATGATGGCGATGCTTCATATTCCGTTGTAGGGAACTCATTTGCTGCAACCGGGCGTAAAACACCCAGCATGTTGTTAAACGCCTGTCGGGTAACATACTGGTAGCGCTTGTAAACGATCTTGCCACTCGCTGTAACCGGGTCGAAATCGGCCAGGCTGTCGGCAAAATAATAAGTGTTTGAAAAATCCCTGAAATCGGTGCTGATATCGATAGGTACATTCAGCAGTTTCATATCCTGCAGTTGTGCCGATACTTTGCCGGTGAAAACGGCAAGCAGGGCAAGGCTTAATAAAACGAGTTTACGGTTGGCTAACATTTTTATTGGATTAATTTTTTAAATGTATCTATTCGGATTTACTTTAAACTATCGTAGTAGGCTTTAAGGATATAAAATGCCTTCTTCTTTTTGCCGTTATGGTCAAGCAGGCCCTTGTTGTTCCAGCCATCCTGGTAGGTAGGATTATTACGTTTAGGGGAACGGAAATCAACCAATATCCATGGCGCCAAACCAACAAAGTTATCGGGCATGCGCTTCATCATGGCTACCTGTTCCTTATAATACCATTCCTGGTATTCTTCACTCCATCGCGTTAAGCTATCGGCATGAAAGCCGCCCAGGGTTTCGGCGCCTGTTTCGCTGATAAATAACGGCTTATGATAAGGGGTGGTCCATTTTGCTTTGCGGCATGCATCCGGCGAGCCGCCATACCAGCCGAGGTACTCATTAAACGCCACCAGATCAACATACTGACCAAGCGGATCATCTATTGAATAGGTGCCCGATGCACGCATATAATTGGTTTCCAGCGCTGCAGAAACCAGGCGCGTGCTATCCAGCTGCTTTGCTGTTGATATCAACGTGCTCATGAATTTTGTACGGGTTTCGCTTATCGGCGTTTCGTTGCCGACAGACCATACCAAAACCGAAGCCCGGTTGCGGTCGCGGGTTATCATTTCGGTCAATTGTTTTTTCGCTTTTTGCAGCACTTCGTCGCTGGAGAAATTGATGGTCCAGTAAACCGGTATCTCCGACCACACCAATATACCCAGCGAATCGGCCATGCGTGTCATCGATTCATCATGCGGGTAATGCGCCAGC
>CAZZUU010000367.1:0-4286 GCA_964657275.1 uncultured Mucilaginibacter sp. | reverse complement strand
AGCGTAGTACAAACGGCGGTAAAACCTTCGACGTATTAAACGGTTTTCTTTCAACGGCAAGCGGAACTTACAGCTATCTGGACAAAAGCCCGCTAGCAGGTTTTAACCAGTACCGGTTAAAACTGGAAGACTTGAATGGTACTATCACTTACTCAAGCGTAGTGTCGCTCAACTATGATAGTTCAGGGGCTAATACTGCTAAAAACACCCTCAATATTTATCCAAACCCTACAACCGGTATAGTTAACGTAACTATCAACCAAACAAGCAACACGTCAACTTCTCCTTTATCGGTATTGCAAAATGCCCAAATACCTGTTTTAAATACCAGTCAAAATGGTGTGCAATCTTATAGCCTAAAGATCATAAGCATTTCAGGCGCCATTGTAAGATCAACTACAACAACACAATCTACCTGGCGCGATAATTTAAGCAGTTTGCAGCCCGGCACCTACATTATTCAAGTTTTAAACAGTGGGGACAACAGCCTTGTTGGCAAAGGTACTTTCGTAAAACTTTAAGAGATTAACAGGACACCGGAGGCGCCTCGTAATCAAGATTTAACCCCTGTTGTAGCGTCAAAAAATTTGCTGTAACCTTTCCGATTTTTTTTTCGTAAAAACCACAAGGTTTTTACGAATTATTCTTTGCTGCGGAAAGGCATGAAATTTTTTTTTAATAAATTCTGCATTGTTGCGTTCTCCGGCCCCCGGGTTTTTGTGGGCGTAGTATCCCGCCTGTGCGCTGCAGCACCATTCTCAACAACTTTAACAAGCCGAAACAACAATCTATCACAAACCATAAACCGATGGAATAATCATGAAAAAATCAAACCTTTCATTGCATCGCTTTTTAAAAACAGTCATCCTCCCGATAGTCTTAATTTTACTTAGCAAAAATGCACAATCACAAACCACCTATTATGATAACTATGCTTTCCGCATACCATTAACTTTAAACAATGCTTCGTTAGGAATCGTTACAGATCAAACGAATTTTGTTGCATTATTGAAAGTTACCAGTCCGCAGTTTGCGTCGGCAGTTTGCTCTGATCAAACAGGCGGCTTGTCTTCTTCCGTACCTGTATTCGCAATAGTTGACAGCGCGTATTCAACCGCAACCGAATTAAATTACCAGGTTGAAAATTATAACACAACTACAGGTGTGATCTATTTCTGGGTTAAGATACCCACCCTTTATAAAACCGGTTCGGCAAACGGCTCAAATAAATTATACTGTTATTTTGGTTCCACAAGCCCGTCCGTGTCGCATACTACGGCATGGCAAAAATTAACCTGGAGCAACGTTACAGCCACGCCCGGCATTAATTATTCGGGCGTATGGCATTTTAACGAAGACCCTTCCGGAGCAGCCCCACAATTTGCTGATGCTACGGTAAACAATAATAATCTTTCAGTTGGAACCTCGGGCGTGGTGACGCAAAATACGTCGTCCCAAATTGGCAATGGTATTACCCTGGCTGCAACGTCTGTACTTGATATCGGCGCAACGGCTATGCCTAATACCCAGGCCAGCCAATCCTTATCCATTTGGGCAAGTTACCCTACCGTACCCGCAACTACAGCGAACTTAATAGTACTCGAAAACAGCAGCAACCCCGCGTTAACCGGTAATGGTACGCAATTGGGTTTGCTTGTTAATGGTGGTACTACCGATGTGCAAACGTGGCGTTGGGCCAACAGGCTAACGCCGCTGGTTAAATATGCTACACCTCCAACTGCTGTTACATGGCACCATTATGCGTATACCTATGATGCGGTGGCTAACAAAAGTTATCTTTATATAGATGGAACACTGGTGGCCGGGCCAACATCTAATACTGCCAATCCACCATTTTCCGGATCTGTTGATATGGTTTCCTTTGGCGATTACATCAACAATAATATAGGCGGAAGCGGCCTGCACGTTGTAGGCGGCCAAAGCTATACCGGTACCATGGATGAGTCGCATATTATCGGGGCAACCTTATCCTCCGATTGGGTAAAGGCCGAATATGTAAACCAAAGCAACCCGAACGCATTTACCACGGCCGGTGCTATGCAAACCAACTCAACCAGGGCATCGGCTGTTGCGGGCTATTTAGTATATACCTGGAAAGGGGCGAACACCAATGTAAATAATGCGAGTAACTGGAACAATACAACCTCGGGCGTAGTAAATGAGGTGCCTGTAAATGCAAACGTTAATTGGGTTATTCCAAGCGGTTTAACAAATTACCCTATATTAACAGCGGATACAGGGTTATATGCACTAACGCTGGCCAACGGCGCATACATCAATTTAAATGGGCATACCCTGCACGTAGGCTGCAATATTTATAATAGCAGCGGCGGCCAGATACTTTACAACAGCAACAATGCCTCCAAAATAAGCTGGAACGGCTCGTTAGCATCCCAATATTATTATGGTACTAATACAGCGCTTACCGCACAGGTCGGTGCTATGGATATCAATAACTCGTCAGCAGGCACAATAACCATAAGCGGTGGCCCGGTTGATGTCTTTAGTTCCCTTACCCTCACTAAGGGCAACCTGGTAATAGGTTCGTCACCCGCTGCATTAACCTTAAAAAGTACATCAACGCTATCAGCGGGTGTTGGAATTATACCGTCGGCCTATTCAATTACCGGTAACGTTAATGTTGAGCGTTATATCAGCGGCGGCAGCAGCGCTTATCGCGGATACCGCTTTTTATCATCCCCTGTTTATACGGTTCAATCGGGCACAAACTATTATTACGATATGAGTTACCTCACAGCCTATGCCCCCACAACCGGCTCAACGGGCACTGCGGGCGGCTTTACCAAAACAGGTAACCCTACTATGTATTTGTACCGGGATAATGTGGCATTTACCAACAGTACTTTTAATACGGGGAATTTCAGAGGGGTTAATAAAATAAATAATTCGCCGCTTTATTCCATTGGTGTTGATTACGACGGAACTTTTAACCTGCATGTAGGCACGGGGTTCTTCTTTTTTTACCGGGGTAATTTTACCAACATCGCTAATAAATATACCAGTACTACAACTGCTGAATCGAACGTATTTGTAACCAGCGGCACGTTAAACCAGCAGGCGGTAACGGTTACCAACTGGTACACAGGGCTGTCTACGCTCCAATTTTCAACGGTTGCAGGTAATGCGGGTTACTCAGGGTACAACCTGGTTGGCAACCCATATGCCAGTTCAATTGATTGGAACACTTACAGCACAACAGTGCCAACGGCGGGTATCTACGCCCCGGGCGTTAATAGCACAATATATATTTATAATGAAACATCGAAAGTGTATGCTACTTACAGCGGCGGCGTTGGATTAAACGGTGGCAGCAACATTATTCCTGCCGGGCAGGGCTTTTTTGTAAAGGCCAACACTACCGGGGCATCGTTAACATTTAATGAGGCAGCGAAAACCAGTAGCCAGCTCATCGGGCCTACCTTATCCACAGGCCCTACATTACTTTTAAGTACCGCCCCCATAATAAACAATGTCCCTCAATACCTGCGCCTTGAAATGGCCGCGGATACCATCAATAAAGAAGAAACGATTGTCCGTTTTAATAAATCGGCCAAAAACGAATACGTAGTAGATGAAGATTCGCAATATTTTATCGGAAATGGTGAGGTGGGCCTGTCGACTATGTCGGCCGATAATTATTCCCTGGCCATTAATAACATTCCTTTTCCAAAAGATAGCCAGACGATTAAAGTAAACATAAAGGCTACCACAAGCGGATCTTACCGATTAAGAATGACGGAAGTAAAGGCTGTTCCACAGCTTTTCGATATCTGGCTAAAGGACGGTTACAAAAAGGATTCGGTGAATATGCGGCTTAATAATACTTATGCCTTTAGTGTTGATCTAACAGATACAACAACTTTCGGAGGTAAGCGCTTTCAATTGTTTATACGTCAAAATCCCGCATTAGCAGTACACCTGTTAGATTTTACCGCGGCTAAAACCCCAACCGGTTCTGAAATAAACTGGAAAACAGAGAACGAACAGAATTATACCAACTTTACAGTTGAAAGAAGCACCAATAACGGGATTACTTTTGATGATTTAGGTGGCTTTCTATCGAGCGATGAGGGGACTTACGCTTTTGCTGATAAAGACCCGCTTGTTGCGGTAAATCAATACCGTCTTAAACTCGAAGACTTAAATGGTATCGTCAGTTATTCAAATATTGTGCCTATACAATATTCGTCGTTAAGTGATAACCTTGCAAACAACAGCATAAGCCTCTATCCTAATCCGGTAAA
>CAZZUU010000366.1:0-4289 GCA_964657275.1 uncultured Mucilaginibacter sp. | reverse complement strand
CTGCCGGGTTTACTATCGTGAGATTAAATGGCAGTATAGCCGAGATTTTTACAGACTGGATAAACAAGGCCTTTCCCGACAGGGCCGAAAAAGTATTGAATATGATCAAAGCCTGCCACGATGGTAAACTGAACGACAGCGATTTCGGCCGCCGGATGAGCGGCGACGGGCAGGTGGCCGAATCCATTCATCAATTATTTAAGATGGCCTGTAACCGTTTTTTGTCTGACAGGGAAATGCCTGCGTTTAATTATGATTTATTTGTGCCTAAAGGTGGACGGCAGACGAATATGTTTTAGCGGGTAAAGATTTACGAAGTTTTTAAAACTTCGTAAATCTAGTTTAGCGAAAACAAAAAAAGCGCTCAATGAGCGCCTTCTTCTATTCGTTATATATTTAATCAATAATTAGCTAACTGTTTCGGTTTCCATAGCCATTTGCTCGTCAACCAAAATACGGCCGCAATGCTCACAAACAATGATCTTTTTGCGCTGGCGGATATCCGACTGCCGCTGTGGCGGGATCTGGTTAAAGCATCCTGAGCATGAATCGCGCTGGATAGTTACTACTGCTAAACCATTCTTTGCATTTTGACGCAGACGGCTGTAAGCAACCAACAAACGCTCATCAATGCCTTCAGTAGCTTTCGAAGCTAAGACACTTAATTCGTTTTCTTCTTTTTGGGTTTCTGCAGTGATTGTTCCCAATTCGTCCTTCTTAGCGTCAAGGTCTGCTTTTCGGGCATCCAGGTCTGCCAATGCTTTTTCGTACACCAGGGTTTTGGTGGTTATTTCAAAACCAAATTCCCTTATTTTCTTTTCGCTTACCTGTATATCCAAACCCTGTATCTCAATTTCCTTCGAAATTGCATCATACTCGCGGTTGTTTTTTACCTCGTTAAGCTGAGTTTCGTACTTTTTAGTGTTTGCAAGTGCATCCTTTATCAGGTTTTTGCGGGTGACAATATCGTCTTCCAGGTCGTCCAGCTCGGCTTTGATTTTCTGTATGCGGGTTTCAAGGCCTGCAACATCATCTTCCAGATCGGCAACTTCCATGGGTAATTCGCCTCTTACCTGGCGAATTTTATCAATTTTGGTGTGGATAGTTTGTAGCTCGTATAAAGCCTTTAGCTTTTGTTCTACGGTTTGTTCCATTAAATAAAATATTTGACGGGGTTTGTATTCACTTCTGTTAAACGGAGTGCAAAGGTAGTAAATTTTTTCTTAATTATTTCATATAATAATTGTTGCGTAAATTGTTCACTTTCAAAGTGTCCGATGTCGGCAATAATGAGCTGTCCTTCGGCATCAAAAAACTCATGGTATTTATAATCTGCAGTGATGAAAATATCTGCACCGGCTGCTATGGCATACTTCAATAAAAAGCCTCCCGCACCACCGCAAACAGCCACCTTTTTTATAGGCCTGCCTGTGAATTCAGTATGCCGTATTACATGAGCGCGCATTTTTTCTTTCACCTGGTATAAAAATGCTTCAGCTTCCATCGGGGTATCCAGCTCTCCTATCATTCCCGCCCCTACCTGTTGGTTTTGATTAGTTAACGCATACAGGTCATAGGCTACTTCCTCATAAGGATGCGCCAATACCAGCGCCATTAATATTTTGCTTTCGAGTGTTGCAGGGTAAACTGTTTCTATACGGACTTCGTTTTCCAGGTGCCGCTTTCCGGGCTCCCCCACAAAGGGATTGGCATTTTCGCAACCCTTAAAAATACCCGTGCCTTCGGCGCTAAAGCTGCACTCGCTGTAATTACCGATGTTTCCCGCACCGGCTTCAAACAGAGCGTTCCTTACCTCGTCGGCGTGATTAACCGGCACGTAGGTAACCAGTTTTTTTAACAGGTTATGTTTTGGCGCCAGGATACGGCAGTTTTTTAACCCCAGCGTCTCACAAATGCGGGCGTTAACGCCGGTGATCACATTATCAAGGTTGGTATGGATAGCATAAATAGCAATATCATTGCGAATAGCTTTTTCAACCACACGCTCCACATAGGTTTTGCTGTTAAACTTTTTTAACCCCCTAAAAACAATGGGATGGTGTGAAACAATCACCTGGCAATTAGTTGCTATGGCTTCGTCAACCAGGGCCTCGGTACAATCCAGCGAGATCAGCGCCTGGTAAATATCCTGGTCGGGCCGGCCAACTATTAAGCCTGAATTGTCATATTCTTCCTGGTAAGCAAGCGGCGCAAGGCTTTCGAGATAAGCGGTTAATTGGGATAATTTCATGTTAAATGATTACACAGATTATTTTTTGATTTCACCAATAGAGAATGATCAAAGATAGTGATCTGTGAAACTATAAAAAACCTTTCTGCTTTCGCCTTTCAGCTTTAACCTCACCTCTACTGGTTGCTCATCTTCGCCATTTAGAAGCTTTCGAAAGCCATGCGCCTGTTATAGTCGGTAGCAAGCGTTTTGTGGTTAATCAGATCTACTATGGTTCCGATCCAGCAAAAACCACCTGTTAAAAGATAAATTATTCCCATACCTACTTCACCTAAAACAAACCGCTGTATTCCGGCAACGCCAAAAAAACCAATGAGTGTAAACAACATAATATCCTGCGGCGATTTCCTTTTATCGGAATACATCATATAAAAATATTTCTTCTGATTTTCGTTTAATTCCGTAGTGCCCTGTTGTAAAAAAGCCATTTCCTCGGGTGTGATGCCCGGAAATGCCATATAAGGATTTTGATACATGTCCATCTTTAAAGATTTTAGGTGATTTTTAACTTAATGACGTAAAACTAAGGTAGCATTTAAATTATTACCACACAAAACTGGCAGGTTATTTAAAGATGTCGGTGAGTGACGGATTTATAGCGGTAAGCTTGCCTAATTTCGGATCTCGGAAGTGGGATTTACGATTTAGATTTTCACGTATTGTGAGCAAGCATTTGCGGTCTATTGCTTTTTAAGGTCAAAAAACATTCAACGACGTTCTCTGATAAAATCTCTCCTTACTTAACACATAAATCCTATATACGATCACCAGCAAAGCAGGGATGCCAAGCCAGTGTGCGTGAAACGAGTTGCGTATGTCTCCATGCAATAAAAAAGACAGCGCATGCCCTATGCCGCAACCGGGGCACCATGTTATGCCTACTAACCTAAGCGGACATAAGGAAAAATGAGAATCGTTCGTCGGGTTTGTTATCGCTAATGCTATAAGAGCCGAAACCCAAAAGGCAAGCTCAAAGTATTTTGAAAAAATCGATCTAATCAACTTTGTTGGGTTTTGTGGTAAGTAAAACTGACACGCCCAGTGCAAATAATAATCCTAATAACAATGCGCCGAATATCCGGCCGGAAAAATCCATCAGGCTACGCTCTTTTGTAAACTCATCGATGTAGATTATTGAAGCCGACACAGCAATAATACCGCCGACTAATAAAATTTTAAAACTTTGCAATAGTGCTTCCAGGAAACCCATGTGGCCGCCGCAGTCGATAGTGCGGTAGCTCCTGATGCCAAAATACAAGCCGATAAGCGGGATGATAACAGAGATAAATTCAACTCCCGATAAACTTCCTGCCTTGGGCGATATACCCAGCATCGGCATAATAAATATCCATAACCCGCTCAAAACACCTATTATAAGGCCATATACAATTGCGTTCTTCATGATTAAAATTGGTTAGGTTTATATACAACAATACCACCATTTGGGTAGGCACGTTGCTTATAAATATTAAATCTAGTACTTAAAAGTAATTAATAAGCCATATTGTTTGCAATAATTTTCAGGAGGTTCCATTTTTAAATTAAAAACCCTTTTTTGCGTATATTTGCACCAGTTTGAACATCCGTGATATTTTAGAGCGATATAAAACTGATGAACGGGTTACAGCATTGGCGCAAGCCGTTAATGCTTCCAAAAGCCCCAGGATTCAGTTACGAGGATTAGTCGGATCAAGTGATGCGGCCATCGCGGTAGCGTTATATTTTTTGCAGCACCAGCACATGATATTTGTGCTCCCCGAACGTGAAGAAGCCGGCTATTTCCAGGCCGATCTGGAGAATTTAACCGGCAAAGAAGTTTTACTTTTCCCCTCGTCGTACCGAAAACCATTTGAATTTACGCAACCCGACAGCAGCAACGTGCTGGCACGCGCCGAAGTGTTGAATGAGCTTAACCACTCTTCAGAGTTTGGGCAATTGATAGTAACGTACCCGGAAGCGCTTGCTGAAAAAGTAATAGATCGTGCATCGCTCGAAAAAAACACACTTGAAATCTCTGTCAGCAATAAGCTGAGCATCG
>CAZZUU010000365.1:0-4306 GCA_964657275.1 uncultured Mucilaginibacter sp. | reverse complement strand
AGATTATTGCCGGCGGCTTTTTCAATAAAAACAGTCCCTTCCCGCAGCTCCGGCTTCATAAATTCAAGCCCGGCCTTTATATATATCAGTTCTTCACTTTCCGGCTGATCGATGAGATCGGCGCCGCGGGATAACACAGCCTCTGTGTGTGCGTCATCGCCCGTTTGTATAAAGAGCTCACGGTAAAAATATCTTTTCTCCACACATACAATATCAACCAGCAGGCCGTTTTTAAATTCACCCGTAATGTGGCTGCCATTGGTATTAACATTGAGGATTACTTCTGTATGTTGTAAGGCTTCAAAGGCAATTTCCTGGTCGCGGCTGCCAACAACAATTACCAGCTCACTTATAATTTCACAACATCTGCGAAAATCGCCTGCAAACTCAATCAGTCCTCCCGGGAAAATACTTTTAATTTGATCGATCAATTCTTTTGCCTCGGGCAAAACCTGCGCATACAGAAATTTCCCATTGCTCGCCATCCTGAATTCAATGGCTTTGCGGATATCTTCCTGTGTTTTTAATCCGAAGCCTTTTGCTTCAACTAAACGGTTTTCGTTACAGGCATAATAAAGCTCACCGGTATTTTCAATACCCAAGTCGTGCCAGATTATAGCGACTTTTTTTGGGCCGATGCCCTTTATCCCCATCATCTCCACCACTCCGGCGGGCGTTTTGGCCAGCATATCTTCCAGCTCGGCCATTTTTCCTGTTTCCAGTAACTCGATGATCTTAGCGGCGGTACTTTTGCCTATGCCGTCGACTTTTTCAAGGTCATCTAACGACTTGTCTGCGGCCCGAAACGGGAGCTTGTCCACCTTAAATGCAGCATTGGCAATCGAACGGGTTTTAAACTGGTTTACATCGTGCAATTCCATCAACTGCGATAACAGCCGTAGGGTGCGTGCTATGGGTTTATTTTCCATAATGAGATTGAGGCGTAAAAATACAAAAGCCCGATGTAATACTAACTTTTGTGTGAAATTTTAAATTGTCAACTTAAATTATTATCTTCATAAGCAGATCATTAGTAGTAAAAATGTTAAATATTGACGAGCAAATATTCAACGAAAATTTACTGCTTACCCAAACTTATTGTGAATTACAGCTTCAGAACACAAACAGTCACATTGCCCGTGTTTTAAGAAGCTTTAATCCGCAATACGGCGGTAAGGAGCTCTTCTCCTACGTATATGATTCTTGTTTCACCACCCGCTGGCACATCGATCCGTTATTTGAGTATAGAAATTTATATAATAAGCTGTTTGATAAACAACTTGTATATAAAAAGGAAAGGATAACCGAAACAGATCCTCATAAACAGTTTGAAGGGCGGATTTTAGTGGCCGAAGTGGACCTTTCCTTTGTTGACGGCCATTCGCAAACAGAATCTACCGGGTTAATTGATTCCAATGATTGCCCGCCAATAGATACCTGGTTTTATATGTCAAAGAATAAATCGGGCCGGGTTTTATATGCCTGGATACCGGGAAAATTTATTCCGCTGGTGAATAAGGCCATTGATGTCAATTGCGTGAACTGCATGCACTGGCACGACAGTCATTTTTCGAGCGAGGAAGATGCCATTCCTCAAAAATTTCAATTCAAATCAGTATGGGCAAATATTGTGAATAGCATGAAAACTACGTTTGTTTAAGAATTTTCTGATCCCGGGAATATCACAATACAAAAGCCGTTCACCAAAGGCAAACGGCTTTCTCATCAAAACAAACTAAAACTAATTAATCGCAATATTATAAGGCAGCCTTGCCTGGGGCGTGCGCACCATTTGGGTTACCTGCTTTAACTGTTCGTAATATTTAAAATTATCCCCCAGTTCGGATTTTAGCACATGTTCTTTGATCTTCACATTTAATCCCGCCCCGAATCTATTTAAGATGCTTTTTTGTTCGGGATAAGCTTCCACCTTATAGTTCTTTATGTTGGCTTTCTTTGCCGCTGATTTTATCGCATCATTAATGTTTCCCAACCGGTCAACCAAGCCAAGTTTAAGCGCCTGCGTACCCGTCCAAACACGCCCCTGCCCAATGCTGTTGATGTACGCCTGGGTTTTATTACGACCCTGCGCTACAGCTTTGGTGAAATCATCATAACCATGATCTACCTCATTTTGCAGTATGGCTCTTTCTTCGGGGCTTAACGGCCGGCTGAGATCGCCCAGGTCGGCATATTTGCCGGTCTTTACACCGTCGAAGGTGACCCCAAGCTTGTCATTAAAAAACTTCTGCATATTGGGCAGCAATGCGAAGATGCCTATTGAACCCGTGATGGTGTTGGGTTCAGCAATAATGGAATCTGCCGCACAGGAGATATAATAACCCCCGGATGCCGCGTAGTCGCCCATTGATACAATGATTGGTTTTACTTTTTTGGTAAGCATCACTTCGCGCCATATCACATCTGATGCCAGCGAGCTTCCGCCGGGTGAGTTTACACGGAACACTACGGCTTTTATCTTGTTATCCATTCTCACATCACGTAAAGCTTTCGAAATTCTTTCCGATCCGATAGTAGCATCGTCACCGTCACCGCCATTGATCTCACCCGATGCATAAACAATGGCTATCTTGTTTTTAGTGTCTTTCTTTTTTTCGTCTTTCGATGTTTCGGATTTGCTGTAATCCGCCAATTCAACGCTGTTAACATCTTCTTTTTCGCCAACCCCCATGCGTTGTTTAAGATCGTCTAAAACCTCATCCTTATACTTTAATCCGTCAACCAGCTTGTACTTTAGGGCGTCCTCGGGCAAACGGATCTTTAATTGATTAGCATAATTAAATAAAGAATCTTTGCTGATATGGCGGCTTTCGCTGATGCCACTCAAGAAATGGTCATATAACGAGCCAAGATAAGAGGTTACCTGCTGGCGGTTAGGCTCGCTCATTTTGGTTAAGAAAAAGGGTTCGACCGCACTTTTATACGTACCCACCTTAATAATCTGCACATCGATACCCAATTTATCCAGCGCGCCCTTTAAAAAAGTTACCTGCGAACTAAAGCCTGCAAATTCAAAGCCGCCTTTTGGATTTAAATACACTTTATCGGCAACTGATGCCAGGTAATAAAAGTTTTGGCTGTACACCTCTGAATAGGCTACAATAAATTTCCCCGATTTTTTAAAATCGATCAATGCATTCCTTATTTCTTCGGTAGTGGCTTGGCCTGATAGCATATAGCTTTGATCCAAAAATATGCCTTTGATATTTTCGTCTTTTTTTGCCTTTTTTATATTGGCGAGGATGTCATTAAGTCCTATTGATTTTTCGCCACCATCAATGCCTAAAAAGCTCAGTCCCGACAGTGGGTTGTATGGGGTACGCTCGGGTATTGCGTAATTGAATGACAATTTCAAAACTGAATTCGAGTCCACGTCAACCGATTTATCACTGCTTCCGGCGATTATCGCAATAAGGATGATTACTAAAATTACACCGGTTATAATAAACCCCAGCATGCTGGCCAGGACAAATTTGAAGAATTGTTTCATTAAATGTTATAAATCTTTTATCTATGCAAACTTAGCAATTCAATGCCGTAAAATGTTAAGAGCCACTTCAATAATATTTGTTACAACATGATTGACGTTTTTTTGTTATTGGGCAGTAACCTTGGCGACAGGCATTTGTTTCTAAAAAAGGCTATTGAGTTTATTGAAAGGGATATAGCGCCGGTTGTAAAAATATCGTCAGTATATGAAACACAGTCGTGGGGAAAAACAGATTTGCCTGATTATTTGAACCAGGTAGTGATGATACAAACTATGATACCTGCGCAGGTAATTCTTAAAAAAATACTGAATATCGAAATTGTTTTGGGGCGTCGCCGCGAAGAGAAATGGGGGTCGCGTACTATTGATGTTGATATTCTGTTTTATGGAAATGAAGTGATTGACGAGAATGGGTTGCAGGTACCGCATCCGCAGCTTCAGAACCGGATGTTTACATTAGAACCCCTTGCCGAAATTGCGCCTGCATTGATACATCCCGAAATAAAAAAAAATATTTTAACTCTCAAAACAGAACTTAAAGACAGTTTGAACGTTAAAAAGTTATAATTTTGAAAAAATAGCCATCCTTATGTCACATATCGCCCCCGGACAGGACCTCGATCTTTCGTTTTTATATGAAATTGCTGATGGCAGTGATGAGTTTGTTTTGGAATCTATCGATATGTTTTTAGAACATACACCCGAAATGCTCGAGATGATAACTTCGGGTATCGCCACCCACGATTGGGCTACAGCTGCAGGTGCCGCGCATAAATTAAAACCTAATTGCGGCTT
>CAZZUU010000364.1:0-4314 GCA_964657275.1 uncultured Mucilaginibacter sp. | reverse complement strand
CAGCGCAATTTATAGTCAAACTTAGGCCCTGGAAATGGATTCCCATTAGGTAGATAAATACAGCCTATTACGATGCCATTGATAAAAGCTTCAATGTACCTGCTGTGAGTAAACTCATCGTCTTCACCGGGCAGATCGTTTCGCAATTCTCTGATCTCTGTTTTTGAAAGTATGGCAACGTCATTCCAACTTTTTTGGCCGTGCCATATGGCCTGGTAACCGGCATCATTGATGGCTCTTTCAGGAAATTTATGGTTTTCAGATTTGAGTTCCTGCAAGCATACAATATCCGGCTGCGCTTCTTTCAACCAGCGCAGCAGAATTTCCAGACGGCCATTTATGCCGTTGATATTGTAAGTTGCTATTTTCATCAATGTATAAGACAACAAAGCCCCTTATCGGGGCTTAGTTTCGGCTATTGTATTGAGTTTCGGCAATTATTTCTCTCCGGCCAGTTTACTTTCAACAGCACTACGCTGATTAGAACCAGTTGATTTCTTAGCGGCTTCTACCTTTTTAGTGGTAGTACCTTCTTTTTTAGCTTCGTAAGCTAATTCATGTGGTTGTTCTGATACAGAATGCCTTTCCACCTTTGTTCCTTTCGTTGCCATATATATTTATTTTTTAATTATAACAATAAAACCGGTAGCTGGTTTTTTGCTGATATGCAAATAAACCACATTTGATTATCATAGTTTCTGGATTGATTATCATTATGCGCAGCTAACATTCCCGCTGTACATTTGCGTTATAATAATTGATTGACAGGGCATTATCAATAGGAATGCACAAATCACACAATCTAATAAGGTAATTCAAAATGGAAAAAAAGAAAGTTTGGTTAATCACAGGTGCCGGTAGAGGTATGGGTGTAGATATAGCTAAGGCAGCATTAACTGCGGGGCACGTTGTGGTAGCCACAGGCAGAAATACTGAAAATGTAAAAAGGGCACTTGGCGAATCGGCAAACCTGCTTGTCGTTAAACTGGATATCACTAAGCCGGAAGATGCGGTTAATTGTGTAAAAGAGGCTATCGACAAGTTTGGACAGATAGATGTGTTAGTAAATAACGCAGCAAATTTTATAGCTGGTTTTTTTGAGGAACTGACACAGGATCAAATCGCATCGCAACTACAAACGAGCCTTATCGGACCCATGAATGTGACAAGGGCCGTATTGCCGGTTTTACGCAAACAAGGTGCAGGCCATATTATTACCATTTCTTCTGTTGCCGGGATTACAAGCTTTGATTTTTGTAGTGCGTATTCTGCCGCAAAATTTGGTTTGGAAGGCTGGATGCACGCGCTACACGCAGAAGTTTCGCCCTTTGGAATCAACACTACTATTGTTAATCCTGGCTTTTTCCGCACTGAGCTGCTCACAAAAGAATCAACTAACTACGCCAATTCGCCGGTTGCGGATTATGATGAGCGCAGGGCGCAGCAAATGGCCTTTTGGAATGGAGCTAACGGTCAGCAGTCAGGCGACCCGGCTAAACTCGCAGCAGCTTTAGTGACCATTGCAAATGAAGAAAAACCGCCATTACGTTTTATTGCAGGTGCAGATGCTATAGATGCTGCGGAAAACGTGATTGGTGCTTTACAGGAGGAAATCAAGGCATTTCGCAAATTGTCAACTTCGTTAGCATACTAATCATATAAATAATCGCAGTTGAAACTGCGATCAAAAAATATCACTTATGGAAACATCTGTTAAATACGATTATAAAGGCCAGGTTGTACTGGTGACCGGGGCTGGCTCTGGTATGGGTTTAACTACTGCGAATCTCTTTGCTGAAAACGGCGCATCAGTTGTGTTGGCTGACCGCAATGAGGAAGCTGTACAGGCCGCAGCAAAAATCCTGAATAACAAGGGTCATCAAGCTATCGCGATTGCCTGTGATGTTACAAACGAAGCCAATGTAAAAGATATGATCGACAAAACGATTGCGGCTTTTGGCAGACTGGATGTAGCCTTCAATAATGCCGGAGTGATCAGTAAACATTCAGATACCGTAGATCTTCCCGATACCGAGTGGGACAGGGTTATCGCTATTAACCTGCGGGGTGTCTGGAATTGTATGAAATTTGAAATACCGGAAATGCTGAAGCATAATAGCGGGGCAATCGTTAACAATGCCTCGGTAGGCGGTATTAACGGATTTGCAGGTTTACCAGCTTACACCGCATCTAAACATGGTGTGGTTGGATTAACTAAAACAGCCGCATTAGAATATGCTACAAAAGGTATCCGCATTAATGCGGTTTGTCCCGGCATGATCGATACCCCTATGAACGATGGATTAGTTGGCGGGGACGATAAACTTCAGGCAAAAATGCTGGAAGCCGCGCCAATCGGTCGTTTAGGAAAACCTGAAGAGATAGCAAATGCCGTATTATGGTTAAGCAGTCCTGATGCGAGTTTTGTTATTGGACATGCACTGCCGGTAGACGGCGGTTTTTCCGCCCGCTAAACGGTACTTTCAAATAACAATCATTCAACCAACTTATATTAATTAAATAAGAAATAACAAATCAATAAAATGGAAAATCAAGGAAAAACAATCGAAGCACCTGAAGGATTCAGCCCAGCTGCAGCACAATATTTTTCAGGTACCGCCTGGTTAAAAATGTTACTGAAGCCAGATGAAGTAACAAACTGCGCAATTGGTGACGTAATATTTGAAGCTGGTGTAAGAAATAACTGGCATACTCACCCGAGTAACCAAATCCTGATCGTAACAGAGGGTGTCGGTTATTACCAGGAAGAAGGCTCACCTATACGTGAGATTAAATTAGGTGAAGTGGTTAACATTCTTCCCGGCGTTAAACACTGGCACGGCGCAACTCCAAAAGGAAGATTTGCGCATTACGCGATCAGTATCAATACCGAAAAAGGTCTGGTAGACTGGATGGAACCAGTTACCGACGAGCAATACAACAGTGCGGTTTAATTGCGATCAGCTTACCAACATTCGTACATGCTTCATAGCTTTTTTAAGCTATGAGGCAATAATTAAAGTTTTTGGGTGTCCGGTTATCTTATTATTTCATGAGCAATTTTTCAATTACCTGTTATGAGAATTATAAGTTCGAGCCGCCGTTAACGGGGTTTAAAGTTTACGAGTTGGGGAGTAATAACCATTATGCCTCTCACAGCCGTAACGATTGCTTTAAAATCTGTATGGTCAGCGGCTTTACATTGGTGAAGAATGAACACCAAATTACTTTAAACGATGGTACATTACTGCTTTTGGGCAGTCCTTCTATCCAATATACATATGAAGCTATACGGCCGTTTTCGGTTGGTTATGCCTGTGTATTCACAGCGCAATTCATGTGCAAGCATTACGATACATTTAGCCCTGAGCACCAATGGCTGCTTCAAAGCGGAGCCTTAAAATTAATTAAGCTGACGGAATTACAAAGGGATGGTTTTTCAAATCTTTTTAAAAGATTGCTTTCTGCCGTGAATGAGGAATATTGTTATGTAAAAGAGTTAGTACTTGTTTACCTGCAAACGATCATGCACGAGGCCCTCAAAGCTTACCTGACCAATATTTCGGGTTAAGCATTGAATCGGGCGAAGCCTCCACATTTGATATTCATATTTTATGGATTGAATATCATTAGTAAAGATGATAATTGGCAACTAATTTTGTATTGTCAAAACAAAGAATATTAACATATATAAAATGAAAATTACAGCAGAAGCTAATAAAAACCATGAAGAACTTTGGCCGGAAGGCGAGTTTGATATGAGAAAGACTGACCCGGAACTGGTAGAAATATTTACCAATTTTGCTTTCGATGACGTGATTACTGCCGCGCCATTGGACGTGAAGGTAAGACTAACCGTAATTTTGGGTGCTACCATTGCAAGTGATACCATTTCAATTTACAGGTTAATGGCTATCGCCGCGCTTAATGTTGGTATATCACCAGCGGTAATTAAAGAGATTTTATACCAGGCTGTTCCATATATAGGTATGTCAAGAGTAGCGGAATTTTTGTCTGCTACCAATGAAGTATTTGGCGAATGGGGTATTGAACTGCCTACTGAAAGACAATCAACGACAGAACGCGAAACAAGGGCGGAAAAAGGATTAGCTGCACAGAAAGCAATTTTTGGCGACGTAATAGATAAAATGTACGCATCGGCTCCTAAAGGCCAGCTTCATATTCAGGAATTTCTATCAGCAAATTGTTTCGGAGATTTTTACACCCGTACAGGGCTTGACCTGAAAACAAGGGAACTGCTAACCTATGTATTTCTGATCAGCATGACCGGGGTTGAAGGACAGGTAAAAGCGC
>CAZZUU010000363.1:3027-4335 GCA_964657275.1 uncultured Mucilaginibacter sp. | reverse complement strand
GCGATTATGAATATGTTATCGGTTTTTATAGGCATTCATGAGCTCCTTACGTCGGTTCCCTCCCCAGGGGAGGGCAGGGAGGGGTTTAGCCGCCTTGCCTGCCAAGCGTTTAAACCCCTCCCTGCCTTTGCGCACATTCAGACACACCTCTCCCGGGGAGGGAATTTAGCTGCAATTCCATCTTTTGAACACTCTTAGATGCCGATCCGCCGGCTGGCGGACGGCATGACTTCCAGTTTTTATATGACTCAACCCCGCCCAAAACGTTCAACCTGCCCGGCGGTTATACCATCACCCATTTTAAGGACCCGCGACTGGATGACGCCCATCGTATCCTCACCACACTCCAAAAACAGTCAAAATCCGATGCCAAATTAAAAAACTTCATCACCGAGATCGATGCTTATGTAACCCTGGTACATGGCGACACCGCAACAGCCAAAACGCTGTATGAAAGTTGTGTTGCAAACCCGAAGGACACCTACGAGGTTACTTTGAATAGGGCTAAGGGAATGTTGGGGGTGATAAATTGAAAGGGAATTTCATAAACCCGTTATTTTTTATTCTTGTCTGTTTGAAATCTTCCTTGCTCGTTACTTTTAAGGGAAACGCATTTGGATTATTTGATGTACCGGTGTGGGCGCTCAAAATTCGATGTATTCAATGTAGAAACTTGAACGGTCAAGAGAAAATGCATATCTTCGATTACAAAAGCGCGGTATTGTAATCAGTTTACCACGCCAGAACCGATGCCTATCAGCGACACTAGTATTTATTTTATCATTGCCATTCTCGGCTTAGCCTATCCGATATCGCTAACGGTTATCACCCGGCTTGATGAAAAATACAAAAGCGTTACCATTGTGCAGCTTTTTCGTCGCTGTCTTGAGTTCCGTGCCTTCCAGACATTATTGATTGCGGCGATCGTTCTCGTCGCAGTTCAGACCATATGGATCATCAACTGGAAACCCTTGTCACCGGACAAGCCGTTATTTCGTTTCCATGACTGGGTGGATATTCTACTTTCGCTAAACACGGGCCTGCTACTCATTGCTTTTTTTCTGTTCACCCGCCGGATATTCCAGTTTTATATCCCGCCATCGCTAGTCGCTTTGCTGCGCGGTCAGAAAGACGACGAGGACCGGTTGATCTTTAAAGCGCTCACAGTCCTATTATTTTTCAGCATTGACATTCAGGATGATGAGCTCGTGGCGACGCTGCGCGCACACTTTGGGCAGCTATTCATTAACTGGCGGACGGAAACTGGAGACAAACCCGTCAAATACCCCGTGGCTTACTATGAAATGG
>CAZZUU010000363.1:0-3017 GCA_964657275.1 uncultured Mucilaginibacter sp. | reverse complement strand
CCGCAGCAGTAAATCGGATTACTGGAAAGTTCGTAATGTGGGCTTTGCCGCTGCGAGTGGTCGTTGGTTGATAGGCAGCCGTGAATACGGCCGGATTGACGAGCTGACGTACGCCTGGCTATGGAACAATCTCAAACTCATGCTGCGGTTGGACCGCGAGGATTTCATCGAGGAGTTCTGGCAGAACTCCCACCAATTGATTACAACGGCGCTGGCACCGCTGCCGTGGAAACATGATAATGACAATCCGCGGCTGATCCTTAACCAGGCCGTCGTCGACCAGCGTGAGCTCGAGCGGGATCGGTTCTTTGAATTTCATACTGCGCTGGGCGGCATGCTCCTATATGAAAAGCGTTACTTATTGCTTAAGCGTTTATTTAACCACACGACCAGTATCCCGGTACGTTACGAATTGTTGCCACTAACAATGAATATGGCCTTGGGCTTGTTTTTCCGTTTTTGGACGAACGATGGCATGTTTTATATTGGCCGCTACCAATTTCCAGACCAGGACGGTATCCAAGGGGAATTTGTCAGCCGGGAACATATCGCCCGTTATACGGCTTTACTTTTTATCCGGCAGTATTTTCTCATATCACAATGGTATGGTTATGAACCGGTATCGGACCCGCAAGTGCCGAACACACAGGAAGAGCGGACCGTGTGGATACAGCAACTGCCTTTTTTTAAAAAGCTTGTCGAGGAAATACAGCAAAACAAACAGCTGCTGGAAGCACTTGGCTATGAGGTCATTACCCACGAATGGGCCGAGTTGCATCATAAGACGCCGCCGGCGGCAATTATCGATCAGCTTATCGAAAATACTAAAACCGCTTATGCGGCGACTGAAGTCGTGCAGCGCGCTGAAGAGGATAAAAAAAGGGCGTTTCGCGAAACCTCAGCCAATATCATAGACTCCCGAATCCAAAGCTACCGTAATATCCTTAATGTGCACCCGATCGTGGATCACTTTGAATCTAGCCGGATTAAGGGGGGCTATGTGCTATATCACAAGGCGGCCTTTGCCAGTGGTCAAGGTGTTACCTATATGAATTATGACTCCTTCTTTGCGAGCGAGATCGCAAGCGGCTTCACCCGCCAGTTGACCGGACTGTTTCGCAGCAAGGCCGTCCAGTCATATCTGTTCCGTGCGCCGCAATTTTTTGAGGCCATTGATAAGTTGCACCTTGACGCGGATCAGCATGTTCTGTTGAACTTCGGCATTTCAATCGACGAGATGATACGCCGACATGGCATCGACCGGCTAACCCTGGAAAGTTACAAGAGCATTGCGATCATCAACCTACAATATGTCGACCACTCGGCCATGCGCAGTTCCTTTATTGTAATCCAGAAGGCCGATCTGCCTTCGCTCGCCTTCCATCCACCGGAGCAGGCGGAGATCGATCGTTTTGGTTTAACCAGGGTGAGCGATGCCACCCAGCTCTACGCGGCGGTCGTCGATCTCAACCAGGAGCCTCAACTGAAAACACTTTTCCCCAATGAAAAGCCGGACGTTCTTGAAACTTCCGTAATTCTGGCGCTCGAGTTGAATGTAGAGGTACGCTGGAGAAATAAAGCTAAATTGGTTAAGTTGTCATTGTATTCCGACTTTTACCAGCAGGGCAGCGTGAATGACTTGTCCGAGGTCAAGCGGTTTTAAACACTTACCCTGCCTGTTTAAGTGTTAACGATAAATTAATGTTTTGGGACCGTCAACGCTCCAAGTTATGAAGAGATTTTTTGTAAGCGATAATAGGTCGACATTTACTTGAGCGTGGACGCTCAAAATTTGATGTGTTCAAATGTGGGCACTTACCAGGCGGGAAAATAGTCGCTAAGCTTTTTTTAAGGTTTTGAAAATTGAAATTCCCTGTACATGCTTTTATGATTTCTTATCCGCTATTTTTTCAAGCACCTTAACGATATTTTTCTTTTTTCCTTCATCCGCTTTTAGGATTATCTCTTTATAGCCAGTTTCGAATTGCGGGTCAACTTGTATGGTAAGGTCTCCGGTGGTGTTATAATCCCTGGCCAGCAATTCCCAATGGGCAACGATCGGCCTTTGCTCATGGCTGTGGGGTTGTAACCAGATGCTGAATGATTTGCTATCTAATTGAATCAGAGGAAGGTTGTCTGCCGGTTCGTATTTGAGACTCATTTTTTTTTCGTCGACAAATAGTGATGACCGCAGGTGGGCAGAACGGATGATGTTAAGGCTGATGACTTCCATCGGTCCGCCCGGTTCACCTTTATATTCATTGACTATTTTTTTGACCGAAGTCGCTTCAAAGTTGATTTTAAGTTTCCAATCTTCCAGCACGCGACTCCCGACGTTCTGCAGGCTGAACCTGATAGGACACATCGTATAATTGAATTGGCGTTTTTCCTGCATGGTGAAACCGCCGTAAATATTCAACTTTTGACTCATCGAGAGCATTTTGCTCAAGGAGCTATTCAGGAAACGTTCGTGTTCAGTTTGGGTGATGTGACGGACGGTTTCGCGAATATAGATTGGGTAAATGGTGGTGCTTTCGCTGTCATCCGCCAACAGTTTGACTTCATATTTGTCCCTGAATTGTTGTTCGTTTACATACCACTGATAGGTTTCGCGGTTCTCTTCTATAAAGTCGGCAATGTCTTCCCAGGCAAACAGTTCAATTTGGAAGCCGCCATTCTTTTGACTTTCCAGGTTTAATTCCCTGACAAACGCTTCTATTTTTACGTCTTTTTTGGCCGTAGTAGCAAAAAAGAATACTTTAAGTTTTGGGACAAACTTTTTTGCTTTTTCGATCTCTGCCAAGATTTCTTTTTGTGTTAGTTTGGCATTGGTGTAATCATCTTTTCCTTTGCACTGTATCCCAAAATAACCATCTTCACCTTTCGGCTGGCCGTAAACATCTACACCCGCCTGTTCCTGCCCGGAACGGCCATTCTTACGGATAGTATTTTTGCATCCCCATATCTCTCCGAAAAGCTTTTTACAAAGATTCTCAAACTCTTGCCAGTATTCGGGC
>CAZZUU010000362.1:0-4340 GCA_964657275.1 uncultured Mucilaginibacter sp. | reverse complement strand
CTAACCCCAACAACCCATATTTAATGATACAGTAAACGGCCCTAACACCATCCTTCCACCCTATTTTTTTGCCGTCGTCATAAGTGCGGCCATAGTAGGAAATACCTACTTCGTAAATCCTGATATTGGGCACACGAGCGATTTTTTGGGTCACTTCGGGCTCAAAACCAAAGCGTTGCTCGGTTAACTTAATGGATTGGATGAGCTTGGTATCAAAAAGTTTGTAACAGGTTTCCATATCCGTAAGGTTAAGGTTGCTGAACATATTGGAGGCGAAAGTTAACCAGCGGTTGCCTATGGTGTGCCAGAAAAATAATATCCTGTGCGGGTTGCTGCCCATAAACCTTGATCCGTAAACAACATCGGCAAATCCGTTGCAAACAGGTTTTAACAGGTCGTTGTACTCTTGCGGGTCATATTCCAAATCGGCGTCCTGGATGATGAGGTATTCGCCTGTGGCTTTTGATATGCCGGTATGCAGCGAGGCTCCCTTGCCCCTGTTGATTTCATGTTTATGATATTTGATATCAAGACCGGGATTGCTGAGCCGGTAATCGGTTATGGCTTGTTCGGTGTGATCTGTCGAACAATCGTTAATAATGATGAGTTCCTTTTGGATATTATCGCTCAATTTAACCGATTTAATTTTATCTAAAATTAAATGTATCGTATTACCTTCGTTATAGGCTGGGATAATAATTGATAACTTCTCTATTTTCATTCCTTTTTTAAATGCGACCAGGTTTAATCCGAATAAAAAACTATCTCAAAAAACCAAAAGTAATAATAATACTTGCGTTTTTGGTCGCGTTAAGCTTGCTATTCTGGTTTTGCCTGCCCAAACCATTATTTAACAGCCCTACCTCCTATGTGATCGATGATGCAAACGGTCAATTGCTTGGTGCATCTATAGCTTCCGATGGCCAATGGCGCTTCCCGCCAAATGCCGACGTTCCCGAAAAATTTAAGCAATGTATTATATCCTTTGAGGACAAGCGCTTTATGCATCACCCCGGTTTTGACATCCTGGCATTTGCGAGGGCAGCTAAACAAAACCTGCGTTCGAAAAAGGTAACGAGCGGCGGCAGCACCATTACCATGCAGGTGATACGCCTGGCAACTAGAGACAAACGGACGACATGGAACAAATTGCGAGAAATATTTATGGCACTGCGGCTGGAGTGCAGTTACAACAAAAACCAAATATTGTCGCTGTACGCCAGCAACGCACCTTTTGGCAGTAATGTGATTGGTTTGGATGCTGCCTCGTGGCGATATTTTGGACGTAGTCCGGATAAACTTTCCTGGGGCGAAATGGCTACTATGGCGGTGCTGCCAAATTCACCATCGCTGGTGCACCCGGGAAAAAACAGGGCCCTGTTGCTTAAAAAACGGAACCAGTTGCTGGACAAGCTTCAGCAGCAGGGCATTATCAGTTCAACTACAGCGGCACTTGCTAAACTGGAACCGCTGCCTGATAAGCCGCTGGCTTTACCGCAGTTTGCACCTCACCTCCTCGAACGCTTCAAAACGGATACGCAAAAGCATTTTCAAGGCAACACAAGGATAAGGACCACGATCAAGCTGACTTTACAGCAACAGATTAGTCAATTGCTGGAGCAGCACCACCAGGTGCTGAAAGCCAACGACATCAATAATATTGCCGCTGTTGTGCTCGATGTGGAAACAGGCGCAACAATCGCCTACGCTGGCAACATAGCGCATCCCGAAGACCCGCAAATGGAAAGCGACGTAGATGTGGTTAATTCGCCGAGAAGTCCGGGCAGTACGTTAAAACCATTATTATACGCCTCGATGCTGCACGATGGGTTGATACTGCCAAACAGCCTGATACCTGACGTACCCACCCAATTTGCAGGTTATCATCCTTTGAATTTCGACCTGGGGTTTGATGGCGCGGTCCCGGCATCGAAAGCATTATCGCGCTCATTAAATATCCCTGCTGTAAAAATGCTGCATCAGTTTAAATACGAGCGTTTCTATGATTTCTTGCACCGCATCGGCATCACCACCTTAAAAAAGCCGGCCGATCATTATGGCTTGTCCCTGATTTTGGGCGGCGGGGAAAATACACTCTGGGAGCTGACCGGCGCTTACGCGGATATGGCGCGTGTGCTTAATCATTATGATAAGTACAACGGCAAATATGATCCGGCTGATTATCATAACCCGGTCTATAATCTCACACCAAAACAACAACCCGACCTGCAAAAAACCGGGCAGCTTGATGCAGGGTCGATCTATTATACCTTCCAGGCGATGGAGGAGGTAATGCGGCCGGGCGAAGAAATGCTGTGGCAGCAATTCAGCTCAAGTCAGCGCGTAGCGTGGAAAACGGGCACCAGTTTTGGATTTCGCGACGGCTGGGCTATAGGGATTACACCCAAATATGTTGTCGGCGTGTGGGTAGGTAATACCAACGGCGAAGGCAGGCCCGGCCTTACCGGAATAAATACTGCCGCTCCGGTGTTGTTTGAGATATTCAGGCTATTGCCGGAGGCGCGGGACTGGTTTGAAATGCCTGTCGGCGAAATGGTAAAAATAAAAGTATGCCGCCAAAGCGGGTACCGCGCCGGTGAATATTGTGAGGATACAGACGATTTGTGGGTGCCAAAAAGCGGGCTGAAGGCCCCGGTTTGTCCTTATCACCAGTTGGTACATTTAAGTCGGGATGAAAAATGGCAGGTAACAGGTAATTGTGTGCCACCGGATGAGATCGTCAATAAAAAATGGTTTGTGCTGCCGCCGTCCATGGAGTATTATTATAAGACCAAAAACTACGAGTACCATGTACTACCGCC
The DNA here is from genome assembly GCA_964657275.1 of uncultured Mucilaginibacter sp. GTDB lineage: Bacteria > Bacteroidota > Bacteroidia > Sphingobacteriales > Sphingobacteriaceae > Mucilaginibacter. Next base: position 1,518 of record CAZZUU010000362.1, on the reverse strand, counting down.
TTTCAGGCCGGATTGCGTGCAGGCTGAAAATGCCAACCCGATGGAAATTATTTATCCCAAAGACGGCGCAAAAATATACGTCCCCCTGGAAGCGGATGGGACACGCGGTAGGGTGATCTTCAACGCGGCCCACCGGCAGCAGGGCGTAAAAATATTCTGGCACCTGGATGATAAGTACGTGGGAGAAACCAAAGATTTCCACCAGATAGCTTTAAACCCTGATCCGGGTAAGCATCAGCTGACATTGGTTGATGGTAACGGGAATACAGTGCATATTGGATTTGAGGTGCTGGCGAAGTGAGGCCTCACCCTGCCCTCTCCAAAGGAGAGGGTTCTAAACAAAGCAAAATGAAGCTCAAGTCCTCTCCTTTGGAGAGGATTTAAGTGAGGCCAAATAAGCAGGCTAGGCAGCCTTTTTTAAGATTTGTAAAAATAATCTTATTTTACACCTAAATTTATACCAAATGCTCGAACAATACGACCTTCATAACCTGTTGGTGCTTGATATAGAAACCGTTCCGCAATACAGCAGCTTTGACGAGGTGCCGGAGCATTTTAAAAAGCTTTGGGACTTAAAAACTGTACATCAGCGAAAGGAAGAAACCGCAGAAAATTTTTATGAGCGGGCGGGCATTTGGGCGGAGTTTGGAAAGATCATTTGTATATCCGTAGGTATATTTTCCAATGGAAAGAATACAGGGCTAAGGGTAAAATCTTTTGCATCACACGATGAAAAGGAGCTGCTTATGCAATTTGCGGCGCTGTTGAAAAGTCAGCCTGCAAGCCTTATTCTTTGCGCACATAATGGCAAAGAGTTCGATTTTCCCTATATCTGTCGCAGGATGCTGATAAATGGCCTGCAAATTCCATCGCAGCTGGAAATCGCCGGCAAAAAACCCTGGGAGATAAATCACCTGGACACCATGGAGCTTTGGAAATTCGGCGACTACAAGAGCTATACCTCCCTCAGTTTGCTAACGGCCATTTTTAACATCCCAACTCCCAAGGATGATATCGACGGCAGTATGGTTGGCCATGTTTATTGGGTTGAAAACCAGTTGGAGCGCATTTGTACTTATTGTCAAAAGGATGTGGTGGCCACAGCACAATTATTAAGGCGTTACCGCGGAGAGGAATTGATCACAGACGAATGCATAACCATAGTGGGACAGTAATTCTGCAGGTAAAGGAACTTAGCGTTAAGTTCAAAACACAAAATGGCCTGTTTGAGGCGGTTAAAGGCATATCGTTCCAATTAAATAAAGGCGAAACCATTGGCATTGTAGGCGAATCCGGTTCAGGCAAATCGGTTACTTCGCTGGCATTGATGCGGTTATTGGATGAGCGACAAGCAGTTATTTCGGGAGAGGTTTTATTAAACGATGTTAGTTTATTTGAATTGCCTGAATTTGATATGCAACAGATCCGGGGTAACCGGATGGCCATGATCTTCCAGGAACCCATGACCTCTCTTAACCCTGTTTTAACCTGTGGCTTCCAGATAACGGAGGCAATACA
>CAZZUU010000361.1:0-4341 GCA_964657275.1 uncultured Mucilaginibacter sp. | reverse complement strand
GGATTAGTTTAGTCGCATCCTGCAAAAAGTTTGTTAATTACACGCCACAAAGCGCATATATCGTTTCAGCGTCATCCTATTTGCAATCGGCATCAGATTACCAAACGATGGAAATAAGTGCTTATACGCCCCTGCAATGGATAAACCAGGTGGTGCCAATAGGCGATATTGCATCTGATAATGCTGTAGCCGGAGGCGAAAGTGCTTCTGACGTGCTCGATCTGCAACAAATAGATCAATTTACCGAAACACCAACTAACGGCACGCTGGCCAGTATATGGCAATATGCATACGAAGGCGTTAACCGGGCCAATTATTTAACACAATATCAAACAGCAAACCCGGCCGGCCAGCAAGTTAATTTCCCTGGTAAGGATGCCATGTACGGCGAAGTATATTTCTTAAGGGCCTATTATTATTTTACTCTTGTAAAAATGTTCGGCGGCGTACCGTTATTTACCGATAAACGTTTGGATTTTTCAACCTCAGGCACTTTGCAAAGGGCAAGTGCAGCAGCAGTATATGCGCAAATTGAGGCTGATCTTGCCAAAGCTATATCTGTATTACCAACCGTTCAAACACAACAAGGCCGTGCAACCAAATATGCTGCACAAGCTTTGCTCGGTAAGGTTTATTTGTATGAGAAAAAGTATGCGTCAGCTGCCACTACCTTACAAAGCGTGATTGACGCCAACGCCTTTACCCTTGTAACGACGTTTGATTCGATATTCGTAAAATCAGGCGAAAACGGCCCGGAGTCGGTATTTGAGATACAATACACCAATACATCGCCATACTACCAATGGTCAAATGTTTTCCAGGGCCAGGGTAATTATATGGTGCAGCAATGCGGTGTACGCCAGTTAAGCGGTACAGGGGCCATGCCTTACGCAGCAGGGTGGAGCACTAACCTGCCAACCGCCAACTTGTACAATGCATATGCTGCCGGCGATCAAAGAAGAGACGGAACATTGTTCGACGTTGCAGCTTACGCCGCGGCCAACCCGTCGTTAAATGTCACCTTCGAGGTTGCCCCTTATGAGAATACGAACTATTACGATATGAAATATCTGCCGCGTAAGGGACAGACAAGTGGCCAGCAGGAACTGAACTATCTGAATAACTTCAGGACTATCCGTTACGCCGACGTTCTTTTAATGGCTGCCGAAGCTTATAATCAAAGCACTGCCCCTGATGATAATAAAGCGCAGCTTTATTTAAACCAGGTTAGGCGGCGGGCATTCCAGGTTACCAACGCAAGCCAGGATGTTGTAGCAACAGGCGCTACGTTGTACACCGCAATTTTAAATGAGAGAAGACTGGAATTGGCCATGGAAGGCGAGCGTTTTTTTGACCTTGTAAGGACGGGTAAGGCAGCAGGCACGCTACCAAACTTTAAGGCAGGGAAAAATGAAGTGTTCCCTATTCCGCAGGCTGAAGTCACCGTTTCGCATTTAGCCCAAAACCCAGGATATTAATTTTTATTCATAAATAAATCATCATGAAAAAATTAAAATATTTTACACTTTTTATTCTCCTTCTCTGCACGGCAGCGGGTTGTAAAAAGGACGATTCTATAACCGATACATCGTTTGTGTCGACTGCTGCCACGGTGAGCAGCCCTTCTGTTATGTTTAACATTACCCACGATAATACTGGGGGAGTAACGATAACACCAGGCGCTACCGGGGCAACAACGTATGACGTGTATTTTGGCGACGGCAATGCGACCCCGGCAAAGATTGCGGCAGGCCAAAGCGTTAAACACACCTATGCTGAAGGTAGTTACCAGGTTAAACTGGTAGCCCACGATATTAAAGGCGGCACCGCTACAGTTACCCAACCGCTGGTGGTTTCATTTCAGGCACCACAAAATTTGGCTGTTAATTTAGCAGTAGCCAACTTAACGGCAACTGTATCGGCAACAGCCAAATATGCTACGTTGTTCAAAATATCCTTTGGTGATTCGACTGCGGCTAACCCGGTTGCGTCAACCTTTGCATTAGGCGGGCAGGCAGTTAACCACACTTACAAATCGTCCGGTACGTTTGTAGTTACGGTAACGGCATTAAGCGGCGGGGCAGAAACCACGGTGAAAACAAACTCCATCACTATTTCAAACCCGATAACCCTGCCGGTTACGTTTGACGATCCAAATACCAACTATATCATGTCTGATTTCGGTGGGGATGTTTCAACTTTATCAGTAGACCCTACAAACAACAGTAACCATGTGATGAAGACGGTAAAAACTCCGGGTGCACAGGTATGGGCAGGTACTACTATTGGTACAGGTTCGGGTTTCCCAACGCCAATTCCTATCACTGCGGTTGCAGACAAAATGACGATGCAGATTTTTTCTCCGGGCCCGGGCCTGGATATTAAAATGAAGCTGGATAATCATGCAAATGCAAACAACCGCTTATCTGTTGAAACAGACGTACTTACCACAAAAACCAATCAATGGGAAACACTGACCTTTGATTTTAGCAAAAATGCATCCGGTACGCCAGCATTTAATCCGCAAAACACGTATGACCTGATCTCTATTTTCTTTGATTTTGGAAATGGCGGTTCAGGCACAACTTTTTACTTTGATAATGTGCAAATGGCTTCGGCAGCGGTAATTAAACAGATCGACCTGCCGGTTACCTTCGAAGATCCAAGCACGGATTATACCATGACGGATTTTGGAGGCAATGTTTCAACTTTAGTTGTAGATCCGGCAAACGCAAATAACCATGTGATGCAGTCGATAAAAACATCAGGCGCACAAACGTATGCAGGTACCACTATGGGCACCGGCGCCGGATTTGCAACGGTAATACCGATAAGTTCGTCAAGGATGAAAATGACAGTCGATGTTTATTCACCCGGTCCTGGCTTGGATGTTAAACTTAAGCTGGATAACCATGCAAACGCTAACAGTGGTTTATCGGTAGAAACTGACGTGCTTACCACGAAAACTAACCAATGGGAAACGCTAACGTTCGATTTTAGTAAAAATGCTGCGGGAACACCCGCCTTTAATCCGTCCAATACATATGATCTGGCAACTATATTCTTCGATTTTGGGAATGCAGGCAACGGTTCAAAATTTTATTGGGATAATGTAATTCTATTATAAATCAGTAAAATAGTACAAACATGAAAAAAAATATAAATTATATTTTACTGCTTGCTATCATCGCATCAGTAGTAATTGGTTCCTGTACAAAACCGAAATATTCGTTTGGGCCGATAAAAACCCCTACCAATATCGTGGTAACTACAACCATACAGGGCGCCAGCGCTAACCCAACGGGGGATGGTTCAGGAAATATTTCAATTGCCGTTACTGCAACCAATGCCCTGGCCTACAAAATATATTTTGGCAACGGCGATTCTGTTTTAACCACAACAGGGCTTGCAACCTATAAATACACTACTTTAGATACTAACCTTTATACTATTACTGTTAATGCTATTGGCACCGGTGGTGCAACATCAACATTAAGTAAACAAATTAAAGTTTTGTATCAATTTCAGATCCCGGCAAATATTTTAACCGATTTTACCAATGGGTCATCAAAAAGCTGGATGGTAGCTAAGGATACTGTAGGTAACTTTGGTGTAGGGCCGGCCTCTGATTTTACACCTGATTACTATACGGCACAACCAAATGAAAAGCCTGCCTGCGCCTATGCTGGGGTGATAACCTTTACGCAGTCGGGGCCGAACAGTGTTACCATAAACGATAACAACCAGGGGCAATCCTTCCTGATTGCTGCCGCTACGGCATTTTATGGCCAATCAGGCGGCGACGGATGTTATATGGTTACCACCGGGGGCACTAAAACTATCGGCTTTGCAACAGCCAATACAGGCGGAGGAAGCTCTACAGGCATACAATTCAATGTGCCCGGCGATGGATTAGTGAATTTTGGTACAGGAGGCGTAACTTACCAGGTAATTTCTATAACGCCACATGTGATGGTTTTACGTAATATTGGCAGCGACGGAAATGCGTGGTACCAGATTTTAAGAGCGCCATAAATATTTAAGCCGGCAAAAACGACATAAAACGTTTTTGCCGGTTATACTACTAAAGAATTAATCATGACAAAATATATTAAAGGATTCATCATTCTCAGCTTTTTTTTGATCGCGTGCAGTAAGGGCAGCCAGAGTTCGGTAAATGCTAATTTACCCCCGACTAATTTAACCGTAAATGCAGTCGCATCAGTAGACAGCAGTGGTAACGTAAGCGTTACCACGTCGGCAAAAAATGCGGTAACTTATGATATCGACTTTGGCAATGGGGTGATACAAACGGTTCCATCCGGAGTTGTTACCTATAAA
>CAZZUU010000360.1:0-4344 GCA_964657275.1 uncultured Mucilaginibacter sp. | reverse complement strand
GATATGTTTGTCAGGGATAACCATCTAATATTTCTTATAGATCAAAAAGATGGTCGGTCGTTTATGCAGTTCCGGTATTTTCTTTTGCCATTCGGCGATGGTTTTGGTTTGAACAAATTCTGTAGCCGCTGTCAGGTCGCAGGCAATACAAAGGCGGGTTCTTGGATTACCTGCTTTTAATATCTCTTCCAGCATTGGATTGTTCCGGAACGGTGTTTCAATAAATATTTGTGTTTGATCGTGCTTTTCAGCTAGAGTTTCCAATTCCTTAATACGTTTACCGCGTTCGGATTTATCAATAGGAAGGTAGCCGTGAAAAGTAAAACTTTGCCCGTTAAACCCGGAGGCCATCAATGCCAGCAATATGGAGCTTGGTCCAACCAACGGCACCACTTTTATGCCCATGCGGTGCGCTTTTTCAACAATCTCGGCCCCGGGATCGGCAATTCCCGGGCAACCGGCTTCGCTCATTAAGCCAACGTCACTTCCAGCTTGCAGGCCCTTGAAAAACTCAGCTGTACCATCAGCGCGGTTATGTTTGCCATAATCATGAACTACCAATTCGCTTTGTGGCGTTTTTAACCCGGCTTCTTTTAGAAAACGGCGGGCTGTTTTTTCGTTCTCAACAATAAACTCTTTGATGCTGTTTATCGTATCAACTAAATAAGGGGTGAATGATTTTGCGGCTGCTTCATCAGCAAGCGGCACGGGTATTAAATAGAGTGTTCCAAAAGGCATTTTGCAAAATTGCTCATTTTTGTTTAATTTAAGCTGTTGAAAGGAAGTCAATTAAATGAAATCATTAGGTATTAACTGGTTTATTGAAGGGTCGATTGATTTTGAATACAAAAAATATATCCTTTTGGATTACCTGCAGGAGATCAACCGTCATTTTGATAAAAGCAAGCTTTACCCAAATCTCACCGATTTGATCTTTCACTATAATAATCTGCAGTACTTCAAAAAGAATAAAACCATGCTGCAGCAGGCCTTTCCGCAGCGCCTTACCTCTGCAGATCTGGAAGCCGTTAAACTTACCTATCAAAAAATAGTTGAAGACGACAGCTCCATGGTAGAGATTGAATCCATCATCAGCTACGCGCTGCAAAAAATGGATCCAGCCATACAAACAGGCAAGGAGATTTATGATTTTGTTGAAAGCAGGTTAAATATCGACCCTGTAGGGATAGTTCCTTTGATGCCTTATCATGGCTATTTTTCGCTGCGGAACGGAAAGGAAAAAACCAACTGGATCTATGAATACCAGATAACCATATTTGAAAGTCTCGATGATAAATACCGCGGGATCAATATAAGTTTTGTTGACACTTACGAACAAAGCCTGGCTAATACGCCTGAAGCCGTAAAGCTGGATCTGATTCGCCGCAATAAGTTTATGCCGAACCCGGCTGTATATTACGTGCAAAGCGATATCAGCTTCCCTTTGGAGCAAACTTTATTGCCGGTGGCAAAAAGAAGTTTGGTGAAATATATTTCGAAGGCAGCATAATTTGATTTCGGATATCGGAATTACGATTTCGGAATTAGTTATTGATATAAGTCGTCAGAGTAACTATTTCAATTTGCTCAAAGCTTCCTTTACTCTCGGTATAAGCTGTTCTATTTCCTGTAAAGTAATAGCCCCCACCGAAGCCCTGAACCAATTTACTTCATCATCGGTACCAAATGCAGAAAATGGGACGAATGCCACCTTCGCTTCTTTGATCAGGTATGAATTAATGTCGGTCGATGTTTTTAACAAAGCGCCATCGGGGGTGGATTTACCTGCGTAGTCAATTTTAATGGTCAGGTAAATTGCACCCATGGGTTCGATCGCATCAACCTTAAAGCCTTCTGCCTTGAGTTGCTGAAAGCCATGGTAAAGCGTATTCAGGCTGTTTTGAATTCGCGATTTAAATTTATCGAGATAGCTGTTTACGTTATCGTCCTGCCTTAGGAATTTGGCCATAGCCACTTGTTCAGCCTTAGGTGACCATGCACCCATGTGGCCGACGATCGCCTTCATATTATTGATTACATGCGCCGGTCCAAAACCCCAGCCCACACGTACACCTGTTGATGCAAAACATTTGGATGCCCCATCTATAAAGATGGTTACATCTTTTAATTCCGGGCGTAAACTTACCGGGTCAAAATGCTGGTGATGACCAAAGGTTAGTTGCGAATAGATTTGGTCGTATAAAAGGTAAAGCGGCTTTTCACCGGCAGTACGGGTTTTGTTTTCGGCTATAACCAGGTCGCAGATCTCTTCCAGGTCCTTTTTGCTGAACATGGTTCCGGTTGGGTTCAACGGTGAGCACAGCGCTAACAAGGCAGCACCTTTAAGGTGCGGACCGATCTCTTCAGCGGTCGGCATAAAATTATGTTCGGCCCTTGTCGGGATCATCACGGCTTCAGCTTTAAGCAGGTCGCAATAGTGGTTATTGTTCCATGACGGAAGCGGAAAAACCACCTTGTCGCCCGGGTTTACAACCGCCAAAAAGGTAGAGTAAATTAATGGCCGTGATCCGCCCGAGATCAATATCTGGTTTGATGAATAATCAAGATTATACCTGTTTTTTAAGAATGAGGATACACTTTCGCGAAGATCGAGCATCCCATCGGCAGGAGGGTAATTGGTTTGGTTATGATCATAAGCCTCAACTATACCTTGCTTTAACTGATCAGGGATAGGATAGATATTGGAATCAAAGTCACCAATGGTTAAGTTGGCAATAGCTTGTCCTTGTCGTTTTAGTTCGTTGATCTCGCCTGCAATTTTTATAATCTCAGAGCCGTGCAGATTTTTGGCCAATTCAGAAACACTCATACCGGATGTGTAATTTAGATGCGCAAAGGTACTTTTTTGAGGTGAAAGCCGAAAGGTTAAACTTGCTGTAAAAGCCGCATCTGAAAAACCACTTAGGTAGATATTTAAATGACGGACAATCTTTTCCGACTAACACAAAATTTTATTTTATTGCAGATCAGTAACTTATCGGCCCTAACATCGTCCAAGTTTCAAACAACTGCGGTGGACAATATAAAAATGAAGACTTCAGAAATTTCACTGGGTAAAGCGGCCCTGCTTGCCGGTATTGGCTATATAATGATGATGGGCACGCCCTTCGCAGAGTTTTATGCAATGCCGAAGTTGATTGTAACCGGCAACGGCGCAACAATTCTCAAAAGCCTGATAGATCAACGCTTTTTTTTACGTGTAGCTATCACCGGATATGTGATAAATTTTGCGGGGGATATCCTGGCTGCGTGGGCGTTGTATATTCTACTTAAACCGGTTAATAAGTCATTATCGTTATTAGCTTGCTGGCTGCGGATTATTTATACGCTGGTTAGTTTGAGTGCTTTGCTTAACCTGGTAACCATTTTATCTATCACTAAAGCCCCCGGGCAATATGATGCTTCTTTTTTAAATAATCAGGTTGTGGCGCTGCTCAGCGCTTTTTATAACGGGTGGGCGCTTGCCTATCTTTTCTTTGGCACCTATTTGTGTTTGCTAGGTTGGCTTATATTCCGGTCAGGTTATATGCCCGGGTGGATTGGCGCGTATGTCTTTATCGCAGGATTGGGCTGGCTGGCCGATAATTTACAGCCGCTGCTTTATCCAGGCTTCAATATAAATTTTATTTTTGTATCAATAGCGGGGCTGGGCGAACTTGTACTAATGGTATGGTTACTTGTTAAGGGGGTGAAGCTTAAGAATTTTACGCATGAGTTAGTTATGTAACTTTGCAATGTTTCAATTCGCCAGACACGTGTTCGACAGATCATAACTATATTAATTCTTTTGCAGCGATCTAACATTTTTTTTGTGCTATAGTTCTTCGCGCTTTAAGCTTTCGCCACCCTTACTATTGTTTCTTTCCCCTTAAGTGCCTAAGTTTGCCCCTCAATATTTGTGTTATGTCTAAAGCATCCGAAATAAAAAATGGTAACATTATTCGCTTTAATGGCGAACTGCTGCAAGTGGAAGAATTTTTACATCGTACCCCAGGTAATTTACGCGCCTTTTACCAGGCACGTATGCGCAATGTAAAAAGCGGCAAGCTGGTTGAGTACCGTTTCCGGACGGATGAGGATGTGACAATAGCACGCGTTGAAACCAATGATTACCAGTATTTATATGAGGATGGCGGCTCGTTGGTAGTTATGGATAATGCCACATTCGATCAGCACAATGTTCCTAAAACATTGTTCGGCGCTGCGGTAAAATTCCTTAAAGAAGGGATGAATGTGATTGTTGCTTTTGAAAGTGAAGAACCAATTATGGGTTCTATACCGGGTTCTGCCGAGCTGGAAATAACTTATACCGAACCCGCCGTA
>CAZZUU010000359.1:0-4348 GCA_964657275.1 uncultured Mucilaginibacter sp. | reverse complement strand
ATGGAATTGCGGGCCACTGTTTGGGATAGTGTGCGCTCGGGTTTGAGGAAAGAGGAACAGGATGGTAAAACAGAAACTCAAAAAATAATTGACGCTTTAAATATGCTGGATATTCTGCCGCTTAAAGATCAACCGTTCGGGAAGCTAAGCGGGGGCGAAAAGCAACGGGTTACGATAGCAAAAGCATTGATCAGCAAACCCGAAGTGCTTTTACTCGACGAACCGTTTAACCAGGTTGATGCCACTTACCGTGAGGGCTTGCAACACGACATCAGGTTTATTGTAAAGGAGTGGGGCGTTACCGTGGTATTAGTGTCGCATGATCCGGCAGAAATACTATCAATGGCTGATGAATTGGTTGTATTAAAGGAAGGTGAAATTGTTGAAAACGGCAGCCCCGAAGTTTTATATAATTCTCCCCAACTCTTATATACTGCGCAAATACTGGCGAGCAGTAGCCAGTTAACTTCTGAACAAGCTAAACTATGCGGTATTAAAACCAAAAGAGGCACGGTAGTTATATATTCGGAACATGTTAAAATAGGGAAGGGGTTTGGTGCCAAGTGGACCGTTAAGCAGGTGCTGTTCAAAGGTTTTTATGAGGAACTGATCATCGAACGGGGCGGCGTTGTTTTAAGGGCCGCTAATTATGAAAAAAGCAAATATCCAAAAGGAAGCCGGATCAATGTAAGCATCGACGATTATTTTGAGTTCGGCAAATGGGAGAGTCCGGTTAGGTCGTTGCCGAAGGAGTTGGAATAAGTTTTAATGGGTTGAAAGAGTTGTAATGGTTATAACGGTTGTAACGCGATGATTAGGAGCGCGTCTTATTTTTAGCAGCGCTTTTTCTTTCGGTCTTTCCTGACGCTATATTTTAATTACCTTATCATTTTTGTTAGCGGCTTTATGATCATCAGGTTTTGGGATATTTTTTACAATAAAAACCAGCGCACGTGCAATTACCCGCATTGCCTTTATGGAGAAGTGGATAAATGGCTTCATAACTGTCCAGGTATCATGCAAGGTATCCATTTTACTGACCGGTTTTAAGGGTTGGCGTTTGCCGATTCGCTTTGTTTGTTGAGTTGCCATAGCAGATGTATTTATATATCAACTATAAAGCCTAAACCGTGCCAGAGTTTTGAAGTCAAAATTCAAAAGTAAAAAATAGAAGATGGCGGGCGGGTTAAACGGTATTTCCTTATTACTTTCAGACTTTCGGTCTTTCCCGACTTTCGGACTTCTTCAGCGTAAGCACTGTTATCTCAGGCCAAATGCCTAATCGTCCTGAAAAGGCTAAAAAGCCAAAACCACGGTTAACATACAAGTACCGGTTCTTTTCGTTTACCAGGCCCGCCCAGTCGAGATAGCGGTATTGCACCGGGCTCCAGCGGAAGCCTGCTGTTTCGACACCAAATTGTGCACCATGTGTATGGCCCGAAAGGGTTAAATGAATTGTTGTTGGGTTATACCGTACTTTCTCTTCCCAATGGGTGGGATCGTGCGATAATAGGATTTTAAATGCATCCTTATCGACACCACGTAAAGCTTTATCGAGATCGCCTAACTGAATAAAGCCTTTCCCCCAGTTTTGCACGCCAATGAGTGCTATCTTTTGGCTACCCTTTTCCAATACCACATTTTCATTCAACAACAGCCGGTACCCGAGCGTTTTATGGTGTTGTTTTAGTTTTTTGAGGTTGGCTCCTTTTTCTGCCTCGCTGCTCCATTCAATATAGTCGCCGTAATCGTGGTTACCCAAGATAGAGAATTGCCCATATGGGGCCTTAAGCTGGTTAAAACGATCAAGGTAAGGTTCAATTTCCCATGCCGCGTTGTTAACCAGATCGCCTGTAAAAACAAACAGGTCGCTTTTTTGCGCTTTAGCCAGGTCGATGCCTTTCTGCATGGCTTCGGTATTATCAAAACTGCCGGAATGTATGTCGGATAGCTGGGTTATGGTAAAGCCATCGAATGCATCGGGCAAATCATCATAATATATTGTTTTGCGATGTACCTTATAATCGTATTTGCCTTTTATCATCGCATAAATGAAACCGGCAAATGGCACGGCAGCAACCAATACGGCTATTTCGCTGATGAATTTTCGACGGGCCGGGAAGAAAGGCTCAGCAGGAGCATCTGTTGATTTTACAAAGTGGTTAACGATGCCATAAAAAAAGCGCCCAATATCGCCTAAGAACAAAATAAGGATAAAGAATATTTTGGTGATAAAAAAAGTAAGGAAAATACTGAGCACCCATTCGTGAAATGGTGTCATGCCTTTTGCGGTACTGAAACTCCCGAATCCTGCAATGAACAATACAGTAACGCCAACAGAAATTACAAGGTATCCCCAGTTCACCAATTGCCGCAGCCGGAGCGATTGCCAGTCGGCAGTAAGCGTTCTTAAGCCCGCAAATACATACCAATCCAGCAGTAAGCTCAAAACTGCTATAATTAAAAATATCCTTACGAAACCGCCTCTGTGCATATTGTTATATGTAAAGTCCGCAATTTAAAAAAGGATTATTAAACGGAGGGTAAAAAAAACACTATCAATAGGTCATAATAGTAATTTTGCTTCCGATAAGATTATTTCCCTTTTTTGTTACATACATATACAAAACCGCATTACAGTATTTCTCGCGCTCGCAAAATGGATGTGAGACTTCGTCCGGCTCCGTTTTCATTATGCCTTTAGACATACAATGAGTTCCTATACTCGTTTTATATCCAGTACCGTTTTTTACAAATTCTAATTCAAGAAATTGTAAATAAGTTAATTTATGAATAGCCATTAACTCACACATTTCATCCTCTGATAATAGCTTGTATCGCAAGTTTTTCGGCAGATGATGAATCAGGGAATTATTGCGCTTAAAGATGATGGTGTCACTCAAAAGATCGGACGGGTCTACCCGTGCCACGGTTGCCAGCCGTTGTTTGTAAAAAGCACTATCCAACAAAATCTTTAGAGCAACAGTAGTATCATCTTTTTTTTTGTTTTCAACAGTCGAGTGGCAGGCAGAAAAAAATATAATTGATATAAAAATGATAGATAACGCCTTTTGACTACAAAACATGATTTCTTTAATATTCGATTTGAAGTTAGCGAAACTTTCAAGCACTTACGCAGTAAAAATCGAGTTGATAGAATGAAAAACTAAATAAGCGAGGTAGTTACAGGGGTATGGTTTTCATAAGCCCTTAGTTGCAAGATAACAAATGAATCATCTTCAAATTAAAAGCCTCGCCGGTGTTATATTACCGGCAAAGCTTAATGGTTAAATATATGTAGGATCTATTAGAGGAGAAGGGAGGTTATTTCTTTTTAGGCGGCATTGGTATGCCCAACTGCATAAAGTAGGTTTCGTCGGATTGTATGGACTTGTGCGAGGTTATTTTTCCGTCCTTGTTAAAAGTGAAAATGTCGGCATCAGGTGCTTTGTAGGCTTTTCCTGTTGGCTTCATCTTCATAAACTGGTTTTTAAAGGTTCCGCTCCAATCGGCAATAATAATTACAGTATCGCCCGCTGCAATTGCATGTAAATTTTCAACTTTAAAATCGGGGAAACCAACAAAGAGATTTTTTATGTTGGCCTTTATTGAGTCAAGTTTCATGGGCTTTGATTCGCCGTTGCCATATTCAACGTAATCCGGGGTACAATCTTTAAATATCCCATCTATATCCTTTTTGTTGAAAGCCAGGTCGGAGTTTATGGCCGTTTGTTTGTTTTTTTCTAACTTAAGCGCTGCGCTGTCGATTCCTTTAACTTCGGTGCCGGGGCTGGTTTTGCAGGCACTCAAAAAGAAGACGGCTACGGCCATACCGGTAATGATCTTTTTCATGATTTAAGTTGTTTTGTTGAATAAAGGTAAATGATAAAGTTTTAATATCCAATACTTTAAAGCAAATAATTTAACGCAAAAATTGCATCGTAATTTTTAATTAGCTGAGATAGAAGGATGCTTTTAAAACAAAGATTGTAAATCAATCAGTGAGAGTTTCACGGCTACATAAAATTAAAAAAGCTGTTAACGATATGACTAACAGCTTTTTTAATTTTGTGCTCCCGACGAGATTCGAACTCATATCGATGGTACCGGAAACCATAATTCTATCCGTTGAACTACGGAAGCAGTGCTGCAAATATAGGCAAAGGTTCAATTATTCATTAACCGAATGCAAAAAACAATAGTATATATTTCCGTGCAGCTATAATTCATTAAAAGGTTATAAATCAAATTAATCTTTACAGCAACATATTGTTATATTATCCTACCTTTACCGCCAAACATGGAAGAAAGAAAATACTTAACTACCTGGAAAAAATACCTCCCGGTA
>CAZZUU010000358.1:0-4351 GCA_964657275.1 uncultured Mucilaginibacter sp. | reverse complement strand
AATCAGGCAGCAAGCTTGACGATAGCTTTAAAAAGGACCTGCAAGATAGAATAGAACAGGAATTAAACAAATAGACAGGATGCTTAAACAATTCGATTTATTGTAGCCATTCAGGGTCGAAATAAAAATATATGCTTGATTAACAGGATTTTGTTTCATCGGAACAAAATATCGGCCAACACTTTGTAAGGCTTTCGCGCTTTAATCGACTAACGGTTAAATCATAAGAAAAAACTAAAAAAACAAAGTATGAAATCAATTATTTCGAAAGCAGTTGCCGCTGTAGCAATTGCGTCTTGCTTAACGCTTAGCCTGCAGGCTAAAGCCGTAAATCATTCTTCAAATGCCACATCAGTTGCGTTGAGCGACACCGGTAAAATGAAGATGGATAAGATGAAAAAGAAAAAAATGTCCAAAATGTCAAAAAGCAAAATGAAGATGGACAAGAAAATGGCTAAAGACAGTACCGGTAAAATGTGAGTTGTTTTTGTTTGACTGGAAGGGGGATTTTTCTCCCTTCTTTTTTTAAAAGCTATATGATGAAGAAATACCTATTTATAATTGCACTAATATTTTTAACTGCCCCGGCTTGGGCGCAAACAGGACTGAAAAGCGGCACCCTGGCTCCTGAATTTACAGCAACAGATAACTCCGGGAAAATCCTTAACCTGAAAAGCCTCCTTAAATCGCATAAAGCGGTGGTTTTGTTTTTCTATCGCGGGCAATGGTGCCCTTATTGCAATAAGCATATCAAACAATTGCAGGATTCATTGCAGCTTTTAACAAACAAAGGTGCTTATGTAATTGGCGTAACCCCCGAAACCGCCGGCAACATTAATAAAACTATCGATAAAACCCACGCTTCATTTTCTATCGTCCAGGACAAAGGATATAGCATCATGAAAGCTTACCAGGTTAATTACACCGTTGATGCCGACATGTTTTCGAAGCTTAAGAACTATGGTATTGACCTTGAGAAAAATAACGGGAATACCGATCATGTGCTACCGGTTCCGGCTACTTATGTGATCGACGGCTCGGGCACGATCATCTTTGTTCATTTTGATAAAGACTATACAAAAAGGGCCTCTGTAAGTACAATATTAAATGTGTTGAAGTAAAGGCTCAGGCAATATCATTGCCCGGTCAGTTAATTCGTCCAACTCCTGCGGATTATGACTTACGATCAAAACAGTTGTTCCCAATTCATCAAACAATAGTTTTAGTTCACCGATCAACTCCGATTTCATATCGGGATCTATGGCTGAAAATGGTTCGTCCATTAAAAGCAGCTTTGGTTTAATGGCCAATGCCCTTAAAATGGCCAAACGTTGCTGCTGCCCGCCTGAAAGATGTTCCGGCTTATGCGTATTCAATGTATCCAGTTTTCCAACCTGTAATAGCCGGTTGATCCATGCCTTATCGTCAGTAGCATATTCGAGGTGCTCTTGTACCGTCATATGGGGGAATAGCGCGTAATCCTGGAAAACAAATCCAACCCTTCGTTTTTGCGGCGGCATACACACATTTGAACCCGTAACGAGCCATGTTATATCATTTGCGCTGATTGTACCCTTCTCCGGTTTAATAAAACCGGCTATGATCTTTAAAAAGGTGGTTTTCCCTGCGCCGGACGGGCCGTAAACTTTTGTTATGCTACCGGCGGGAAATTGCCTTGCAACTTTTAATACCTGCTGCCCCTGGTAAGTTTTTAATTTCTTTTCGATATTGACGCTGATCATTCCAGGGGACTTTTAAGTTGATACTTATTAAAAATAAACACCCCAATAACCAGGATGAAAGTGATAGCAAAAAGGATAAGCGAATAAATATTTGCGGAATGATAATCCATCTGCTCAACCGAATCATAGACAGCGATGGAGGCTACACGGGTAACGTTGGGGATGTTACCGCCGATCATTAATACCACGCCGAACTCGCCCAGCGTATGCGCAAAGGTGAGCACAATTGCTGTAAGCAGCGAGGGTTTTATATTGGGCACCAGCACCCGTAAAAATGTTTGCCATTTGCTTTTGCCTAACGAATAAGATGCCTGCGAAAGCGAAACCGGCAACTGCTGCAGCGCCGATTTTATGGGCCCTATCATAAACGGCATACTATAAATTACCGATGCCAGCACCAATCCCGGAAATGAAAAAACGAATTGAATGTTAAATGTATGCTGCAGCCATTTCCCCACCCCATGCTGCGGACTAAAAGCCAGCAAAAGGTAAAACCCAAGTACAGATGGCGGCAATACCAAAGGCATGGTGATAACGGCTTCGATAACCGTTTTAATGATCGATCTGCCCTTTGAAAGCCACCAGGCAACAGGCAAGCCGAAAACCAGCAGCAGCATGGAAGTTATGCCGGCCAGTTTTAAAGTGAGCCAAATAGGGTTTAGATCCATGCTGGTGAATTAGTTACTATTCAATTTACTGAACATGATATCCGTACTCCTTAAAAATAGTTTTGGCGGCAGGACTTAAAATGTACTGATAAAACTTTTCAGCATCAGCGTTGCCATCGGCGTGTTTCAGTAACACCATTCCCTGCTCAATCGGCAAATAAGTATTGGGGTCAATTACTTTCCAGTAGAGTATGGTTTTGTTTGCCGGGTCTTTAACCAAAGCCTGGGTAGTAAACCCCACCTCGGCCACACCCGTAGTGATATAAGTGTTTACCTGCGATATGCTTTCGCCATAAACAACTTTTGATTGCACATTGGCTAATATCCCTTTGCTTTGCAATGTTTCTTCAGCAGCTTTACCGTAAGGCGCTATTTTAGGATTAGCAATAGCTATTTTTTTAACCCTCTCAGTCAATAAAAGCCTTTCCCAATTTTCAAACCCGACATCCTGGCTGCTGCAAATAATTAAGCTGCCCTGCGCATATACAACAGGCTTTTTTGCGCTAAACCCATCTTTAAACAACGCATCGGGAAAACTCATGTCAGCAGATAAAAAAACGTCGTAGGGCGCACCGTTACGCGCCTGCGCCGACAAATTACCCGACGAGCCGACGATAGGCTCAATATCAATACCGGTTTTTTGCTTAAAATCCTTTTGCAACACCTTAATCACTGCCTGCAGATTTGCCGCAACAGCGACTTTTACATTTTGTGCAAACGCCGGGCTTACTAAAAATAAGGTGGCGACCAATAAAATTTTTATGCGTTTCATAGTTTTACGGATATATTTTTGAATATACAACGAAACGCTAATATACTCGGTTAGCAGTTGTATAAAAATTAACTTCGTTTTTAATATCAATACCGGATCGATAGCAGCAAAAATGTAACAGGACTATTGGCTGCCCCACACTTAAACAAAAACGGCAGAATCTGTTAAATCCTGCCGTTAAATTTTTATTCCCTCTTCGGGATTCGGTTATTACGCTTTGCTGTACAATTCAGCAACGTGGTTCCAGTTAATTACATTCCAGATCGCAGCTAAATAATCAGGGCGACGGTTTTGATATTTCAAATAGTACGCATGTTCCCAAACATCTATGCCTAAAATCGGTGTGCCTTTTACTTCGGCAATGTCCATCAGTGGATTGTCCTGGTTAGGTGTTGAGGTAACCACTAATTTTTTATCAGCAGTAACAATTAACCATGCCCATCCTGATCCAAAACGGGTTGCGCCGGCTTCAGAAACTTTGGTTTTAAATTCAGAGAAAGAGCCAAAAGTGCTGTTTATGGCTGTAGCTAAAGCACCTGTCGGTTCGCCCCCGCCACCTGGTGAAAGCAATGTCCAAAACAGGCTGTGGTTATAGTGGCCGCCGCCATTGTTACGTACAGGCATTGGAAATTTAGAAATATTTTTAATGATATCATCAAGGCTGCTGTCAGCTTCAGGTTTGCCTTCAAGGGCTTTATTTAAATTGGTAACATAAGCCTGGTGATGTTTGCCATGATGGATTTCCATGGTCAATTTATCAATATGCGGTTCAAGTGCATCGGTAGCGTATGGTAACGCCGGTAGTGTAAATGCCATAATTGTAAGTTTAAAGTTTTAATGAAAATGTGAAACAAATATAAGGCGTTGTATATGTATTTTGTTGTATGGAATGTCAAGTTTTTTAGACGGATGAATTTCTAAATAGCGATGGGTTTTAAACCCGTCGCTATTTAGGAGGGTGATTATAACTGAGATTTTGCAAACTCTTTTATCTCTTTTAATTCATCGCTAAATGATTTATTTCGGTGATGCTTTTCCTGATTATAGATGTAAGCACGAACTCTTTTAACGTGGCCCGGGCTAACACTAAATGCTGCGAAACCATCTTGCCAGGTAACATATTTTTCAGGATCATCTTAAAGTTATATATGAAGAGATACTTACGTTTT
>CAZZUU010000357.1:0-4352 GCA_964657275.1 uncultured Mucilaginibacter sp. | reverse complement strand
TTTACCAACAAGGTCGGCACCTACGTCGGCAGCTTTGGTATAAATACCACCGCCAACACGTGCAAATAAGGCTATGGATTCAGCTCCTAACGAAAATCCAGCTAATACATCAAGGGCACGTTCCATTGCTTCGCCGTTTACACTTCCCCCTGTATTAACAACATAAATAGTGTAAAAAACAATAAATAACGACCCAAGGCCTATTACTGCCAGGCCTGCAACACCCAGGCCCATAACGGTGCCGGCAGTGAACGATACCTTTAGCGCTTTGGCTAAACTGGTTTTGGCTGCTTGTGTGGTGCGCACATTTGCCTTAGTAGCTATACGCATCCCTAAAAACCCGGCGAAAGCCGAAAGGAAAGCACCAACAAGAAATGAAATGGCGATGACTGGACTTGAAGTTACAACTGTTGTACCCGACCAAGCCAGCAGGATCATGGCTACAACTACAAAATAACTGAGCACTTTCCATTCCGCACGTAAGAATGCCATCGCACCTGCGGCAATATAGCCGGCAAGTTCAGTCATGCCGGCATCACCGGTTTCCTGTTTTGTAACCCACGAGGCTTTGATTGCCATTACTGCAATGCCGATAAGGCCGAAAACAGGTATTAAATAAATTAAGTAAGTGTTTAATAAATCCATATTTTAAAATTGGTGTATTGTTCTGTTTAATAGTAAAAAGTGTGCAAATATAATTGGCGGGCGCAAATTAGTAAATTAATTTCTTTACAAACGTCTGCCAGATTATAAAGTTTTTTGAATAGTTTAGAACTTTAAACCCGCAACCATACATGGAAAACAATTCAGGACAACCGAAAATGAAGCACCAATTAGGTTTGCTCGATGGCACAATGCTGGTGGCGGGCTCTATGATCGGTTCGGGTATTTTTATTGTAAGTGCTGATATTACCCGGAATGTAGGATCGGCCGGTTGGCTGATTTTTGTGTGGGTAATTACCGGTTTTATGACACTCACGGCGGCTGTAAGCTATGGCGAACTGAGCGCCATGTTTCCGAAAGCGGGCGGCCAGTATGTATACCTAAAGGAATCTTATAATAAGCTAATCGCCTTTTTATATGGCTGGAGTTTTTTTGCTGTAATACAAACGGGTACGATAGCGGCAGTAGGGGTGGCGTTCTCAAAATTTACTGCTTATTTGATTCCGGCTGTAAGCGAGGATAATATTTTGTTCAGCACAATAGTCGGCTCCTTTCATTTTAAAATAAGCGCGGCACAGTTAGTTTCTATAGCGGTTATTTTGTTACTCACCTTTATTAATACCCGGGGCATAAAAAGCGGCAAGATCATCCAAAATACCTTTACGTTAACCAAGCTGCTGAGTTTATTCGGGTTGATTATCTTTGGTTTTTTCGCCCTTAAAGGAGATGTATGGCATGCCAATTGGCACAATGCCTGGAATTTGCGTCAGCTGAATGTTAATGGCAGTTTTACCGGATATGCTACCGGTGCAGCATTAGGTGCCATCGCCGCAGCAATGGTTGGCTCTATTTTCAGCAGTGATGCGTGGAACAACGTTACCTTTATTGCCGGCGAAATGTCGAACCCCAAACGCAATATTGGCTTGAGCCTGTTTTTCGGGACGCTTATCGTTACGATTATTTATGTGTCGGCAAATGTGATGTATACAGGCGTTTTACCATTGCACGATATTGCAACTGCTACTAAAGACCGCGTGGCGGTTTCCGCCTCACATGTTATTTTTGGTGATGCAGGTACGATAGTAATCGCAGTTATGATCATGATCTCCACCTTCGGTTGCAATAACGGGCTCATAATGGCCGGTGCGCGGGTTTATTATACTATGGCTAAAGACGGATTGTTTTTTAAACAGACCGGCACGTTAAATAAATTTGCAGTGCCGGGTTTTGGTTTATGGGTACAGGCAATTGTGGCCTCTGTGCTTTGCCTGAGCGGCAAATATGGTGACTTGCTGGATATGATATCCCTGGTGGTTGTTATATTTTATATCCTTACCATTGCCGGGATATATATTTTACGTGTAAAGCGTCCGGATGCTGAAAGGCCTTATAAAGCTTTTGGATACCCTGTATTACCAGCTATATATATTATAATGGGCCTGGCGTTTTGTATTTTGCTTTTGATGTATAAGCCGGAATATTCAAGAGGCGGGTTATATATTGTTTTAGCTGGAATACCAATTTATTACATCGCGAAACGTTACCTGAAGAATGAAGAAATTAGCGCTGATTAGCTTTTTATTAATATCTGTACATGCGGTTTTTTCGCAAGAACTAAAACAAAAGCTTTCCGCGGCTTTTACTAAACTGCAGGCCGATAGCCAATGCCGCTATGCGTCAGTTTCTCTTACAGTACTCGATGTCAAAACGGGCGAAACTGTGTTCACCGGCAATCCCAATATGGGGCTTGCAACCGCCTCAACATTAAAAGTAATTACCAGCACAACTGCCTTAAATATATTAGGTAAAGATTTTCAATACCAAACACAGGTGGGTTACAATGGGTCGGTAAGCCCGGACGGTACGTTAACCGGCGATGTGATTATCAAAGGCGGCGGCGATCCTACTTTAGGGAGCTGGCGGTATGAAACATCGAAAGAAAACCATGTGCTTACTTTGATTACAGATGCGCTGCGCAAAGCGGGCATAAAAAGAATTACCGGGCGCATTATTGGTGACGACAGCATTTTTGGATCACAAGCAATTCCCGATGGTTGGATATGGCAGGATATCGGCAATTATTACGGGGCAGGCACATCGGGCCTTTGCTGGCGCGAAAACCAGTTCGACATTAAATTGGCGACCGGTAGCGAGGGTAGCCCAATCGGCATAAAAACGGAGATACCTGCGATGCCTTACCTTGCATTTAAAAGCGAATTGGTGAACGCTCCCGAAAAAACGGGCGATAATGCTTATATATATTTCCCGGTAGGCGGCAAGCTGGTTTATGTACGGGGAACTTATGCCGTTGATCAAACAAAGAAATACATCTCAGCCGCTGTGCCCGATCCGGCTTACGATGCTGCCTTTCGTTTAAGCGATACCTTAAAAGGCCTCGGAATATCAATAAGCGGTGACCCGGAATCTACGCTGACGTTAACTGCCAAAGGTTTGCAAACCCCGCAGATCGTAACCAGCCTCACCACTATACTTTCACCGCGGTTAAGCCAGATCATTTATTGGCTCAATCGCAAAAGTATTAACCTGTACGCCGAGCAATTGTTAAAGACTATTGCATGGAAATCCGGGAAAACCCCAACTACCGCCAACGGCGTGGAGATAGTTCAAAATTTTTGGAAAGGGAAAGGCATCGATCCGAACTCGATGGCTATCACCGATGGCAGCGGGCTTTCGCCTGGTGACAGGGTTACTACGTTAACCATGGCAACTGTTTTGCAGTCGGCTAAAAAGGAAAACTGGTTTGCCGATTTTTATGAAAGCCTGCCCATCTATAACGATATGAAAATGAAAAGCGGGAGCATTCTGGACGTGCTTACCTATGCTGGCTACCAAACTTATAAAGGGCGGGAACTGTGCTTTTCTATTATGGTGAATAATTATAATGGGTCTGCCAAAGGCATTAAGGAAAAAATGTTCCGGGTTTTGGACGAGTTGAAATAAGAAGATCAGGCTATAAGTCAAACCTTTTTGCAAATTAAGTATTTGTATATTATGGCATTAAGCGCGCAAATTACCTGGTTGTTTATCCTGGCTATACCCACAGCCTGTATTGCCTGGACGGTAACTCATGAAGAAGTTTTCAGGGAGCCGCGTGAATATTGTCTCAAACGCTGCCACGAAGGTAAAACTATTGTGGAGCGTAAATTTTTTTACCTGTTTACCTGCGAGTATTGTTTTAGTCATTATGTGACCATCATTATGCTTTTTATTACTAATTATACCTTATTGTTTGCCGATTGGCGGGGCTACCTGATAGCCGGCTTTGCACTTGTATTTGTGGCCAACGTTTATATGAGCCTGTTTGCGCTAATACGGATCGATCTCAAAAAGGTGCGTATCGAAGCTGAAAATGAAGAAGCAAAAAGATAACCTTCAAAAAAGATTAACATTCTTCTAAGTTTTTCTAATTTCCGTCGACTAATTGAATAAATAACATTTTTTGAAGGAGCAATTTCTATTACTTATAGCAAATAATCAGGGCCTTATCTTTAAAGTGTGCAATATGTATTGCAACTATAAGGAAGATAAAGAAGACCTTTTCCAGGATATTGTGCTTCAATTATGGCGGTCGTACCCTTCGTTTAAGCAGGAGTCGAAGGTATCAACATGGATATACCGGGTTTCGTTAAATAATGCCATCACAAAGTTACGGAAAAAGACAAAAACCA
>CAZZUU010000356.1:0-4355 GCA_964657275.1 uncultured Mucilaginibacter sp. | reverse complement strand
TATATATGGATCAACTTTTAAACATCGATAGCCCGCAATATAACATTGGGGGTTATATCGTATTAAAAGGCAATCTTGATAAAGAAAAATTTCATGAAGCTGTAGAGTCAGCTCCTGATACATTCGACGCATTCAAAATGCGCTTTGATGCCGGGAGCCAGGATTTGCTTTGCCGCTATGCGGACGATTACACTACCGCCGAATTAATTGAAATAGATTTCAGCAAAAAAGAAGACGGTATCCAGGCTGCCAAAGCATGGATGCAGGAGCGGTTTAATACGCCGTTATCGCTAAATAAAGGAAATTTACCCTTTGAACAGTATTTAATAAAGATCAGCGAGAGTGAGCACTGGTTCTACGGCAAATACCATCACTTAATTACCGATGGCTACGGTTTTATCGTTTATGTTCAATATGTGGCCAGCAAATATGCGTCACTGGTAAGTGGCGAAGAATTTTTAACCAGCTACCCGCAATATAAAGAGGCCGCCATAAACGCCGATGCTTATTATCATTCTGAAGAATACCGGCAGGATGGTGACTACTGGAAAGGCAAAATACCCGCAAAACCCGAAAAATTACTGCCAAGAAAGTATAATCCTGTTAGTGAGAGCGGAAAAACCGGTGCAACTTATACCCTTAATCTGACTGAAGAACAGCGGAGCTTACTGGACGAAATACAGGTAGCCAGCAAATCAGGTTTACAACAGCTAACTATGGCTGCGCTGCTGATCTATTTTGGTAAGATCACCAATTCTAATGAATTTGTTTTCGGCACACCGATACACAAAAGAGGTTCAAGGCAGTTAAGAAACACACTTGGTACATTCACCGGAATGTTGCCCGTTACGGCAACATATAATAAAGAACAAACATTAGCAGATCTTATAAAAGAAATCGGCACTACGCAAAGAAGCGATTACCGTCACCAAAACTATTTAATCGGTGACCTTAACAGGGATTTAAAGATCAATTCAATTGATGAATACCTGTGTGAGGTACTGGTTAACTACGAACCATTAAATTTCGAGCTCAATTTTGGCGATACTATAAATGCAAATATCGTTCGTTTAGCTAATGAAGATGAACGCAGCCCGGTAGAATTGTGCTGGCGCGATTACGGCAAGAATCAGCCCATGCAATTGGAGGTTCAGTTCAGGTTCGCGTATTTTAAAGAACAGGAAGTTGCCGCATTAGCCGAAAGGATTCTTTATATTATTGGACAATTTTCGGGTATGCTCGATCAGAATGTGGATAATATCAACATCCTGACCGCTTCTGAAGAAAATCAGTTACTGAAAGATTTTAATGATACAGGAGCTTTATATCCGAGCGATAAAAGTTTAATTGCCCTTTTTGAGGATCAGGCAAAAAATGCGCCTGCCGCGACTGCTTTAGTATTTGAAGACGAAAAATTAAGCTACAGCGAACTCAACGAACGTGCCAACCAATTAGCCCGTTATCTCATAAGCAAAGGGGTAAAAGCAGAAACGCTGGTGCCTATTTGCGTTGAACGGAGCCCGGCTATGATTATCGGGATATTAGGTATTCTGAAAGCCGGGGGTACCTACGTACCTATGGATCCGGATTACCCGCAGGATCGTATCACCTTCATGCTGGAAGATACAGGGGCAAAACTTGCCCTGAGCAGCAAAGTAACCCGCGAAAAACTTAACGCAAATAATATATCACTAACAGAACTTGATAGCGATAATTCGTTATTTGAAAAAGAACAAAAAGACAATCTTAATATAGCTATTAAACCTTCGCAGTTAGCCTATGTAATTTATACATCCGGTTCAACGGGCAAGCCGAAGGGTGTTTTAATTGAGCATAGCGGCGTAGTTAACCTTGCGTTTAGCCAGGCTGATGCTTTAAGGCTCAAGCCGGGCATGCGGACATTGCAATTTGCCTCGTTCGGATTTGATGCGTCGTGCTATGAAATATTCAATACATTTTTAAGTGGTGGCTGCCTTGTTCTTTGTAATAAGGAAGACCTGCTGTCATCAGAAAAATTCAATAAACTGGTTAATAAACACCAGGTTGAAGTAGCAGTACTGCCAACATCATTCCAGCAAACAATAGATAAACAAACTTTATCCATACTGCGCACTATTGTTTCGGCGGGTGAGGCTTTAAATGAGTCGACCGGTAGAAATATACAGGCAAGCGGCATAAGACTTATCAATGCATACGGGCCGACGGAAACTACCGTTTGCGCCAGCCTTTCGGATGAGCCGATAAGGGCCGATCATACGATAACTATAGGTAAGCCTATCGCGAATGCACAAATTTATATTATAAGCGGTGATAAAACTTTAGTGCCTGTAGGCGTAACCGGCGAAATATGCGTTGGCGGAGCTGGCATTGCACGTGGTTATCTTAACCGTGCAGAATTAACATCAGAAAAATTTATAGCAAACCCTTTCAGCAACGAAGGGGGGGGGGCAAAACTATACAGAACAGGTGATTTAGGTAGGTGGCTTCCGGATGGTAATATTGAATACCAGGGCAGGATAGATGACCAGGTAAAAATTCGCGGTTACCGCATAGAGTTAGGCGAAATTGAAAGCGTACTTAACGAAATTAAGGGAATAAGCCACGGTGTGGTTCTTGCAAAAGAGGACAGCCACGGCGATAAACGCCTGGTTGGTTATGTTGTATCTGCAGGCAGTTTTGACAAGCAAATAGTCCAGGAATACCTGGGATCAAAGTTGCCAGAATACATGGTTCCGGCTGTGTGGGTGGAATTGGACAGTTTTCCTTTAACTGCTAACGGAAAAATCGATCGCAAGGCATTGCCTGATCCTGAATCGGGCGCGAAAGCAGCGTATACAGCTCCGCGTAACGAAACTGAAAAACAACTTGCCGAAATGTGGCAGGAATTACTGGAAATAGATCAAATAGGCGTAGAAGACGACTTTTTTGAGATCGGGGGCCACTCGCTGTTGGCAATTCGGTTAATTTCAATAATTCGCAGAGAGTTTGCGATAGAAATGCCAATCAGCGATATTTTCGAATATCCTACGATTTCCATGCTTGCTTTGCGGCTTTCGGAAGATACAAAAGAAGAAGGTCTCCCTGCTATTATACGCCAATTACCAAGGCCCGAACATATCCCTCTATCATTCAGCCAGGAACGTTTATGGTTTATTGACCGTTTGGAGGGAAGCACAAGATACCATGAGCCAGCGGTAATCCGGTTAAAAGGAGATCTGAATAAAGAAGCTTTAGAAAGTACACTTCTTGGCATTATAACCCGTCATGAAGTATTGCGAACTGTTGTTCACGAGGATGCGAATGGCCGTGGCTATCAGCAAATTAAGTCCGAAAACGGCTGGTCGTTAGCTTTT
This sequence comes from uncultured Mucilaginibacter sp., assembly GCA_964657275.1. Taxonomy (GTDB): domain Bacteria; phylum Bacteroidota; class Bacteroidia; order Sphingobacteriales; family Sphingobacteriaceae; genus Mucilaginibacter. Next base: position 1,002 of record CAZZUU010000356.1, on the reverse strand, counting down.
GAAGAGAATTCAACATATAAAGAAGACGAATCTGCTTTAAAGCAACATATAGAACAACTCATACAAACGTCGTTTGATCTTTCAGGTGATTATATGCTGCGTGCCAACCTGATTGAACTAGGTCGACGCGAACATATCCTGGTAGTGACGATGCACCACATAGCATCTGATGGATGGTCTACAGCCATCATGGTAAAAGAGGTTGTAGAATTATACGATGCTTTTATAAATAACCGCGAACCAAACTTGCCGGAGTTACCGGTACAATACGCAGATTACTCGATCTGGCAGCGGAAATATTTGCAGGGCGAGTATCTCGAAAACAAACTGGACTATTGGAAAGAGAAACTAGCCGGTGTATCACCGCTTGAACTACCTATCGATTATGCGCGCCCGGCCGTGCTGGGCATGCAGGCAGCCCGCGTTTCAATCAATATTGATAAAGAGTTGTCGGAAAAATTACAGTCGCTAAGTCTACAAAATGATGCGACTATTTTTATGACATTGTTGTCTGCTTTTAAAGTGTTATTATATCGCTATAGCGGACAGGAAGATATTTGCGTAGGCACGCCTGTTGCCGGACGCCAGCAGCACGAAGTTGAGGGCCTGATAGGTTTCTTCATCAATACACTTGCTTTGCGCAGCCAGGTTTCTGGCGATATGACTTTCAGCGAATTGCTCGCCGATGTAAAAGGCTCTACGTTAGCAGCCTATGAACGCCAGGAAGTTCCGTTCGAAAAAGTAGTCGACGCGGTAGTAAGAGAGCGTGATACTAATCGCAGTCCGCTTTACCAGGTTATGTTTGTATTCCAAAACACACCTGATGTTCCGGAATTACGCCTGGGAGATACGGTTCTTACAATGGAAAAGGCCGGTAGCGAAACTTCTAAAAGCGAATTAATATTTACTTTAACAGCTACGCCACAGGGTTTAACCGGGTCGATACAATATAATACCGATCTGTACAAAGAAGAAACGGTACAGTCGATGTTGTCGCACTTT
>CAZZUU010000355.1:2485-4363 GCA_964657275.1 uncultured Mucilaginibacter sp. | reverse complement strand
GAAATCATAATAATATCGGCGAAATCAGAATACTATAAATTTAGTGATCTGTTCATCAATAAAACGGATGGTATCTTCTCCGGTTACATTTCCATCCTTATCCATTTCGCTCCTGATGTTGGGGATGTGCAGTTTCAGCGGCATGGTATGCAGGTTTAAATAATGGCAAACCCCTGTAAAATGATCGATACCGCGTATGTTGCCATATTTTCCGGAAGACAACCCTGTTAATGCTGCTTTTTTCTCGTAAAAACTATCAGGGAAATTACAGGCGTCAATAAAAACTTTTAGTGCACCGGGAAAACTGCCGTTATATTCGGGTATGATAAAAAGAAATTTTTCGGTTTGGCTGACGATATCCTGTAAGGGTTGAAATTCAGCACTTCGCTTACCATATAAGTCAGTTTGAATGATATTGGCCGGTAACTGGGTCAACGAAAGTAATCCGACTTCCAGGCCTTTTTCATGCAGCCTGCTTTGATAATACAGCGCCAGTTTATTTGTAGAGCTATTGGGCCTGTTCGTGCTTGAAATTATAGTAACCATTTGCCGGATTGTTTGATACAGGCAAAGTAAATCAATAATTCAAATAAATCCGCAACACAGTAATTATAGCACCATTTTGTTTGTAAATAGCCAAAAGGTGTGGATTTCTCGATTATTAAAATATGTATCTTAGCCCGATATTAATCTTTACGAAAGTAGAATTTCTGTCCCTATCTTTCGTTTTTAATGAAACCCTTTTATAACATTGAATATATAAAATGAGTAAAATTATTGCTTTAGCCAATCAAAAAGGTGGGGTAGGTAAAACTACATCATCCATAAACCTGGCTGCAAGTTTAGCCGTGTTGGAATATAAAACATTATTGGTTGATGCCGACCCCCAGGCCAATTCAACATCGGGCATAGGGTTTGATCCCCGGAATATCAAAAATAGTATTTACGAATGTATCATAAACCAAATTGATCCCCGCGATGCTATCCAAAAAACGGAAACACCTAACCTCGACCTGCTGCCGGCCCATATCGACCTGGTAGGTGCCGAGATTGAGATGATCAACCTTGAAAACCGTGAGTATAAAATGAAGGCGGTGCTTAACAACTTGAGAAGCGACTATGATTTTATTATTATCGACTGCTCGCCATCATTAGGCCTCATCACCATAAATGCCTTAACAGCCGCCGACTCAGTAATCATCCCCGTTCAGTGCGAATATTTTGCGTTGGAAGGTTTGGGTAAATTGTTAAATACTATAAAAATAGTTCAATCGAGGTTAAACACCAAACTGGAGATAGAGGGTATACTATTAACTATGTATGATGTACGGTTGCGCTTATCGAACCAGGTTGTTGAAGAAGTGCGCAGCCATTTTGAAGATATGGTTTTTGATACGATAATTCAGCGCAACACACGTTTGAGCGAGGCCCCGAGTTTTGGCGTATCGGTTATTATGCATGATGCCACCAGTAAAGGCGCCATCAACTACCTTAACCTGGCCCGCGAAATTGTACGTAAAAATGGCCTGGTTCCCACCGAACCGAGCGAAAAAGCAGCAACAGTATAGCCCATGAGTACAGAAAAGAGAAATGCACTGGGACGTGGGCTGAGCGCACTGTTAAATGATTCTGATAACGTATACCCTAATAAGGCTGCCACCATCTCATCTGATCAGCAGATCACCAGTCCGGGCTCCGTAAATGATATCAAATTAAGCGAAATTGAGGTTAACCCTTTTCAGCCACGAACTGATTTTGATGAAACCGCACTTGCCGAATTAGCTGACTCCATAAAATTACAGGGGCTTATTCAGCCTATCACCGTAAGGCGGTTAAATAGTCGTACCTACCAAATCATATCCGGCGAGCGACGTTTTC
>CAZZUU010000355.1:0-2475 GCA_964657275.1 uncultured Mucilaginibacter sp. | reverse complement strand
TGCGTCGAAACTGGCCGGCTTAACGCATATACCTGCTTACGTACGCACCGCCAACGATCAGCAAATGCTGGAAATGGCATTAATAGAAAACATTCAGCGTGAAAACCTGAATGCGATAGAGGTGGCCCTGAGCTTTCAGCGGATGATTGACGAATGCAGTTTGAAACAGGAAGAGCTGGGCGATCGCGTAAGCAAAAGCCGCTCGACAGTAACTAACTACCTTCGCTTATTAAGGCTACCTCCGGGTATCCAGGCTTCTATACGCGACGGACAGCTCACGATGGGTCATGCCAAAGCATTGATAACTATAGACGACCCCGCCAAACAAATATATCTCCATCAACATATCATTCAGCAGGGTTTATCCGTTCGTAAGACAGAGGAACTGGCCCGCGATATTCAAAGACGGCCGGTAAAAAAAGAAGGGAAGCAGCCCGAGCCCGTTTCGTTCCAGGTTCAAAAGATACAGGACGACCTGGCTTCTAAATTTAGCGCCAGAGTAAAGCTTAAGTTTGGAACCAATGGCAGCGGCGCTATCGAAATTCCTTTTTTATCGGACGAAGACCTGAACCGAATCCTCGAAATGCTGGATTGGTAATTTTAACTTCCCTTTTGGAGGCTTTTTTATAAATAATGTATAGATTTTTGCTCTTGCTTTTTGTTTTTACCGGCCTAGCGTTCATGGCCTGTGCGCAAAATCCTGATACCTCAGCAACAGCCAGGAAAGACAAAACCGATAAGGTGAACTTAAAGAAGCACGACACCACATCGGCTAAAAAAGCACTTCCGCCCAAAATAAAAAAGGAAAAAGTTTACCATCCCGACAGTACCCACAACCCCCATACGGCCGTTATGCGTTCGCTGCTTATTCCGGGTTGGGGTCAACTGTACAACCGCCGCTGGTGGAAAGTTCCGGTTATTTATGGCGGTATCAGTTTGCTGGGCGTAGCAGTAGTGTACAACGAAAAATATTACAAAAAATTTTTGGCGTTAGCACAGTTTTCGGAGCATGGAACGAAGCCCGCGCTTAACAGCACGTACTATAATGATTATAATTTATATGTAGCAAGCGGTGCGTATGGTTTCCAGGCATTAAGTAATGCTGCCGACGGTTATCACCGCGATCGCGATCTGAGTATACTTGGCCTCGTTGGAGCCTGGGGCATTAATGTGATCGACGCTTATATTGATGCCAAGTTTATCCACAGCTATACGGTAGACAATGACCTGTCGATGAAGATATCCCCGGGGCTGATCGATCAGCAGGCCTACGCCCAAAATTTTAGTAGTCCGTATATTCCGGGTATAAAAATTACCTTTACGCTCAAATAAAAAATTTATCTAAATTCGAGACCGCAAATATACACGGCATTTTTGCCTGTGTATCAAACCAATAAATAATTTAATGAAACTCGCACTGTTAGGATATGGTAAAATGGGCAAGATCATCGAAAAGATCGCCATTGACCGCAAGCACGAAATAGTTCTGAAAATTGATTACGATAACCAGCACGACCTCACCGCCGAAAATTTGCAGAAGGCTGATGCCGCTATCGAATTCAGCACCCCTGCCACCGTGCTGAGTAACATCGATCATTGCTTTAATGCAGGCGTTCCTATAGTAATTGGTACTACCGGTTGGTACAATGAGCTGCCGCAAATTAAACAACGCTGCGAAGAAGGTAACAATTCGTTAATTTATGCGTCAAATTTTAGCGTTGGTGTAAACGTGTTTTTTCATGTAAACAAGGTACTGGCAAAGTTGATGAATAACTACCCTTACTATGAGGTACAGGTTGAAGAAATACACCATTCCCAAAAAATGGACTCGCCAAGCGGCACGGCAATAACCATTGCCGAAGGCATAATTGAAAACCTGGATGCAAAAAAAGAGTGGGTTAATGTGCTTACTTCAGACGGCGACGAAACAGCTGATGATAATATTAAAAACAGCCAGTTATTAATAGAATCGTTCCGTATCGACAGCGTTCCGGGCACCCATACGGTGATCTACGATTCGGAAGTGGATACTATCGAATTTAAACACACAGCCCATAACCGTAACGGTTTTGCGTTAGGCGCAGTGCTGGCTGCTGAATGGATCAGCAATAAAAAAGGCTTTTACTCCGTGCAGGACATGTTTAACTTTTAACATTAAATAAATTTATTATCCCCATTATTGTAAAATGAACTGGAAATTTTGGAGTAAAAAAAATAACCCAAACAAAAAAAAGAAAAGTGTTACCCGTGAATGGGTTGATGCCATTGTTTTTGCTGTAATAGCCGCTACATTGATCCGTACCTTCTTTATCGAGGCTTACGTTATTCCAACCCCATCGATGGAAAGGTCTTTGCTCGTTGGCGATTTTCTGTTTGTGAGCAAGGTTAACTACGGCGCCCGTGTTCCGATGACCCCGGTTGCATTTCCGTTTGCACACCATACCATGCCGCTTATCAATACCAAGGCATATTGGG
>CAZZUU010000354.1:0-4434 GCA_964657275.1 uncultured Mucilaginibacter sp. | reverse complement strand
ACTAATCATATTATTAAATTCTTAAATAGCGAATCCCGGTTATGCCGGGATTCTTTGTTTAAAACCAATTTTTAATAAAAAGGTTATGTTGTTATCATATGGCAAAAAAACCACTGCTTGAGTTTACCGATAAAGGGATTTACTGTGCTAAAGGTAAATTCTACATCGACCCATGGAAACCGGTTGATGATGCGGTAATTACCCACGCCCACGCCGACCACGCTTACTGGGGTCATAAACATTACCTGGCGCATCATTTTTCGCGCGAGGTATTGCTTTACCGTTTAGGCGATATTCAATTGCAGACGGTAGCCTATGGCGAAACGGTATTGAAAAATGGCGTGGAGATTTCCTTGTACCCGGCTGGTCACGTTATCGGCTCCGCGCAGATACGTGTCGAATACCAGGGCGAGGTATGGGTTGTTTCCGGTGATTATAAAACAGAAGACGACGGCATTTCAACTCCGTTTGAACCTGTACGATGTCATCATTTTATTTCTGAGTGCACTTTTGGGATGCCGGTATATAAATGGAAACCCCAGGCTGAGATTTTTAACGATATTAATAACTGGTGGCGCTATAATTTAGAACATGGTTTGGCTACCGTTTTGGTAGGCTATTCGCTTGGCAAAGCGCAGCGTATATTACAAAATCTCGATCTTTCCCTCGGCAAAGTATATACGCATGGTGTAATCGAAAATACCAACGAAGCCCTGCGCCGTAACGGAATTGAGTTAAGTCCAACGGAGAGAATCACGCAGGAAACCTCAAAAGACGATGTTCGCAAGGGCATCATCCTGGCACCACCATCGTCGGTTGGCACGCCCTGGATGCGTAGGTTTAATCCTTACAGCTTCGGCTATTGTTCGGGATGGATGGCTATTCGCGGCGCCAAACGGCGCCGGGCGGCAGATCGTGGTTTTGTATTATCCGACCATGCCGATTGGGACGGCCTGATTAGCGCGATAGACGCAACCGGCTGCGAAAGCGTTTACCTCACCCATGGATATACGGCTACGTTTACCCGCTATCTGAATGAAATTGGGTTTGATGCCCATGAAGTGCATACGCTTTATGGAGATGATGAAGGGGCTTCAGCTGATGCCTCGCCCGAAGAGCGGGAGTTGGCGAACGAGACCTCACCCCAGCTCCTTCCAATGAACAGGAGGCCGGAAAACGAAGAATATAATAAAGTCTCTCCGCCAGCTGACGGAGGAGATTTAGAGGGGGCCGCTACCCTATGAAAGCCTTCGCCCAACTATTTCTCTCGTTAGATGAAACCAATAAAACCAACGAAAAAGTAAAGGTTTTAAAGGATTATTTTACCTGCGTACCGGATACGGATAAGATGCACATGCTGGCCTTATTTTCGGGGCGCAAGCCTAAACGGCAGATCAATTCAACATTGGTGAGGAACTGGGCCGTTGAAGCATCGCATATCCCGACCTGGCTTTTTGAGGAGAGCTATCATGTGGTTGGCGACCTTGCTGAAACAATGGCGCTGCTGATGCCGCAGGATAACGAAGGCAGCAACAAAACATTGACAGAGTGGATAGCCGAAATAAATTCATTAAATGATAAAACGGAAGACGAAAAGAAAGCGTGGCTGCTGGCCTCATGGGCCATGTTAGACGGGCAGGAACGTTTCGTATTCAATAAATTACTTACTGGTAGCTTCAGGGTGGGTGTATCGCAAAGCCTGGTGGTGAAAGCACTGGCAGAAATTTCGGGGATATCCGCGCCCACGCTAACCCACCGTATTATGGGCAGCTGGCAGCCCGAAACCTATCCATATGCGCAGTTAACGCAGGAACAGGATGCGGCGGATGACATTTCGCGCCCTTACCCTTTTTTCCTGGCGTATCCTATACAGGAAACGTCTGAAAAACAGAAATCTGCGGAAGATCTGAAAAGTGCTTTAGGCAACGAAGCAGAATGGCAGGCGGAATGGAAGTGGGATGGCATCCGCGCGCAAATGATAAAGCGTGCCGGCAAAATATTTATCTGGAGTCGTGGTGAGGACTTATCCACAGATAAATTTCCCGAGCTGCACCCTTTTTTAAATGCTTTACCCGATGGAACAGTTTTAGACGGTGAATTATTGAGTTATCAAAATGGCTTGCCCATGCCTTTTAATGTACTGCAAACGCGTATCGGGCGTAAAAATCTCAATAAAAAAATATTAGAGGAGAGCCCTGTAGCCGTAATTGCTTACGATTGCCTGGAATATAACGGCGAGGATATACGCACAAAAACACAAGCAGAACGCAGGAAAATGCTGGAAGAGTTACAGGCCGCAACGCCTTTTCCGGCATTGTTTAATCTATCGGCGCTTATTCCATTTAATACCTGGGATGAACTGGCAACTATACGGGAGCAATCAAGGGCGATGATAGCCGAAGGGATTATGCTGAAGCGGAAAAACGCCGCTTACCAGGTGGGCCGTAAGCGCGGCGACTGGTGGAAATGGAAAATTGACCCGCTTTCGGTTGATGCCGTTATGATCTATGCCCAAAAAGGGCACGGCCGTCGCGCCGACCTATACACCGATTATACATTCGCCGTTTGGGATGGTGATAAGCTGGTGCCGTTTGCGAAAGCCTATTCCGGGTTAACCGACCAGGAAATTAATAAAGTAGATTATTTTATTAAGCGGAACACACTCGAAAAATTCGGGCCGGTGCGTACCGTAAAGCCTGAGCTGGTGTTCGAGATCGGGTTTGAGGGGATCAATAAATCGACAAGGCACAAATCGGGGATTGCATTACGCTTTCCGCGGATATTGCGCTGGCGGCAGGATAAGCCTAAAGAGGAAGCGGATACCATTGAGAGCTTGAGGGCATTGCTGGGGGAGTAAAAAGAGTTTAAAGATTTAATATCGAACACCGAATATCCAATTTTGAATGATGAAGTAAGAAAACTTCGAGATTCGATGTTCAAAATTCATTATTCGATATTATATACGTGATGCTGCTATTAATTTACATTATCGATTATACCATCAAACCCTTAGCTTTGAGCTTTACGCTCCCTGCTTTAACATTAACCTATGAACATCCTCCACATCCTTAACGGCGACGCTACCCTGCATGGCTTCGAACAAACCGGCCTCGACGGCGATGTTATGGTTTGGCGCGAAGTATTATCTGAAGGGCCGCTCGAAGAAAATATTACATCGGGCAGTTTTTGGAAAGGGAGGCAGGAATGGATCAGCCAAACTTTTAACGAAACGCCCGATGATTACCAGCCGAAGGTGCTCGATCAACTGGTAAAACTGGATGAGGATTATGAAGAGATCAACCTTTGGTTTGAGTTCGATCTGCATTGCCAGACGAATATGCTTGGGGTGATGAACTACCTTAAACAAAAAACCGATCTTTCCGCACCTGCCATTTTTTTAATTTGTCCGTCAGAATATCCGGGTAAGGAAAACTTCAGAGGCATGGGCGAGCTGAACGGTGAAGAACTGGAATATCTATACGATAATATTCGGGTACAGCTAAGCGGTATAGATTTTATATTAGCTGCCGAAGCCTGGGCCATTTACGTTAGCCGGAATGCTGAAACACTTAAAGCTTATTTAAACGAAACTGATTTTTGGGGCAACCTGCATTGCTTAAAACCGGCATTGGAGGCGCAGCTTAAGCGTTTACTGGTAAATGCCGACGGCCTCAATTATATCGAACAAAAGCTGCTGGATATTTATAACTACGGCTTTCACTCCAAACCAGAGATCTACCAAAAGTTTTGGGAAACCGAAAAGATTTATGGCATGGGCGATAGGGAGGTTGATATTTATTTGAAAAAGCTGAAAATACTGCTGATATCAGAGAACTAATTCTTGATTTTATCGTAACTTTAAGTTGTACCACAATTGTTATAAGAAGAATACAATGAAATCTATAATTGATGAGCAAAACGACCGGGTTTTGGCTATGCAGCAGGTAATCAAAGAGCTTAGGCATAACGATTTAAATGATGGCCATTGTTTTATGGTATTTGATGAGGAATTGGCTGAAAACCAGGCATATTATGAATATCCCGACGGCCGGATCCAGGTAGAACAGATTGACGAAAACAATATAGATGTGAGTCGAGTAATCATTAGCGTGCTCACTAACCGCGAAGTTGCTGCTCTTAAAGAAAAGCATGAAGTTTTCCGGTAAACCTAAGTTGTTTATTATTACAGGTAGTAATGGTGCGGGTAAATCTACTTATAAACAGGCATTATTGCCAGTTGAATATAGTCAACTCGAAATATTCGATGGCGATATTTTTTACACTAAACAAAGCACCGCATTTTATAAAATAAACCGATCATCCAAAGAATCGAGAAAGCTTGCTGAAGAAGCATTGGAGCAAGAATTTTTAAGACTTGTTGAGTTAAGCATATCACAAAAGCATAGTTTTGCTTACGAAGGGCATTTTACCGGA
>CAZZUU010000353.1:0-4467 GCA_964657275.1 uncultured Mucilaginibacter sp. | reverse complement strand
CATGACCAAAGCAAATCGATCATTTTCCAATTTCCATCAATATAAGCAACATACCAGATGTGGTTATCTTCTGTAAACATTTGGCCCGGCTCAAAGCCATCATACTTAATATATCCTTCAATACTATGTCCCGGTATCTTTAAGTATTTACAGGCAGTTTCTATAAACTCATTATACTCATAGCACATGCCTCTCCCGGATTTTAAAGTTTCAGTAAGATTCAATGGTTGTAACGGCCCAATCTTTAAAAAGCGCTCAATATCAAAGGTGATATGACTATAAACCCACAAATAAACTAAAGTGAGTTTTTCCTGTTCGTTTTTACCCGGTTTAACTATTGAGGGAAGCAGTTTATTAAAATCGGTAGTTGAAATAGAAATAGAATTGACGTGTTTTAGATAAACAGAATCTATGTCGGATGTTTGAGCAAAGCTTAGTTGAGATAGGATGACGCCGCTTAGCAAAAACAGAATATTTTTCATGTGGATAAAAGAATTTAAGTTTGGTAAAACTAATGGTTTTAGCCAATATTCCTATCCACTGATGTTAGGGCAATTGAAATCCATGTTGTCTGTGAGGACACAGACACGGTCAATTAATTCTTAAAAAACATTGGAGATGGCGCTATGGCAGTCCTTATCATTCTTAAGCGCGTTTTTAGCCAGGTATAAATAGAGGAGTACTCCAGGTAATTTCTGATGGTATCATCATTGCGGATTGCTGTTGCCATATCTCTTAAAATATTTTTTAAGGGTGAGCTTTTGCTTACCGTAGTTACAATTTCTTCCAGTTTATCCGCATAAACCACAGCTTCAAATTCATTGTCGAAAAATAAAACAGTTTCCTTGTTTATTTTGGCTTTTACACCTTTTGACGGAATTGGCAGCTGATACTTTGTAAAATCTGCGAATGTAAGCGGCGCGGGACCGGTAGGTGGGATGTTGATACGTAACATGATATTATAATTTAATATTTTTTACTCGTTATAAGCTTTTACAAATTCATCATTCCATATTGCCACAATCATATCGCCAATAGCTATATTTTGTGGCGACGATTTGTCATCCAGGCCATTAGAGAGATTTTCAAGCTGCTCAGCATAAGTTATAGCCTCTTGTTCATCCTCAAACTGCAATATCAAATCATCGTTAATTTCAGCGTTTGCACCGCTTGGCGGGGCAGGTAAATTGTAACGCTCAAATGTAGTAAATGTAAGCTGAGATTTGCCGGTTGATGGTATAGTTATACGTAACATTTTCTTTATTGTTCAGTTGCCGGACATCCGGTAATTCATCAACGTTTTAAAGCCCGCTCTGTTTTCAGTAATTATAGACATTTTATAAAATATTACTGTTAAGCGGATGTTAAAGTTGCTTCGGTTTAATGATTTTTAATTGGATTTTAGTTAATAATTTAATAACACAGTTCATTTTGAAATAACACGGGCTTTAAGTATTTTAAGGCGGCTTTTAAGGCACACTTCACCTATGGCAAAAACGGAACAATTAAAAAGGGTGTTAAAACCGGTACACCTATGGGCAATTGCTGTTGGTTTAGTAATATCAGGTGAATATTTTGGATGGAATTATGGCTGGAAAGCCGCCGGTACAATTGGGTTCCTGGTAGCCACGGTAGTTGTTACCGTGATGTATATCACCTTTGTTTTTAGTTATACGGAACTTACTACTGCTATTCCACATGCCGGTGGTGCATTTGCTTACGCTTACAGGGCGATGGGGCCATTCGGCGGATTTATTGCCGGCTACGCCACACTTATCGATTTCTTATTTGCCACGCCTGCCATTGCGGCTTCTTTAGGCAGTTACCTTCATTTTTTATATCCTGTGATACCGGTTGTGCCTTCGGCGTTAATTTTCAATGTCGTTTTTATCATTATTAATATATTGGGCGTAAAGGAGTCGGCAATATTTACGCTATTTATTACGCTGCTGGCTGTAGGCGAACTTCTGTTGTTTATGGGAATTGTTGGCCCGCATTTTAAAATGGGAAACTATGTGAGCCATCCTATGCCTTTTGGCTGGGCCGGTGTTTTTGCGGCATTGCCTTTCGCAGTTTGGTTTTACCTGGCGATAGAGGGTGTTGCTATGGTAGCTGAAGAAGTAAAAGAACCTAAAAAGAATATCCCGAAAGGATACATCTACGGTTTAGGTACTTTGATATTTTTAACATTTGGTGTAATGATACTTACAGGCGGCTTAACGGACTGGCGTAAACTGAGCGACGTGCTTGATCCATTGCCGGAATCTATAGCGATTGCGTTAGGTAAAGCAAACAGTTTAACAAAAATATTTGGCGGCATTGGGCTATTCGGACTGATCGCCTCATTTCACGGCACCATATTAGCTTCCTCCAGGCAGGTATTTGCTATGGGCCGAAGCGGTTACTTGCCCCGCTTTTTGTCGGAGGTTAATCATCGCTTTAAAACCCCTCATTGGGCAATTATAGCGGGAGGTATAGTAAGTTTTATAGCCTTGCTTTCCGGTAAAACAGACCAGATCATTATCATATCGGCGATGGGTGCTGTATTTATGTATATGATGAGCATGCTTAGTCTTTTTATTTTAAGAAAGAAGGAGCCCCAACTCGAGCGGCCGTTTGCTTCGCCGTTTTACCCGGTGTTTCCGGCTATTGCGCTTATTATTTCGGCTTTCATTGTTTGCCATTATGTATTTCAATGTATTGTTGAGTCTGGTTTTTTTCGTGGTGTTGGGTTTTGGTATTGCACTGTTTGTGCTTATCGGAAAACATAAAGTGAAGCTAATTGAAGACTATATGGTTACACCACTGGCAAATGATTTCACTGATATTAAATGATTTCACCGATGGCTTTGTGATATCACTGATTTTATAATATTAACCCTGTAATCGTGTACAAATTCACCGTTCGTAATAGGGTTTACAGGTTTGATGACCTCAAAACATTGCTGGCAAAAGCATCGCCCTACCGGACCGGCGATGTATTGGCCGGGGTGTGCGCTGAAAGTTATGAAGAGCGTGTTGCTGCGCAGATAGCATTAGCAGATGTGCCGTTAAAAACTTTTCTGAACGAGGTTATCATACCTTATGAAAACGATGAAATAACACGGTTAATTATTGATAGCCATAATAAGGAAGCATTTAAATTAATAAATCACCTTACTGTTGGCGAGTTTCGTGATTGGCTGTTAATGGACGAAACCGACGCAACAGTTTTAAAATCGATTGCAGGTGGGATTACGCCGGAAATGTCGGCTGCCGTATCCAAGTTGATGCGAAACCAGGATCTGATCGCGGTAGCAAAAAAATGTGGCGTGATCACGCGCTTTCGTAACACCATCGGCCTCAAAGGCCATTTCTCTACCCGGTTACAGCCCAATCACCCCACCGACAACCCTAAAGGTATTGCTGCCAGTATGATCGATGGCTTATTATATGGCAGCGGCGATGCAGTGATCGGTATTAATCCCGCAACAGATAGCCCCACCGTAGTTATGGATCTGCTGAAACTTATCGATACTATACGGCAGCAGTTTGATATCCCAACACAATCCTGTGTTTTAAGTCACATCACCACGACATTAGATTTGGTAAACCGGGGCGCGCCGGTCGACTTGTGTTTTCAATCCATAGCCGGTACAGAGAAAACAAACACCAGCTTCGGCATAAACCTGGCGTTAATCGAAGAGGCATATCTGGCTACTTTGTCGCTTAACCGCGGAACGGTCGGCCAAAATGTGATGTATTTTGAAACAGGGCAGGGGAGCGAGCTTTCCGCCAATGCAAATCACGGCGTAGATCAGCAAACCTGCGAAGCCAGGGCCTATGCTATCGCAAGAAAATTTAAGCCCTTGTTGGTGAACACAGTTGTAGGCTTTATAGGTCCCGAATATTTATACGATGGAAAACAGATCATCCGCGCAGCACTTGAAGATCATTTTTGCGGCAAACTGCTTGATTTGCCGATGGGTGTAGATGTTTGCTACACCAACCATGCCGAGGCGGATCAGGATGATATGGATAACCTGCTTACCTTATTGGGCGTGGCCGGCTGTAACTTTATTATGGGCATACCAGGCTCAGACGATATTATGCTGAATTACCAATCCACATCATTTCATGATGCGCTCTATTTAAGAAAAGTATTAGGTTTAAGGCCCGCACCCGAATTTGAGCAATGGTTGATAAAGCAGGGGATTGTAAATGTGCAAGGTGAGTTGCAACAAATCAATTCATCGCATAAATTATTATCAGGGATACTAAAATGAAAAAGGGAATAGTCACTGTTGATCCGTTAATTTCCTTGCGGGAATTTACCGACGCCCGGATAGCCATCGGGCGGGTAGGGGCAAGCATCCCTTTAAAACAATCATTAGAATTTAAGCTGGCACACGCCCATGCACGCGATGCGGTTTATTCGGTACTGGATGTAGACGGGTTAATTAAAAAACTTCAGCAATTTAATTTACC
>CAZZUU010000352.1:0-4535 GCA_964657275.1 uncultured Mucilaginibacter sp. | reverse complement strand
ATTGCGGCGTATCAAAACACCGATCACACCTATCGAAAAAATGATGGCGCATAATAACACATAATGGTTAAGCGGTATGGCTTGTATGCTATGATTAAGACTGTTCATCAGGCTATTTTAGGGTCTTTAGTAGCCAGCAAAACAGCACCCACCATTGCTGATAACAGCAGGATAGACGATACTTCAAATGGCAGTAAATATTCGTTAAACAATATTTTTCCTAAGTTTTTTACTAAACCGAGATTTGGATTCTGAAGAATTACAGGCTGCGAAACGCCAAATGCTTTTAATGCCGCAACAATTGTAACCAAAAAACAACCGCCACCTATAACAGCAGCAAATTTCACCAGGTTTGATTTACGCGGCTCCGACTCCTTATTTAAGTTAATTAACATCAGTGTGTATAAGAACAACACCAGGATGGCGCCCATATACACTATAAAGTTAACGACTGCCAAAAACTGGGCGTTCATCAAAATATAGTGAATGGTAAAAGTAAAAAAGGTAAGTATCAGGTAAAGTATACTATGTACAGGGTTTTTCGCTGTGATAACCAGGATAGAAAAGAAGATGGATAAAAATGCGATGAAGTAAAATGTACTCATGGTTTATATATGCAAATACCTTATCCCTTAAAAAGCAGGGCAAAGGTATAAAACTTCTTTATTGATTTAATGGGGCCTCTACTAATTTGTCCTTACCATAAATAAAATCTTTCCTCAGATAGTCTGCCGGCACAATATCTCCATCAAGGTAAATAGCTTCTTTGGGGCAGGCTTCTTCGCATAGGCCGCAAAAAATGCAGCGCAGCATATTTATCTCGTAAACCGCAGCATATTTTTCTTCGCGGTAAAGGTTTTCTTCACCTTTTTGGCGCTCAGCGGCTATCATAGTGATGGCTTCTGCCGGGCATGATAACGCACATAAACCGCAGGCGGTACAGCGTTCTTTACCGTCCTCATCCCGTTTAAGCGAATGCATACCACGAAAATTCTCAGAAAACTCGCGTTTTTCTTCGGGATAGCTGATGGTTACCGGCTTTCTGAAGAAATGCTTCATTGTAATTGAAAGCCCCTGTAATATAGCAGGCAAATAAGCTCGCTCTAAAAAATTGAGTGGCTTTGATTCAATTACTTTTCGTTTATTACTTAATGGTTCCATTTAATTAACTCCAATCTATTTGAAAAAAGTAATAACAATTCCGGTGATTACAATATTGGCAATAGCAAGTGGTATCAGCACTTTCCAGCCCAGGTCCATCAACTGATCGTAACGGAAACGCGGGATAGTCCATCGCACCCACATAAAAAAGAATATGAATAAAAATATCTTTATAAACAGCGCAAGTACTCCCAAAATGGCCACCAGGTTGTCAGACAGCCCTAACTGGTGCATAAACGGGAAGTTATACCCACCAAAATATAAGGTAGCCATTACTGCCGATGATATAAACATGTTGATGTATTCCGAAAACAGGTAAAAGCCCAGTTTCATAGACGAATATTCTGTATGGTAACCACCGATCAATTCAGTTTCGCACTCCGGTAAATCAAATGGGGTGCGGTTAGTTTCCGCGAAAGCACAAACGATGAAAAGTAAAAAGCCCAGAGGCTGCCTGAACACATTCCAGGTAAACCATCCGTGCGACCAAAAACCATGCTGTTGTTCGGCAATTTCGCGCAGGCTTAATGTACCGGTCATCATCAATAGGGCAATGATGGATAAGCCCATCGATATTTCATAGCTGATATTTTGTGAAGCAGCACGTATTGCGCCTAAAAGGGAGTATTTGTTATTTGATGCCCAGCCGCCTATCATTACGCCGTAAACACCAAGTGAAACTACACCAAAAATGTACAAAATACCTACGTTGATGTCGGCAACCTGTAAATCTATAACATGGGTGCCAATTGTCAATGTTTGCCCCCAGGGTATAACTGCCGAACCGATACAAGCCGTTAATATAGCCAGTGATGGCCCAGCAATAAATAAAAATGTGCTGGAATTTGTTGGGATGATCTCTTCCTTTAAAAACATTTTAGCCCCATCGGCAAGCGGCTGCAATATCCCGTATGGGCCGGCACGGTTAGGACCTATCCTATCCTGAAAAAACGCCGCTATTTTACGCTCGGCATAGGTAGAATACATAGCTACCACCAAACTGATCAAAAAGATGATAATTACCAGCGCGAATTTAATTACTATATCTGCTAATTCCATTATAAGCGTGTGTCTCGTTCAAATTGTTCTTTATTGGCTTCCATTAAAACAGGATTTGTTTTAACAACCGGCAACGGTTTAAATTCATAATGATTGGAGCTGATAACCGATTTGTGCGATACCTTTCGCGGCCCTTCAATTACCCAATCCGAGGTTTTCTTTTGATCAAAACGACAGGTATTGCAAATAAACTCTTCTACCTCGCCGTATTGGTCTTTACGGGCAGTTACGCGTAAAACTTCCTCGCCTTTATACCAAAGCGTTACTTTTCCATTGCAGTTTTCATGATCGCAATCGCGGTGCGCCTCAACGGGTTTGGTAAACCAAACGCGATTTTTAAAACGGAATGTTTTATCGGTAAGTGCCCCTACCGGACAAACATCAATTACGTTTCCTGAAAAATCATTGTCAACAGCATGCTGAATATAAGTTGATATTTCGGAATGGTCGCCCCTGTTTAAAATGCCATGGATCCGATGATCGGTGATCTGATCAGCTACAAAAACACAACGGTAGCATAAAATGCAGCGTGTCATGTGCAGTTGTATTTTATCGCCGATATCTATTTTTTCAAATTTACGACGGTCGAACTCGTAACGTGTTTTAACCGCACCATGATCGAAAGCCAGGTTTTGAAGATCGCATTCACCGGCCTGATCGCAAATCGGACAATCCAGCGGGTGATTGATGAGCAATATTTCCACAATCCCTTTGCGCGCTTCAAGCACCTCGGGCGAAGTGATGTTTTGCACCTCCATACCATCCATTACCGCGGTACGGCATGATGCCACCAATTTCGGCATAGGGCGCGGATCTTTTTCTGATCCTTTGCTTACCTTAACCAAACAGGTACGGCACTTGCCACCACTGTCTTTCAGCTTGGAATAATAGCACATAGCAGGGGGAACTATATCACCGCCAATCTGCCTTGCGGCATTCAGGATGCTTGTTCCGGCTTCTACTTCAATGGCAATGCCATCTATTGTTACTTTCATTGACGTTTATATATAGTCAAACTTTTTTTATCTTCTACTTTGTCATTGCGATCCGCCGATAGGCGGAGTGGCAATCTCGTCGAATGCTGGCAAATATGCACGGCGACGAGATTGCTTCGTCGTTCCTCCTCGCAATGACATATTTTATACTGCTTCAGCCTTCGTCAATGGATCCGCATAATGTGCCAAACCATAGTTTCTCGCAACCGCCTCTGCGGGATTTGTTACATGCCACTCAAATTCATCCCTGAAATGACGGATTGCACTGGCTACCGGCCATGCTGCCGCATCCCCCAGCGGGCAAATAGTATTCCCTTCAATTTTCTTTGATACATCAACCAACAGGTCCATGTCACTTAAACGACCATGGCCATTTTCTAAACGGTGTAATACCTTTTCCATCCATCCGGTTCCTTCGCGGCAAGGCGAACACTGTCCGCAACTTTCGTGATGATAAAAACGGGTGAAATTCCAGGTATTGCGTACTATACATTGATCTTCATCAAATGCGATAAAACCTCCCGAACCCATCATGCTGCCGCTAACAAATCCGCCATCAGCTAATGATTCATAGCTCATTAACCTTGGTTCGTTATTGATAGTCTTCAAAAATAGATTTGCAGGAAGGATTGGCACTGACGAACCGCCGGCAACAACAGCTTTTAACCGTTTTCCGTTCGGTATACCGCCGCAATATTCGTCACTGTATAAAAATTCTTCGACTGGCAGCCCAAGATCAATTTCGTAAACACCCGGTTTTTTCACATTTCCACCGGCCGAGATCAGCTTTGTACCTGTACTGCGGCCAACACCAATTTTCGCATATTCATCGCCGCCATCATTTATAATCGGCACCACTGCCGCAATTGATTCTACGTTGTTAACTACAGTAGGGCAGCCATATAATCCCGCTATAGCGGGGAAAGGTGGCTTAATACGCGGGTTACCACGTTTACCTTCCAATGATTCCAACAATGCAGTTTCTTCGCCGCATATATAGGCACCGCCGCCGGGTTGTACATATAATTCAAGGTCGTAACCTGTTCCTAAAATATTCTTTCCCAAAAACCCGGCGTTTTTTGCTTCGGCGATAGCTTTTTCCAGTATCCTTATCTGCGGCATCATTTCGCCACGAACATAGATGTAAGATACTTTGGCGCCTAAGGCAAAGCTGGATACGATCATTCCCTCAATTAGCAAATGAGGGATATACGTCATCAGGTAACGGTCTTTGAATGTTCCGGGCTCAGATTCGTCGGCATTGCAAACCAGGTAACGGGCAACGCCTTCGGGTTTAGCCAAAAAGCTCCATTTCATCCC
>CAZZUU010000351.1:0-4540 GCA_964657275.1 uncultured Mucilaginibacter sp. | reverse complement strand
TGGGCAAGCGGCTCCCTTATAACAGCAAATGACGGGTCGGCGCCATCGAAGTTTTTACTGATATTGACCCGGATTATCGACGGTGAATAAACCCAGATACGGGCAACAGCTTCGGCGGTAGTTATAATTAAGACGTTGTTTTGCTTACTGTCGCTTTTTGTATTTCCTAAAATTTCGATTCGCATTTTTTTCGCTGGTAGGTAACCTTGTAAAGAACAGCAATTTGTTTTATTAGTTTGGAAACCTGCAAAATCAACAGGTGCCATGTCAGGCATACATTGACACGATTTATAAGCCGGGCTTCGCCGAATGCGCTGTAGGAGAAGATAGGTAGAGGGTTAACACAACTTAACATAATTCAATGTTAACCTTAATATAATATATTGATAATCAGTAATTTGACTTTTTAAAAGCTTGAAATGCGTTAACCCTTTTTTCAGTTGTCGCAACGCTCCTTTTTCCGTCGGATTATATATACTACGCTGTCGAGGCAAAATTGCTATTCAATTCCTGCACATTCTCCCGGGCTCCGGTTTAAGCAGTATTTATAAGATAATGACCTTTATAAAGTTGATCATAATTTGTTTAATAAATTAAAATGTTAAGAATGGGTATTGTCTCAGTTTGAATTTATTTTTCAATTTCTCTACTGAATTTCACGTTCCTTATGAAGAAAAAAATCGTATCAATTCTAATCGTAAGCCTTTTAATAGCGTCGAATTCTTTATAGTATATATATGCATATATTGACAAAAATGGATTACCCCTCGAAAAAGAAGGTTTAAAAGAAAATCCTGTATCGCCAAAATCTCCTGAATTAAAAAGACCAGCCCATTGAGACCGAACAAATGTTAATCCGCTCGATTGCAAACGCGGCTTGACATATTTATTTACTGCTCTTTTTATGAATAAATATATTAATAGCGCATTCCCTCCAATAACCCAGATTATCAAAATAACAGGTATAATATTTTCATACTGCTTGATATTATATCCTATTAATAAAAAGATGTGTAACATAAAAAAGCCGCTTATTAGCGGCCTAAATTTAGGAATAAGTTATTGTAAAATAATTCGCCAGCCTCATATCTGATTAATAATCTTAACACATTCAATTAATCCTAAACTTTATCAAAACAAAAAATCCCGCCGTTAAGCAGGATTTCAATATTTTAAGAACTAATCTTTACGACCAAAGGTTTTGCGGATAAACGCCGCTTTCAACCAGGTCGGATATGCTTTTTTGAACGATAGGCTTATCTTCTTTATAGGTAACACCAAACCATTTTGCAGACGTCGGGATAACCTTAAAAGATGCTTCACCGCTTTTGATTAACTCATCACCTATTAACGGGATAAAGAATTCAGCTTTAGGATCATTTTCGTGCGCTTCGGCAAATGCTTTAAATAAAGGCATGGTCAGGTTAAAAACCGCAGGTGTAAATCCCCAGAAATTCATCGAAACCGGGGTGTTTGATGGCAACGGAATTTCCTGTCCATCTTCTTCATAAACCACACTTCCGTCTTTTGCGAAATAAACTTTTAAACGCTCATTAATCGCCACCATATCACCGTTTTCATCAACTTCGCATACACCGCGTGATACTGTTCCATAATCGGACAAGGTACGGTCAACCTGGTAACCGATGATAGAGAATTTATCGTCGGCAACTTCATTGTTTAAAAAATCAGCCATCTTTTTAAACGCATCGTAACCATAAAAGTCATCGGCGTTAATTACACAAAAAGGCTCATGAACCTGGTTACGGGCAGATAATACAGCATGGGCGGTACCACGGTTTTGCACGTTCGATGGTTTTATCTATACCGAAAGGTTTAAGGTCGTAGCTTTGAAACACGTAGTCAGTTTCTACACGGCCCTTTAACTTGGGTTCAAAAATCGCCTTAAAATTGTCAGCAAATTCTTCGCGGATGATAAAGCTTACTTTTCCAAAGCCTGCTTTAATCGCATCATAAATAGAATAGTCGATAATAGTTTCGCCATGCGGGCCAAAACCATCAACTTGTTTCATGCTGCCATAGCGGCTTGCCATTCCTGCGGCCAGTATTAGTAGGGTTGGTTTCATAAATTTTCAGATGCGGGTTAATGCCGGTGTTATACTTTGTTTAATTTAATGAGTGTAATAATTTTATTGCTAAAATGTTTTATTCAATATTATTTAATATACCTGAAATCCTGCCCCGCCTTTATATTTAACAGCACCTCGTAAATAAGGCGGATCACATTATCCACATCTTCTTTATGGATCATTTCAACAGTGGTATGCATGTAGCGAAGCGGTAATGAGATCAATGCCGACGGCACGCCATCATTTGAATAGGCGAAGGCATCGGTATCAGTTCCGGTTGACCGGGACGACGCCTGGCGTTGAAACGGGATCTTTGCCTTTTCGGCAGATTCAATCAGGAGCTTATTTAAATTATTTTGTACGGCCGGGGCATAAGATACCACAGGGCCCTTACCGCAAGCCAGGTCGCCCTGGGTAATTTTGCTGATCATCGGCGTTTGGGTATCATGCGTAACATCTGTTACGATAGCTACGTTTGGTTTAATATGATGGGCGATCATCTCCGCACCGCGAAGGCCGATTTCTTCCTGCACAGCATTTACGATATATAAGCCGAATGGCAGTTTTACCTTATTCTCCTTCAGCAAACGGGCAACTTCGGCAATCATAAAGCCACCGGCACGGTTATCCAATGCGCGGCCAACATAATAGCGCTCGTTAAGCACCATAAATTCATCCTCGTACGTGATCACACAGCCTACATGGATGCCCAGTTTTTCAACCTCGTCTTTAGTGGTGCAGCCGCAATCAAGGAATATATTTTTAAGCGTAGGGGCTTCTTCCTTTTCACCCGCGGTACGGGTATGGATAGCCGGCCAGCCGAATACTGCTTTTACAATGCCTTTATCGGTATGGATATCTACCCGTTTGGATGGCGCTATCTGGTGATCAGAGCCCCCGTTACGGATCACATAGATCAGCCCGTCGCTCGTGATGTAGTTAACAAACCACGAAATTTCGTCAGCGTGGGCCTCAATCACAACCTTGTAATCAGCTTTTGGATTGATGATACCAACGGCGGTACCGTAATTGTCTACGTAATGCGTATCAATGTACGGCTTTATATATTCGAGCCATAATTCCTGGCCTTTCCATTCAAAACCGGTAGGGGATGGGTTATTGATGTATTTTTCGAAGAACGCTAATGATTTCTTGTTTACAACGGCAACGTGGGCCGGGGCATCAGATTTTTTTTTGGCCATATTTTTTATAAAACGCAGGCAAATATAATGATTAGTCGGGAAGACAGAAAGAGATTAGAGGTTGGTGATTAGAGATTAGTTGTTTTAGTCAGGAAAGTCCGAATCCCGATAGCTATCGGGACGGGAAAGTCCGGAAAGACCGAAAGAAACGATTGTCGAAGCCGGTTTAACAAGCTCAAATCCGGTGTATCTGACACCACATTTACCACTATAACTTATTGATTATTTAATATAAACTTCAACTCACTGCTGTTCCTTTGCGCCAGTTAATTTACTTCAAAGATCAGTTTAGTTTGTAAGGCCGGCTTGTTTTAAACAGGCCGGCCTTTTTGCCTCACCTCCAAAGAAGCACTATGGGTTAAACCCCTCCCCGGTACAATTTCATTAAGTTAAGAGAACCCCATCGGGGTTCAAGGTAGGTAGAAAAAAAGCATACAGAAATACCGTTCCGTTAGGTACGGAACCTTGCCGATGTCGCGTACCTGACGGCACGCCAAATGTTTGAAATTTTATTTTCGACCAATTCTTTAAGAATGAATTTATATAGGGAAATTGTAGATTAGTAGTTTAAACCTTAGTCGAAATTATGGAAGATTTAATGTCAATTCAATTTCTTGAATATTTAGAGCCCATAGAAGGAGAGCCGGAACTAAAGTCCGTTCGTTCATTTATGGTAAAAAACTATACCAAGCCAAAGAGTTTAAGTCATTTCGCTAAAAATGATAACGAACCCGGCAAAATGATGATGCTTGATTTATTGGACATTGGATTAATAGAGGCTAACCGACTGGATATACAACACATTTGCGATAAGGACTGGACAGACACACGAGGTCAAAAGTTATATCAGCAATGGTTTGATACATTCGATGTAAAGGCTAAGATAACCCAAAAGGGACTCGATAAGCTTAACGAATATAGGTCTACATTGCATCTTATAACCGATACGTTAAAATCAAACAAAGAAACCACAGATGCGGTAAAGAAAGGAATAGATATTCAATTATCGTTAGGCATAACATCAACTATAGCGATTGTTGCAACTGCCGTAATAGCTTTTTTTGCTTATACTAAAGATGATTCACCAAGTATGAAAGACCTAGCCTAATCAATACAAAAGCAAGAGCAAATATTGCAAAGCATCCAACAATCACAAAAAGAGATAAGTGCATCTCTTGCGATAATGGCCAAGAAAGATTCGGCAAAGAAAACTTCGTCGAAAAAATAGTTTAATTTTTCATTAAGAGT
>CAZZUU010000350.1:2410-4545 GCA_964657275.1 uncultured Mucilaginibacter sp. | reverse complement strand
GTTTCCATTATATTTTTACGGGCCCCCGGCTTATCGCAATTTTATTATCAGCTCAGCTCTTTAAGTTTTATCTCCGGAACCCTGGCACTGGCATTTGCCATACCGCTGAAAAAGATTGGCAATACATTAATTTGTTTGGGGTTATATTTTTTCAACTTTTACCAGGCGCTTATTTCCGGCTTTAAGGAGCCTATCATTATCAGCGTATTGGTTCTGGGGATATTTTTGTACCCCAGTTATAAAAAACTGGTAACCGTTATTTTTGTGCCGGCCCTAATCCTGTTGTTTATTTTCCTGCCTACTTATAACCGTATTTTCAGACAAAATGCCTGGTCGGGTGATACGGACACAGAGGAAGCCACGCAACTGGCCCTGGACGCCGCACTCAATAGTTCTTCTGATCCGGGTGATGATGATTCCAACTGGGGATTTTTAATCTACAGGCTGAGCGAAATAGACATGTTTACCAGGTATGTGAAATCAACCCCCAGCCAGGTAGATTTTTACCGTGCTCAATTGCTCCAGCAATCAGCAATAGCAATTATTCCGCGTGTGTTTTGGCCGGCTAAACCGATTACGGAAGACCTGGTGATGGAAAGGGTTTATAACGCCGGTGTAGTAAACAGGGGGTCAGCCGTTTCAGCGAAACCGCCGTATGTTGTTGATGCCTATCTGTCCTACGGCGCACTGGGGATTTTTTTCTATTTGTTTGCATATGGGGCAATCGCGCAAATTATAGCACTGAAGTGCGAAAGATTATTCGGCGGATACACTTTGGGTACGGCACTTATATTCAGTGGGCTTTTCCAGGTTTTTTGGCGTGGCCTTAGCCTCGAATTCCTTGTAAACTGCGTTTTTTGGGCTTACGTTACTATGCTCGTAGTATTCAGGATATTAAGGTCTAAAAATATATTAATTCCGGTTTGAGGATTCTACAGGTATGCGCAGCCTACAAACCGGCGTATATATACGGCGGCCCTACGATGTCGGTTTCTATGCTTGCCGAGCAGTTGGTTAAAGCAGGCATTTCTGTCGAAGTTTTCACAACCACAGCTAACGGTAAAACCGAATTGGACGTGATACCCGGTAAGCCTGTCAGTATAGACGGGGTTACAGTCAGATATTTCAAACGAATTACTAAAGATCATAGTCATTATTCGCCTGCGCTGTTAAAAGCAATGTGGAAGGAAGTAAAGCATTTTGACTTCGTACACATTAATGCCTGGTGGAATTTGGTTTCCATATTCTCGTGTTTAATAGCTGTGATGCGCAAAGTGCCTGTTGTTTTATCGGCAAGGGGAACTTTAAGCCCGTATTCTTTTCAAAACAAAAACATTGGCCCTAAGTGGGCCATTCACAATTTATTGGGTAAACGTTTGCTTAATAAGTGCTACGTGCACGTAACTTCAGAGCGGGAGAAAGACGCGATAAATAAACTCTTTCATCCAAAAAGTGTCACTGTTCTGCCTAATTTCGTTAAGCTTACGAACTATAAACCGGTTTTTAATAAAGGACCATTGGCGAAATTAAGGCTGCTATTCTTTTCAAGGATCGAAGAAAAAAAAGGATTAGATATATTATTGAATGCGCTTCCGTTGGTTTCCGTACCTTACCATCTTACCATAGCCGGAGATGGCGATGAAAGTTATGTAAGCTGTTTAAAATCACAGGCATCAAATAATAAAGTTGACGATAAGATAAGCTGGATTGGCTTTCGGCATCAAAATAAATTTGAGTTGCTCAATGAACATGATCTGTTTGTATTGCCATCCCACGACGAAAACTTTGGCAATTCAGTGATTGAGAGCTTGAGCGTCGGCACTCCGGTGCTGGTTAGCGAGCATGTTGGCCTGGCTGATTACGTAAAGCAAAATAATCTGGGATGGATATGTAAAACCAACGAAGATTCCGTCAGCAAAACAATAAATGATATTTTTGAAAATCACAAAGCTGATCTTAGCCGGATAAGGAAAAATGCCCCGGAAATAATAGAGCGGGATTTTAATGAAGATAACTTAGTGAAAAGATATATAAACATGTACGATCAACTGGCAGTGAATGGCGGAATATAAAGATTATGGGTATTTTAACGATCAGCCCGGCCATACGTTTTTTTATTTGCAGCAGCCATTGCT
>CAZZUU010000350.1:0-2310 GCA_964657275.1 uncultured Mucilaginibacter sp. | reverse complement strand
ATTTCGACGGAAGTGATTGAGCATCTGTACGATCCGCAGGGCTTTATTGATTTTTGCAGGGATGCATTAGGTAGTAAAGGAGAGATCATTATATCAACCCCCTATCATGGCTACCTAAAAAACCTGGCCTTGGCCATTTCTAATAAACTGGATGCACATTTAGGGCCCTTATGGCTTGGTGGGCATATCAAGTTTTGGTCGAAGGCGTCATTAAGCCGGGCGCTAATCAATTCGGGTTTTACCGTTGTAGATTTTAAAGGCTGCGGCCGGATACCATACTTTTGGAAATCAATGATCATTAAAGGCAGGCTATCTTGAGCAACCAGTTTTCATTTATAATACTTACATATAACGAAGAAATGCACCTGCCACGGCTGCTTGAATCCATTCGCGAGCTAAATGCGCCCGTTTTTATATTGGATTCGGGCAGTAACGATGGGACAGTAGCTACTGGGGAGAAATTCGGAGCGGTTATTTTAACTCATGCTTTTGAAAATCATCCAAAACAGTGGGACTTTGCGCTTAAAAATTTCGACATTCAAACACCCTGGGTAATTTGCCTCGATGCCGATCATACGGTTACTCCCGAATTAAAGAAACACCTGTTTGATTTCAGGGGTGATGAACATCAAAATATCAATGGCATCTATTTTAACCGCAAGAATTTTTTTAAAGGCAAATGGATAAAACACGGCGGCTATTATCCTTTTTACCAGTTGAAGATGGTAAGATATGGTGTCGGATATTCAGACCTCAATGAAAACATGGACCACCGCCTTGTAGTGTCTGGGACAACTATCATCTGGAAAGACGGGTATATTTTAGAAGAAAACCTGAAGGAGAACGATATCGCTTTCTGGATAGATAAGCATAACCGCTATAGCGATCTGGTTGCGCACGAAGAAGTTGAGCGCCTCAATCAGTTACGAACGCAAACCGTTCAACCCCATTTTTGGGGATCACCCGACGGACGCCGTGCTTGGTTTAAACAATTATGGTGGCGATTGCCTAGATACGTGCGGCCCTCGCTTTACCTCATCTACCGTATGTTTTTTCAGTTGGGGATTCTTGACGGCCAAACAGGCGTTATCTTTCATTTTTTACAGGCATTTTGGTTTAGGCTGATAGTTGATATTAAAATCGATGAAATCATTAAACAGCAGAAAGTAACCGCCGTTGAAAAAAATGAAAAACCAGCCAGCCCGCTAAAATTTGTCGTTTCGTTTATCATACTTTTTGCTGTTTTCTATTATTTCAACATATTTTATTTTGGTGTAACAGCGCCCGGCGGTTACTATAGCGCGTTCCTTAACGATCATCTGAACTACATCAGGTGGTTGCGCGAAGGGTTGTTAGATACGAGCGCGCTAATTATTAACAAGCTAGGCTTTTCGGCAATTACTGATGAATATGATCTGTTGGTTGCGGGCCACGGCGCTATCAGGCTGGTTTATTCATGTCTGGGCCTGGGTATAATCAGCTTTTTTGCGGCCTTTGTTTTATCCTACCCCAAAAAATGGAAGCCAAAGATCATTTTTCTGATTACCGGCATATTAGGAATAGAAATATTAAATATAGCCCGCTTTGTGCTGCTGGCATTATTTTGGCAGCGGCGGGGGATCATTGTATTTGACCAGCACACTATTTTTAATGTGATAGTTTATATAATAATTGCGGTTTGCCTGTATTTTTGGGTTAAACACGATGATAACAAATTAACCAATGCAGCAAACTGATCTTTCAGCTTATAATAACTTTCCTTTTCATCCGGGCGCAGGCGGGTTTAAAAGAACATTATGGTATTTTATAAATGCGCTGATTTTTAAGACCAGTGTCATTCCATTTTTTGGGATAAAGAATAGTTTGCTGCGTTTATTCGGCGCAAAAATTGGCAAACATGTGGAGATTAAGCCATGTGTAAACATTAAATATCCGTGGCATCTAACCATTGGCAATGAAGTTTGGATTGGAGAAAACGTATGGATCGATTGCCTCGTCCCCATTGCCATTGGGAATAATGTTTGCCTCTCTCAGGGGGCTACTTTACTTACCGGGAGCCACAATTATAAGAAATCAACATTCGATTTAATTACGGGCGGCATCATATTGGAGGATGGTGTTTGGGTAGGTGCGGGTGCTATCGTCAATCTTGGCATCGTTGCGGCCTCGCACGCGGTACTCACCAGCGGATCGGTGGCAACCAAAAACCTCGATGCTTACAGTATTTACCAGGGTAATCCCGCCGTTAAGACCCGAGACCGCGTGATGGAATAATATTGAACAAAGATCCTTCGTTCTAAAAAAGAGCAC
>CAZZUU010000349.1:0-4559 GCA_964657275.1 uncultured Mucilaginibacter sp. | reverse complement strand
CCTCATCATACATCTATTGATACCGCAGATGCCATTTTTCCAGATGAGCCTGATTATGTTTGTCTTTTTCTTTATCCAATCGGCTATACCATCTGTTGATCTGGTTGATGGTGGTGTAAGAGCTTACACATCAAACATCCTTTTTGGTTATATCACCAACCAATCGGTTGCAATTCTTGTTGCGGTTTCGCTCATCTACATCATAAACCTTATCGTTCCTGCGTTTATAGGCACTATCTTCGTTTTTAAATTAAAATTCTTTGATCGCACTTATTAGCATTTTTTCTTTATTGCTTACGGGGATCTACCTGTCGGTTTTGGTCTACCTGATCATAGGGTGGCGTGCATTAAAGCCTCCACAAATTAAACAATCCGGTTTTACTACGATGATAACGGTAATGATTGCCGCCCGGAATGAGGCCGAGCGGATTCATTTAACTATCGAAGATATTTTAGCGCAGGATTATCCCAAACATCTTACCGAAATTATTATAGTTGATGATCATTCAACGGATAACACAGCCGCAATTATCAGCAGCTATGCTAACCGGGGCGTTAAGTTGTTACAATTAAATGAAGATAAGCCCTTAAATTCTTATAAGAAAAAAGCGATAACAGAAGCAATAAGACTATCCAACGGCGAGTTGATGGTAGCAACCGATGCGGATTGCCGGATGGGTAGTAAATGGCTGTCGTGCATAGTTGGTTATTATGAAAGCACAGGCCTCATAATGATCTCGTCGCCGGTGACATATTTTGAAGAAAAATCGCTATTTGAGCGGATGCAGGCTTTGGAATTTTATTCGCTCATTGCTACCGGCGGCGCGTTTATCGGCAATAAGCGCGCGTCAACCTGTAATGGCGCTAACCTGGCTTACCGGAAAGATGTTTTCTATGAAGTAGGCGGCTTTAAAGGAATAGACGACCTTGCGTCCGGAGACGATGAGTTGCTGCTACAAAAAGTGGCTGAGCGTTTCCCAGGTAAAATAGGGTTCCTGAAATTATACGATGCCGTGGTATTTACTCACGCCAAGTATACCCTTCAGTCTTTTATTCAGCAAAGGCGGCGCTGGGCATCAAAATCGGTAAAGTATAAGGACAAAAAAGTAGTTGCCCTGGTAGTTTGCTTTTGGCTGTTCAATGTTTCCCTATTAATAAACGGCTGCCTGAGCTTTTACAATATATATTTTTTTAAGCTTTTCGCGACGCAATTTTTATTGAGATACGTTTTTGAGTTGGTTTTTCTTTTCCCGGTTTGTTCGTTTTTTAAACGAACAAATCTGCTGTTCCTGGTTATCCTGGTAATTCCCCTTTATGTTTTATACTTCGTGTATATCGGCCTCGTTGGTAATAAAGGCCCTTATATATGGAAAGGGAGGGTAGTGAGATAGTGAGTAGTGAGTTGTGAATAGTGAGTGGGCAAAGTTGAGGCTACTCCCTACTGACTATCACCATTCAACATTTTGATTATCTCCTCCGTTGTACCTGATTCGCCAATTCTTGGAAAAATACGCTTTACACTGTTTTCATGCGCGTCGATTGACATATCGGTCATCGCGTCTAATGCGAATGTTAAGTTATATGCACGCTCGCTGGCTGCCCTTGCCGTGCCTTCAACGCCTATGCTGGTCGCAACTCCTCCCAGTACAATGCCGGTCACGTTTCTTTTCTTTAACTCGTCGTCCAGGGCTGTCTCATAAAATCCGCTCCACGTGTGTTTGGTAATGAAAATATCACCAGCATCAGTTTTTATTTCGGAAACAATATCTGTAGCATTTTCGGCAGCAACAGGCCGGGCTGGCTGGTTTGCTTCCTTTCGCGATTTGGTCCACGCTGCGCCGGCAGCATTAACGTTTACAATTACTATCGGCAACTCCGCTTTGCGGAAAGCGGCAACAAGTTTAGCCGCGTTATTTAAAACACCGGCAATAGGGTGCGCTAACGGGTATCCTACGATGCTGTTCTGAAGATCGATTAAAACTAACGCGGTATTTTTATCTATGGCTGTGATCATGTTTTTAAATATAGATAACACAAAACTAAGTGTTTATAAGGTAGCCTGATTTGAAACAAGGTAACTTTTTACTTACAGCCGTTCAAATAATCGATATATACCTATATTTACCTAAACTTAAATATTAACGCTGCACCTTCGCCGCTTATCCAACTATCATGTTTAAATATTTGAAAGCTATTATTTGCCTGCTGCTTTTGCCTGCCGCTTTGCTGGCACAAAACGAACCTTTAGTAATACCATTATGGAAAAACGGCGCGCCCGGTTTTGAAAATCGCCGTAACGAGCCGGAACAAGCGAAGGACTATTGGGTGAAAAATATTCATAACCCGTCGGTTACGGTGTTTTTGCCACCGAAAGATAAAGCAACGGGTGCAGCGGTAGTGGTTTGCCCCGGTGGTGGCCACCGGCTGTTGGTTTACGGTCCGGAGGGAGTTGACCCGGCGAAGTTTTTAAACAGTATTGGCGTAACCGTATTTGTTTTAAAATACCGACTGCAAAACGACACACTTTCTCCTTATAAAGTTACCGTGCATGCCCGGCAGGACGGTTTCCGTGCCATGCGACTTGTGCGTAGCCGTGCAGCTGAATTTGGTATTGATACTAACCGTATAGGCATGATGGGTTTTTCGGCAGGCGGCGAAGTGGTTGATATGGTGGCCTTTGATCCCGGTAACGGCGATCCGAATGCTGCCGACCCAATTGACCGGGTAAGTGCCAAGCCCAATTTTATTATTCAGATATATCCCGGCCCATCTTATATTCCTGATGTGATACCGTCTAATGCGCCGCCTGCATTTTTACTGGCCGCTAACGATGATATGTGCTGCTCTCCTTCGGTTATAAATTTGCTGCAAAAATACCGCGCCGCCAAAGTGCCGGTTGAAGCGCATATTCTTACGCACGGTCAGCATGGCTTTAATATGGGGAACCGGTCAAAATTAAAATCTGTAAACACCTGGCCGCAGCGCCTGGCCGATTGGCTTTCTGATAATAGCATTCTTGAACCTATAAACGGTACAAGGCCGAAGGTGTTACATTAATTAAATTTCGAACACCGAACACCGAATGAGGAAGTAATGAGGTGAGATTATTGTAGGTTTTGATGTATCTATCGATTCTTAAAAATTAGAGGGAGGCGCAAACCTTCGCTTGATAAAAGTGTTACTTTTACATAAACGTCGTAATTATGGCAAATTTCCAGGACATCATTGCTTCAGAAAAACCTGTATTGGTTGATTTTTCGGCAGAGTGGTGCGGGCCGTGCAAAATGATGCCGCCAATATTGAAACAGATAAAAGAATCGATGGGCGACAAGGTGACCATCATTAAAATAGATATAGATAAAAATCCGGCCGCAGCCAGCGCTTATAATGTTCAAAGCGTACCCACGCTCATGATATTTAAATCTGGGCAAACCAAGTGGCGTCAAAGCGGGGTTATGCAGGCTAACCAACTACAGCAAATTATACAGCAATATGTATAATAATGGCAAACATTAGTTTGCAATTATTTCTCTCGTTACCGGCTTAAAGCACAAGCGTTATTTTTGCTATCATCTTAGCTAGTCTCAAATCGATGATTAGGCGACTTAATTTGTTTTGTAATAGTTAAAATGATAAAATACAGAATCTCTACAACATTGAGTTTGTACATTTAGCCAAAAAACCGTTTTGAAGATCCTGATAATTGAAGACGAGGAAGGGTTGCGCGAAAGCATCGAAGAATATTTTAGCGGGGCCGGCAACATCTGTGAAACTGCCAGTAGCTATCAAACAGCAATGGCTAAGATCAATCTTTATACTTACGATTGCATTTTACTGGATATTACGCTGCCCGATGGAAACGGCATGAATATTTTAAAGGCCCTCAAAGCGACAAATCATACCGATGGTATCCTTATCATTTCTGCAAAAAACTCCTTAGACGATCGTATCGACGGACTTAACCTCGGTGCAGACGATTATTTAGTAAAGCCTTTTCATTTATCGGAGCTGAAGGCGAGGGTATCGGCAATTATCCGCCGCAAAACATTTAACGGCAGTAACTTGCTGCTATTTAATGAAATTACTATTGACCTTTTGGCTAAGGAGGTAAAAGTTGGCAGCGTACCTGTAAAGCTAACCCGTAAAGAATACAACCTGTTAATTTATTTTATTGCCAATAAGGGGAAGGTGGTATCAAAAAATGCAATCGCCGAACATTTATGGGGCGATGGCATTGATATGGCCAATAATTTTGACTTTATTTACTCACACATAAAAAACATCCGCAAAAAATTGGTGGAGGCTGGCTGCAATGATTATATTCATGCAGCCTATGGCATGGGTTATAAATTCAATGAACAATGAAGCTTTCTGCGAGATACAATCGTGTAAATCTTATCACCACAATAATAGTAATGTTCATCACGGGCATTATCTACTACCAGGCCATCAGCCTGATACTGACCAATCAAAAAGATAAGGACCTTAAGGTTGAAGAACAGGAAGCTTTTGATTATGTACGACTCAATCATAAGCTGCCACAAATATTTCAATCAAAT
>CAZZUU010000348.1:0-4578 GCA_964657275.1 uncultured Mucilaginibacter sp. | reverse complement strand
TAAATCAACAATATACCAGCTATCATTAATCAAAAAATGATTGATCAATTGTGTTTTGCCCGGCGTTTGCGAAGTTTTTGCCAATCCTTTTTTACCCGTAAGCATATTGATCAGCGACGATTTGCCTACATTGGACCGGCCGATAAAAGCGTATTCAGGTTTTACAGGCGGCGGGAGTTTTGAAATTTGGGTGTTGCTGCAAATAAACTCGGCTGATTTAACGATCATGCTGTAAAGGTAGATTTAAGATGTGATATTTGAGAACAAGGAATCACTATTATAATAGGTAAGGTTATAGGTTTTATTACATTTCCCAAACAGAGAAGGGAGCGATGTTCCGTAAATTTGATGTTTAAACATATATTAAGATGGAAAATTATAAGATCCCCGCTCAAACGCGCATTGGCCACGTGCATTTGAAGGTGAGCGACATTCAAAAATCCCTCGATTTTTATTGCGGTTTACTCGGCTTCGATAAAGTGGCAATGTATGGCGATCAGGCGGCGTTTATATCTGCAGGCGGGTATCATCATCATATCGGTTTGAATACCTGGCAGAGTAAAGGTGCGCCCCCTGCGCCAGAATATGCCCCGGGTTTATTCCATACCGCTATTTTGTATCCTGAAAGAAAAGATCTTGCGGCTATCCTTCAACGTTTAATTGATGCCAAATACCCGTTGACGGGCGCTTCGGATCACGGTGTTTCAGAAGCTATTTACCTGGATGATCCTGACAAAAATGGTGTTGAGTTTTATTGGGACAGACCGCGCGAACTTTGGCCAAAAGATGAAAGCGGTGAGCTAACCATGTATACCAGGAGGCTTGACGTTGAAAGCTTGTTAGGATTGTTAGTTTGATTTTTTAACATTTGGCACTCGTTTCAATTAAAATAAAGGAAATATCGATCAGGGATTGAGGCCACCACAAAATTTATAATACGCAGGCCTAAAAAACATAAAAGTATAATTGGCGTATACTATTTATCGGTATTATTGTATAAAACCGGCAATAGTTGCGATGAACCTTATTACCCGTATTGTTTTATCCATTTTGTTTTCTGCGTATCGTATATATGCAATTGGTCAAGTTAAGCCAATCGATACCCTCATCGGCCAATTGAACAATACTCGCGCCCGGCTGCCGGTAGAAAAACTGTACCTGCAATTAGATAAACCTGCTTATCTGAAAAATGATACCATATGGTTTAAAGCTTACCTCCTGAATGCCGATTACCTTACCCCATCCACCCGCAGCGGCCTTTTATATATTGAATTGGACGATAGTAACAATAAATCCATCAAGCGAATAATGGTACCGTTGGCATCCGGACTTAGCTGGGGAAATATCGCGCTCGACGAAAGTATGCCCGAAGGAAACTATACCCTTAGAGCTTATACTAACTGGATGCGCAACTTTGGCGAAGATTACATATTTAAAAAAAGCTTTTATATCGCCTCTGCCGATAATCAGACATCCCTGGTAACTACGGAATTCAAGCAATCAAAACGCGAGGGGAAGGATAACATCAGGGCCAATATTTTAATTAGCGGTTTAAACCGCGAGCCGGTACGCCTGAAAGATATGCAGCTAACGGTAATTAATGGCAAGCATACCTTGATTAAAGGTAATGCGTCTACAGGAGTAGATGGAAAATTGGATGTAAATTTTGACGTACCGGGAAACACGGACGTTAAAAACCTTTTTATCACGGCCCATGATGTAACAAAGCAAGCTGATGGTAATTCCACAGCATTAATTATCCCGGTAAGGCTCAACCGGCCCGAAAATACCGACCTGCAATTTATGCCCGAGGGCGGGAAAATGGCGGCAGGTATCCCTGTAAAAATAGGCTTTAAAGCTATTGCCGAAGATGGAAAGGGACTGGACGTGTCCGGAATTGTTGTTGATAGTAAAAACCAGGAAGTTGCTGTCTTTAAATCGCTGCACAAAGGAATGGGTGCATTTGAACTGACACCACAGGGAGGCGAAATTTATACCGCCAAACTAAGCCTGCCGGATGGAGGTACCAAAAGTTATCCCTTGCCAGTTGTTAATTTATCGGGCACCGGCTTAAGAATAACCGACTATAACACCGATACCTTAAAAGTGCATGTTACAGTTACATCAAATCTGTTTAGCAGCGGGGCGCCTGCCATTTATTATTTGGTGGCGCAATCGCGGGGGGTGGGGTGCTTTGGGGCGCAGCTTGTTTTGAAAAATACGGTATCAACCATATCGGTACCGAAAAGCCTCTTTCCGACCGGTATCGCCCGGTTTACCTTGTTAAGTGCAGACCGTCTTCCTCTAAATGAGCGTATTTATTATATAAACCAAAATG
The DNA here is from genome assembly GCA_964657275.1 of uncultured Mucilaginibacter sp. Lineage (GTDB taxonomy): Bacteria > Bacteroidota > Bacteroidia > Sphingobacteriales > Sphingobacteriaceae > Mucilaginibacter. The sequence continues at coordinate 2,240 of CAZZUU010000348.1, read as the reverse complement.
ATAACCTTGAAGTAAATATTACAGCAGATAAAAATGTCTATGTCCCGCACGACAGTATCGCCTTAAAAATAAAAGTTACTGATAAAACGGGTAAGCCGGTAAAAGGCGCATTTTCAATGGCGGTAACAGACGGGGATCAGGTAAAATTGGATAGTACTGCTGGTAATATTGAAAACAACTTACTGTTAACGTCAGATCTGAAAGGAAATGTTGAAGAACCGGGTTACTATTTTGAAAACAACAGCCCGGAGCTAAAAACGGAACTGGATAACCTGTTGCTTACACAAGGATGGATAGGTTATGACTGGAAACAAGTGACAGGACCTGAGACAAAACCTGTATATACGCCCGAAAGGGAGTTTATTGTACGGGGAACAGTAACCAATGTCTTTAATAAACCGCTGGCCAAAACCGAGGTGATATTGCTGTCAAAAAAGCCTTCTTCTGTTAGCGATACAGTTACCAACAAGGACGGGATATTTACTTTTAAAGGACTTTTGCCGGTAGATACCGCCATATTTATCATACAGGCAAAAAACAAACGCGGCAAAAACTTTAATGTTGGTGTAACGGTGGATGAATTTAAACCGCCGGTTTTTGTGGAAAACAGTGAAACGATTGCGCCGTGGTATGTAAACAGCGATAGTTTATTGCTGCGCAGCCTTACCAACAGGTTGATAAAACAACAGGCAGAGTTAAAACTGACGGGGCGGCATGTTTTAAAAGAAGTGGTTATAAAGGCCAAAAGAATAATACCGGGTTCGAAAAACCTAAACGACGAAGCGGGCGCAGACGAGGTGCTTGACGAAAAAGACATGGAAAAGGCTGGTAAAATGACGTTACTTCAAATGTTGCAGCAGAAAATGTTAAGCGATTTCTCCAATGTAAACCACGTTTATAAAATACATTTTAACACTTTGTTTTTGGTGATAGATGGCGTAAATGCTGACTTTTTTTTCGTCCCGGATCCTGACTCCCCAATTCCAATCAGGTTCCAAAGGGAGGAGTTTCTGAATACCTATCTTAATAATTTAACTGCTGAAGATATTGTGGGCATCGAGGCGATGTATAATACTTCTAAAAGTTTAAAATATGACGAGAAATTTTATCCCGATCTGCTAGCCCAGAGAGGCCCCCTCTCTTTTGCTTACTTAGAAGTTACTACCCGTTCAGGAAATGGCGCCTTTATGCACCATACCCCCGGTGTTTATCTATATAAGCCTTTAGCGTTCAGCCTGCCAAAACAGTTTTATCGTCCCAGGTACGCCCTCAAGAGCGACAAAGTCTTATTGCCCGATTTACGCTCAACAATTCACTGGGAACCAAATATTATAACCGATAGCGCCGGAAATGCGACGGTTTCGTTCTACAGCGCAGATAAGCCTTCAGGTTATACCATCATACTTGAGGGTACAGACATGGATGGGAGACTGGGCTTCTTAAGAAAAAAAATAATTGTGAAGTGAAAGAAAAATCCAGACGGAAATTAAAAAATAAATCCGAAACGTCGAAGCCATCTTGAGTACCGCTTAAAAACAAAACAATAGCGAAAAATCTAACATCCGCAACGGCGCAGCCTTCTTGAACGCCGTTGAAACAAACAACTGTGAAAAATCCGAAATCATTTATCCCTATCTTTGCCATCGATGAGTAAAATTATAACGCCTTACCACGATGGCGAAGGCACAAAAAAACAGCAGGTGGCCGATATGTTTAACAATATATCAAAAACCTACGATTTTTTAAACCACTTTTTGTCGCTGGGGATTGATATCATCTGGAGGAAGAAAGCCATCAACGAACTAAAAAACGACAAGCCAAAACTGATATTGGATGTTGCCACCGGCACCGGTGATTTTGCTTTCGAAGCACTATCTATTTTAAAGCCAAAGAAAATCATCGGCGTGGATATTTCCCAGGGCATGCTCGATATCGCGCAGCAAAAAATAAAAAAACGCGGTTTAGGCAGTCAGTTTGAGGTAAAGCTGGGCGACTCGGAAAAACTGCCTTTTGAAGCAAATGAGTTTGATGCGGTAACAGTTGCTTACGGCGTTCGTAATTTCGAGAACCTTGAACTTGGCCTGGCCGATATCCACAGGGTATTAAAACAAGGCGGAAAAGCGGTAGTACTTGAATTTTCAAAACCGAAGGTGTTCCCGGTTAAACAGTTATATAAGTTTTATTTTAATTATATTACACCTGGTATCGGCAAGTTATTTTCAAAAGATGCCAGGGCCTAT
>CAZZUU010000347.1:0-4636 GCA_964657275.1 uncultured Mucilaginibacter sp. | reverse complement strand
CTAACGCCAGTGAAAACCCCAGCATGCCCACAGCCGGGCCCAACCTGTCGCCTTTTGATGCGGCATCAACCAGTAAAGTGCCTATTATTGGGCCGGTGCATGAAAATGATACCACTACCAGCGTAGATGCCATGAAGAAGATGCCTGTTAAACCGCCCTTATCGGCATTTGCATCCAGTTTATTGGCTAATGAGCTTGGTAAGGTGAGTTCAAACGCTCCCAAAAATGAAACACCAAAAACCACCAGTAATAAAAAGAAAAACAGGTTAAATATGCCATTGGTAGCGAGCTCGTTTAATGCATCAGATCCAAATATGATAGAAATGAGCATGCCCAATGCCACGTAAATGATGATGATAGATAACCCATAGATAACAGATTGAAATACAGCTTTGGCACGTGTACCGCCCTTTTTTGTAAAAAAACTTACCGTTAAAGGCAGCAAAGGATAAATACATGGCAACACTACTGCAGTGAAGCCGCCTATAAGGCCGGCGAGAAATATTTCCCAAAGTGTTTTGGGTTTATTATCAGAAAGTTTTTTCGCTTTTATAATTGCCGCTTTAGCTTTTGCCATTGCCTGCTTGGTTGCATTAAGCGTAGCCTTCATCTGCTTTCTCATGGCAATGCTATCGGCAGCGGTTGGTATCGCCGTAAATTGCACGTCAGCAGTAGAAACCGTATCGGCTCCTTTTTTTTGATCGGCTTTAGCCGAACCAATTGATGTTATACAAAGTGCAATGACGATTACTAAAAATAACCCGGTACTAAAGAAACGATGGGAGGATCTCATTATCTGCTGCGGATTATTTAGCTATGGAAACTGAAAAATCCACATCTTCGGGTGGCAGGCATTTTTTGTCGTTACAGGTCATATACTCCAGTTGTCCCTTAACAGTTGTTGCCTTCGCCGATTTTAGCTTTATTTTTTGCTGAAAAATAACTGAATTTTCAAAATAGGTTACATTCATGCTAAAAGACTTTTCAAATTTTGATAAAGGCTTCGGCTGGGCGGGTTTGCCAACCAGCGTGAACTCGGTTGATGGCGAAAAGGTGAATGATGTTTTTATCGGCCCGCCATCTTTTACATCCATACCGTAAATATGCCACCCGCTCTGGATGGTTGCTTTTAACAATATAACCGCCTCGGTACTATTGATCTTCTTAGCCGCGTATGACCATTTAACAGGCGCCTCTATTTGAGCATAAACGCTAACGCCTGTAATCCACAATGCTGCCAGCAATAATAGTTTTTTCATTTATGACTATATTTTATTTAAAAATTCGATTTCTTTAAGGCTAAACTCCGTTTTCTCGCCATTATTGTTTTGCACAACCAGCAGGCCGCTTTCATTAACACCTTTAACAACTCCATTAAAAATCATGTCGCGGGTTTTAAAATCCCGATGTTCATTTAACCAGTAAAGTCGGGTTAAATAGGTTTCCCTTATAAAAGAAATTTTCCCTGCTTTTAAATTGAGGTAATATCCTTCAATGTGCCGACAAATTTCGGATAATAAAGCCTTTAAATCATAATCCTGATGTAAGATTTGTTTTATCGACGCTGCATTTGACAAATGAAGCGGGAAAATTTCCTGGTTAACATTAATCCCAATACCTATAATCGAGCTTTTGATCCTTCCCGCCTGTACCAAATTTTCAATCAACATACCACCGAGCTTATAATTGGAGTAGTAAATATCATTTGGCCACTTTATCTTTAACTTTTTGCCAAGTAACGGTTCAAGGGCATCAAACACCCCGAGGCTTATTACTCTTGTTAAATCAAACTGGTTGGCAATATCTAAAAAGTGAGGTTGTAAAAGCAGACTGAAAGTTAAATTCTTTCCGGGTTCGGCATGCCAGCCATTTTGCTGTTGCCCCCTGCCCGCAAATTGGTTTTCTGCCATAATGACCGTTCCTTCCATCAATGGCTTGGAATTTGAGACTAAGTTTTTAAGGAAATTATTGGTTGAGTCAACTTCTTTAATTGTAACAAAATTTTGTCCTATAAATAATCCTGAAAATATGTTATTTTGCAAAGTATAATAATTTATAACCCGAAATCGTTCAAAACTAATTCTTTTTGATGGTAAAAAACAAAGCGATAAGTGAATCTGCTTACATTTCTGAATTAGCCATACATGGCATACAGGAAAAAAAAGGAAATGATATTATCAGGTTAGACCTTCGTAATATATTCAGTTCGGTAGCCGATTTTTTTGTAATCTGTCATGCCGAATCATCCACCCAGGTAAAAGCCATAGCCAATAGCATAGAAGAAGAAATTTTTAAAGCCACACAACAGCACCCCTGGCAAAAAGAGGGCCTGGAGTTTGGCGAATGGATACTGCTGGATTACGTAGATGTTGTTGTACACGTTTTCAGGACCGATAAACGTGAATTTTATGGAATGGAAGACCTTTGGGGCGACGCTGAAATTAAAAACTATAAAAGCGCTTAAGCATTAGTAACAAGTTCGCTGCAAATGCGTCATTGTCTTGTCCGTTCCGAATATTAATAAAAGATTGTAAGTTTGAGCTTGTAAAGAAATGAAAGATAATCAATTGGAAAAACCAAAACCCATACGGAAAATACCGACTAAAAAAATAGCCCCGAAGCCCTCTAAACCCACTTTTATGTGGTTTTACGCCATCATTATTGTGGTTTTATTAGGCCTGGCCACATTGCTAAACGGCAGTACCACAAACCCCATTACTTTTCAGCGTTTTGATGAAGAAATGCTTAAAAAGGGTGATGTTGATAAAATTGTTGCCTATCGTAGCGGCGACCTTATTGTAGCAGAGGTTTACATAAAAAAGAGCAGCTTAAGCAAACCGCAGTATGCTGATGCAAAAAAAGATCAGCGGCCTTTTGGCAATATGAGCGGCGCAGCAGACCCCCAGTACACGTTTAACGATGCCAGCTACGAAAGTTTAAAACAGTCTATAAACGCCTCTGAAAAAGACGTCCCCGATGCTCAAAAAGTACCTATTACTTATGAGCCGGGCCACGAGAGCTTGTTATCAAACTGGTTTGTTCAATGCATTATAATGGCTGTATTGCTGGTTGCAGTATGGTTATTTATCATGCGCCGCATGTCAGGCGGGGCCGGTGGCGGCCCGGGCGGCCAGATATTTAACATTGGCAAATCAAAAGCTACTTTGTTTGACAAAGAGGCACAGGTATCGGTTACTTTTAATGATGTTGCCGGGCTTGAAGAAGCCAAACAAGAGGTTATGGAAATTGTGGATTTCCTTAAAAATCCAAAGAAATACACCAACCTGGGTGGTAAAATACCAAAAGGCGCATTGCTGATCGGCTCGCCCGGAACAGGTAAAACGTTGTTGGCAAAGGCCGTAGCCGGCGAAGCACACGTTCCTTTCTTTTCCCTTTCGGGATCTGATTTTGTGGAGATGTTTGTGGGTGTTGGTGCATCAAGGGTGCGTGACCTCTTCCGCCAGGCAAAAGACAAAGCTCCCTGTATCATATTCATTGACGAAATTGACGCCATTGGCCGAGCCCGTGGTAAAAACAATATTGTAGGTGGTAATGACGAGCGCGAAAACACATTAAACCAGCTATTGGTTGAAATGGATGGCTTTGGTACCGATTCGGGCATCATTATCCTGGCAGCAACCAACCGTCCCGATGTGCTCGACTCTGCACTATTGCGCCCCGGCCGTTTTGACAGGCAGGTTTCTATCGATAAGCCGGACTTGAATGGCCGCGAGCAGATATTTAAAGTGCACTTAAAACCGCTTAAACTCGCTGACGGTGTTGATCCTAAAAAGCTGTCGGCACAAACACCCGGTTTTGCAGGCGCCGAAATAGCCAATGTTTGTAACGAAGCAGCTTTGATAGCTGCACGTCAAAACAAAGAGGCGGTTGACATGAAGGATTTTCAGGACGCGATTGACCGTGTGATTGGTGGCCTTGAGAAAAAGAATACACTTATTACGCCGGAAGAAAAACGCGTTGTAGCTTATCACGAAGCCGGGCATGCTATTGCGGGCTGGTTTTTGGAGCATACTGATCCGTTGGTTAAAGTTTCTATTGTACCACGCGGCGTTGCGGCATTGGGATATGCCCAATATTTGCCCAATGAACGATTTTTGGTTGCAAAGGAAGAGCTTGTAGATGATATGACGTTATCAATGGGTGGCCGTGTTGCTGAAGATATTGTGTTTGGTAAAATAACAACCGGAGCGTTAAGTGATTTGGAACGCATTACGCGTTTAGCTTATGGAATGGTTAAGCTCTACGGTATGAACGATAAAGTTGGAAACTTATCGTTTTACGACCCGCAGGGCGAACACCAGTTTAATAAGCCATATTCAGACACAACTGCCGAATTAATAGATAATGAAGTGCGCAAACTGGTTGAAGAAGTTTACGGACGAACCAAAGAGCTACTGATAAAACATCGTGACGGATTAGAAAAAGTAGCCCAAAAATTATTGGAGAAAGAGGTGCTTTTCCAATCTGATCTGGAAGATATATTAGGCAAGCGTCCGTTTGAGAACCGCACAGCTTATGATAAGTTTGTAAACGGCCCGGAGGTTACCCCCGACCCTGCCGCCATAGCGCTTGCAACTAATGACATTGCCGATAATACAGCTACAAACGGAACCGA
>CAZZUU010000346.1:0-4667 GCA_964657275.1 uncultured Mucilaginibacter sp. | reverse complement strand
TCCCAAAACGAAGGGAGTTTAGCTCAGCTGGTTCAGAGCATCTGCCTTACAAGCAGAGGGTCACTGGTTCGAACCCAGTAACTCCCACAAACATTAAAGCACTTACCGGGTAAAATTGGTAAGTGTTTTTTATTTGTATAGATTGGCTTTCGCGAAATTGTTATAATATAATTTGTAGTAATTTAAAGATGAGGGCCTTGCAGCCGAAGAACACTTGCATCTATCTAACCTCTTCCTTCCTGGCAATCAAAAACATTGTAAAATGGTCTCATTATTGTGCACAATAATTTAATATTGTGTTTCGGGAAGTTTGATTGGAAGTACAACAAAATCCCGGGCATTTGGCATGAAAAAAACTCAAAAACCAAGCACCTCTGCTCATTTATTCCCGGTTGTAGGCATCGGTGCTTCTGCCGGGGGGCTGGAAGCTTTAAAAATATTTTTACGGGCACTGCCTGCAAAATCAGGAATGGCTTTTGTTTTTATTCAGCATTTAAGCACGAGGCATGTAAGTATTTTGCCCGAAATTTTGGCGCCGGTTTCGCCAATTCCTGTTCAGTCTATTACAGACAAGGTTCATATCGAACCTGATGTGCTGTACATCGTTCCCGAAAATAAAGTGGTAACGGCAATTGACGGCGAACTGCAACTCACCGACCGCAAAAACGATCTTAAAAAAAACGATACCATTGATACTTTCTTTTCTTCGCTTGGCGCGGTTCATCAAAGCTACGCCGTTGGGATAGTTTTGTCGGGGTCATTAAGTGATGGCACCGTGGGTTTACAGGTAATCAAATCCTATGGTGGGATTACGTTTGCCCAGGATGGCGGCTCCGCATCGTATAACAGCATGCCTAACAATGCCGTTAAAGCAGGCGTAATAGACTTCGTATTGCCGCCGGCGATGATAGCCGACCGTTTAATAGAGATCAACCGGCCATTTTATGCAGATCAGTCTGAAGATGAAATATTTAAACAAATACTAACTATACTGCGGGTTCGGCGCGGTATTGATTTTCAATATTATAAATCAAGTACGCTGAAACGACGCATCATCCGCCGTATGGCGCTCGCACAGCTCGAAAAACCTGCTAACTACCTTGATTACCTAAGGGCAGACAAATCTGAGCAGGACGACCTGTATAACGACATGCTGATCTCCGTAACCAGCTTTTTCCGGGATCCGGCTACATTTACAATGGTTAGCGAGGAGGTTTTCCCGAGACTGGTAAAAAACAAAGAGGCGGAAAATGAACCCCTGCGCATATGGGTTGCCGGCTGCGCTACGGGCGAGGAAGCCTACTCCATGGCTATCTGTCTTTATGAATATTTGGGTGACAGGGCATCTTTGATCAAGGTGCAGCTATTTGCCACCGATATATCTGAGATCGCAATCGCAAAAGCACGATCGGGTTTATACAGCCTTACCGAAATGGAAGGATTAGGCGAGGCCCGGATTGAAAAATTCTTTACCAAAACAGACGGCAAATACCAGGTTAATAAAGCAATAAGGGATATGTGCGTTTTTGCGCATCATAACTTGTTGAAAGACCCGCCTTTTTCAAAAATCGACCTGTTAAGCTGCAGAAATGTAATGATTTACCTGGAGCCTGTGCTGCAAAACAGGCTGCTCACAACGTTTCATTACGCGCTGAACAAAAATGGATATCTGTTGCTCGGCAAATCTGAAACCATTGGCCGGCAGTCGGACATATTTACGTCGCTAAAACCAAATGACAAGCTCTATTTAAAGAAAGGCCCCGATGGCAGGTATATGAGCGTGGCATCCTACGCACGCGAAACAGCTTTCAAGGAAATTAACCGCGACTTGCGTAAGGTAGAAGCAGAAAAGGACATTTTTAAAATTGCCGAAGACGCCATGCTGGCCCACCTGATACCCCCTTGCGTTTTAATTAACGAGAAGTTTGACATTATCCAATTTAAAGGCCTTACCGATCCCTGGCTTTCGCTGCCTACCGGCAGGCCAAGTTTTAACCTGCTAAAAATTGCGAAAGACGACATCGCCTTTGAACTGCGCAATTTATTGCTCCAGGCAAAAACCAGTACTGTACCGGTTAACAAATACGGCGTTTTTTATAAATTGAACGACCTGCAGCATTTTGTTAATTTACATGTTATCCCCTTGTTTTCCGCCTCCGAGCCATATTACCTCGTAGCCTTTCAGTCAGCGTCATCAACGGGCATACAGCCGAATATGTTTGAGATTACCCGCAACGAGGGGGATACATCGTACTCTGAAGCGCAGATAAGGGTTGAGCAGCTTGAACGTGAGCTTATACAGGCAAGGGCCGATATGCGGCTGATCAGCGAGGAGCAGGAATCAACCAACGAAAAACTGCAAAGCTATAATGAAGAGTTGCTTTCTTCAAGTGAAGAGCAGCAGAGCATGAATGAAGAGCTGGAAACATCTAAGGAAGAGCTGCAAAGTATCAATGAGGAAATTCTGATTGTTAATAAGGAACTGCTGGACCGAAACGACCAACTGAGTGCTGCCCGGATGTATACAGACGCCATTATAAGTACCATTCGCGACCCGCTGCTGATACTGGGGCATGATCTGAGGGTTAAACGTGCCAGCAATAGTTTTTATACAAAGTTCAAATTGTCGGAATCGCAGGTTGCTGAGCGGTACCTGTATGACGTTGGAAACCGGGAATGGAACATTCGCGAGTTGCGCGATTTGCTTGAGCGTATTTTACCCGAAAAAAAAGTAATGGAGGATTTTGAGGTTAAACTGGTAAATTCAGAAAAACTGGTACTGCATTTAAATGCCCGGCAAATAGACACCTTGAGCGGCGAACACCTAATTTTATTGTCAATCGAAGATGTTACTGCAAAAATGCACAATTAAAACGCCTCGTCATCGCGGGTAAACGCTACCTCCACGTCGCTTTTTCTGCCTAAAAGAGTATAGGTGTCAACAATAATTTCGGTTGTATACCGGTTGATGCCACCTTTATCGGTGAATGAACGTGTGTGGCATTTGCCTTCCATATAAACTAGTTTCCCTTTTTGTAAATTTCTTTTGGCCGATTCAGCAAGCGCACGCCACATCACAATATTATGCCATTCGGTTTGTTCAACTTTAACGCCATTCTTAATGTTGAACTCCGTAGTCGCTAAAGGAAAACTTACAACAGCAGTATTGTCAGGCAAGTACCGCAGATCCGGATCTTTACCCAAATGACCAACAAGAATAACTTTATTAACGCCCGACATAGGAGATTAATCGTTTTATTAATAAAGTTAAATAATTAATTTTTGTTTTCCCTAGTCAGGGGCGGAGATAATTAGCTATGCCGTTAAACAACGTTTAACCACTTGTTTTAAGTGATCAATATCAAATGGTTTATTTATAAATGCATCGGCATGGCATTTTTTTGCAGTTCCGTCCCCGCAGATTGTGTGTTGACTCTCAAAATCGGTCGGGGTCAAGCGAAAGATGCTTGACCCCAAGGGGGCGTTATCGTCAAACACAGGCTGAAACTTTACTAAAAAGCACCAAATCCCTTTGTGAAATCATGAGCTTATAATTATCTTTGTCACTTGTTAAAAAGCGACAGCTATACCTTAAACCAAGTATTTTACGCATTAAAACAGGCTACGTACTTAACAATTTAATTCATCCGCTATTCGCCACTCACTATGAATAAATTATATCCTTTTTTAGGCATCGCGCTAATTAGTTTTATTTGTGCCTGCGGAGGCAAACCAGTTAAAACGAAGCAGAGCATGATTATTGGCACATGGAAACTGCAAACGCAGCATATTGGTATTTATATAAATGATGTGAGCAAGGTACAGTCAGAAAGTTCGGCATCAGATCAATCAAAGGCCAGCATAACATTTAACAGCGATGGTTCTTATATAGCTACAGCTGCTTTTGGCTTAAACGGCCTTATCCCGCTTGGGCAGCCCGGTTCGGCAGGCTATATTGGCAACTACAGCCCTCCTGCAGACACCGTTCTCACAATGAAACCCTTCTTTATAGGCACCTTATGGCTTGATACAACCCTTGCTCCTCCAACGGCAATAATGTTCAGCAATAAAATCGTTACCGAAACCGCCGCCATTGACCAATTAAGTTCTTCACTGCTCACATTTCATACCGAAATTGTTATTCAGCAAACAGTAGATTTCAAAACCAGGATCATAACAACCAAAACCAGCTACAATTATACCCGCTAGGTTTATTAAGGGTCTTATACAGGCATAGGTTGACACGGGAACAAAATCCGCCCGTTTAAGCAGGCGCGCTTAATCCCATCAAAGCTTTGGCAAAACCGGTTTTACCGGTTTCTCAAATGCATTAACCCCATGTACGCCTACCTTGCGGCGATACACTTTGTCCCTGCAGGCAACATACATCACATCAAAATTTGGGCCGCCAAAGCAAATATTAGCCGGACCGGGAGTTGGCATTGGTATAATGGCCAGTACCCGGCCTATATCGTCCATTATCTGGATACCTAATTTCGAGGTAACATAAATACGGCCGTTTTTATCGCATCTCAATCCGTCGGGCCATGCATTGTCGGAGTCGTCGGGCACGTGGAGCCACCCATAATGCTGTTTGTTGGCTAACGTTCCGTCGGCCTCAACCTGGTAAATCCAAACCCAATGCGTTGCCGATTCTGTTACATATA
>CAZZUU010000345.1:0-4693 GCA_964657275.1 uncultured Mucilaginibacter sp. | reverse complement strand
CAAAGAATTCAGCGACGAAGAAGTGCATGACTCGCATGAAGAACATATCATTGGCATCGATCAAGCACTTTCTGAAATAGATACAAACGATCCACTTTCTCCCGAAGAATTTAAAAAGATGCTTGATGACCGCGGGATAAGCATACCGTCCATCGGCGTAGATTACGGAGCAGTGGCCAAAGACCCTGAATCTGTGGTAAAACAAGCAAAGCTTTTTGGTTGCAAGTATGTAATGGTGGCCTGGATACCTCACGGAAAAACATTTACCATTGATGATGCTAAAAAAGCGGTGGATGATTTTAACCGCGGCGGCAAAGTGTTAAGGGAAAACGGTATCACTTTGTGTTACCACGATCACGGCTACGAGTTTGGCCCTTATGAAGACGGCACCCTGTTTGATTATATTGTAAAAAACACAAACCCCGATTATTTATCATTTGAAATGGATATCATGTGGACCTTTCACGGTGGTGGAGATCCCGCAAAACTCCTCTATAAATATAAAGGCCGCTGGAAGATGGCTCATCTGAAAGACATCCGTAAAGGCGTTCCAAGTGATCTTACCGGCGGCACCAGTACCCACAATGATGTAGCGGTAGGCACCGGGCAGATCAATTACCCCGAGGTATTAAAAGCAGCCAAAAAAGTTGGAATTAAGTATTATTTTATTGAGGACGAAAGCCCGGATCATGCTACGCAGATACCGGTTACTATTGCTTATCTGAGAGGATTGAGGAAATAAACCTGATGCAAATGCTCCTTCGGAGCAAAATCTCGGTAGCCCACAAAAAAGCCTGCCCGCAAATTGCGGGCAGGCCAGGCATATAGGTGATTAGAGGTTCGTGTTCAATTATAGTTTCTCGCCATGCTGGCTAATATCCAGTCCGATCAACTCTTCTTCTCTTGACACACGCAGGGGCGAAATCATATCGGTTATCTTCAACAATAACAGCGAGCCGAAAAATGAAAATATCGATACCACTACCAAAGCGAAGCATTGCACGAAGAATAAGTGTGTGTGCCCAAAAAACAGCCCGTCGCCGGTAGTATTACCGGCGTTTACATTTTGATTGGCAAATACGCCGGTTAATAGCATACCTACCATACCACCAACGCCATGACAAGGGAACACATCCAGCGTGTCATCAATGGATGTACGGGTGCGCCATTCCACAACGAGGTTACTTACCACTGCGGAGATAATACCGATTGCCAGTGAATGCGGCACAGAAACGTACCCTGCTGCTGGTGTGATAGCAACCAAACCGACCACCGCGCCGATACAGGTACCCATGGCTGACGGCTTTTTACCGCGGAACATATCGAAAAATATCCATGTTAATCCTGCCGCCGCCGATGCTGTTGTACTGGTTGCCAGGGCGGTTACAGCCAAATGGTTTGCTCCAAATGCCGAACCTGCATTAAAGCCAAACCAACCAAACCACAACAGGCCCGTTCCGATCATCACATAAGTGATGCGTGCCGGGGCGTGGTTAGGCTCGTTCCTGCGTTTTAGATACAAGGCTGAGGCCAGCGCCGCCCATCCGGCCGACATGTGCACAACGGTCCCTCCGGCAAAATCGAGCACGCCCAATTTATTCAGGAGACCGTCGGGGTGCCAGGTGCAATGCGCCAACGGTGAAAATATAAAGATGGAGAACAGGCATAAAAATATGATGTAGGAGTTAAAGCGGATACGCTCGGCAAAAGCACCGGTGATGAGCGCAGGTGTAATGATGGCAAATTTTAACTGGTACATCGCAAATAACAGCAATGGGATTGTAGGCGCCAGTTTCCATGTTGAATTACCCAACATACCCTTCATCATAAAATAGGTGGAAGGATTACCGATGATGCCATGAAAGCTATCGCCAAAAGCAAGGCTGAAACCAAATATTCCCCACAGCACGGTAATGATCACCATGCACACAATGCTTTGCAGCATCGTGGAGATCACATTCTTTTTGTTTACCATTCCGCCGTAGAAAAAGGCAAGTCCGGGCGTCATGATCAAAACCAATGCGGTCGACATCAGCATCCAGGCGATATCGCCCGTATTGAATTTGGGGTTGCTGGCTGTGTTATGAAGTTCAATGGATGGAAAAAGAAAAGTTAAGGTTAAAATTACCAGAATCAGGAAAAAAGGGAAATAACGTTTCATACTATTTTCAGAGAACAATAAAATTGTGGGCTGAAAGTATGATTTAAATCACATAAAAATGAAATAAAAGTTCAATTTTATTGAAAATTTTATAAAAAATAGGAGTTTATAAAAACTTTAGCAGGAAATCGGGAAAGAGGCCCAGGAAAATTATTATTAAACTGATGCCGGTGGCTAAACTGATAATAGAATAGGTTGAGATTACCGGGTTTATGACAGCATCTGTCCGTCTTAAAAATAAATTGCGGGGAATTCTTATATAGTAAAATAGCGATACAACAGTTGTTAACGCGCCGGTAATCATCAATAGCAAAAGCCAAATATTATGATTTTGCTCATACGCTCCATACACTGCGGAAAAGACAGCAAATTTCCCCATGAAGCCCGCACTTCCCGGCAAACCAGTTAGAGATACCAATACGATTAGGAAACAAATAGATGCCATTTTATACTTATGGCCCAGCCCTTTGTAGCCATTCATATCATCCGCACCTGCTTCGTTTACGAAATAGCTGGCGAGCGCAAGTGCGCCGATGTTTGCTATGCCGTACACTGCAAGGTAAAACGTCAAATCGGATATCCCAATGTTAGTGAACGTTACCACTGCCATTAGCGCGAAGCCTGTATGACCTATGCTGGAATAAGCCAGCATTCTTTTGATATTGTTTTGAAATATCGCTGCGAAATTCCCGGCTATCATGGTGATGATACCAATCACTCCAAAAAACGCCCGAAAATCAAAAGCTGTCCAATCTGCGTTGGAAACAAAGGGACGTAAAAAATTAACCAGTAGAGCAAACCCGGCAATTTTTGGCAGGGTAGATAGCCACGCTGTTACAGGCGTTGACGCGCCTTCATAAACATCGGGCACCCAAAATTGCATCGGTACAAATGATAATTTGAATCCGATTCCTATTAAAACAAATACCAAGGCAAATGAAACCGCTATTGGTTTAACCTGTAATAAGTTATTTATAAAATTGCTGTCAGCTAAACTGAGTGAGCCGCTAAAACCGTAAAGCAATGATATACCGTAAAGCATCATAGCCGACGACGCAGCACCGAATAGCACGTATTTTAATCCCGCCTCGGTGCTTAAGACGCTTTCAGACCGGTAGGCTACCATCAAATAGGAGGTTATGGAAACCAGTTCGATAGCGACGTAGATGGATAACAGGTTGACCGCCATCGTCATTAAATGCAACCCGAACAATGCGCCGATGGCAATAGTGTACAGGTCCGATAGTTTTTTATGGTGGGAATTTAAACGGTCGTCCCATTCAAAATACAGCAACAGGATAAATGCAAGCACGTCAATAACCAGCTTAAAATTTATCGCCGTATGGTTAAGGGCCAGCATAGGCCCGAATATGAAAAGGCCGTTTGTTTGCTTATCCAGCACTAATAACTGAATTTGCTGGTAATCCTTGTGGATCACCAGCAATATTCCTGCGCAGGCAACAATCCTGCATAAATTTTGAGAATTTCTTCCGAACAAAAGATCGGTCACCAATACCAAAACGAACAGTACTGCCAAATAAATCTCGGGCATAAAGTAAGGTATGCTGCCCAAAACATTGGATATAGAGCCGGGTAAAAGTGGTAACAGATCGTGCATTTATTTATTGAACAATTACGGATTGATTTTTGGGATATTTAACCTGGTATTTTAATTGCAGCTTTTTATCATCCTGCGAATTTAGCAGTAAATTCCACGAAACCTTGCCTGTAAGTACATCAGGTTTAACACCGGATGCTTCCTGTGTTTCAACCTCTATGGATGAATTTTGCGAAACGGGTACCTGGTCTTCAATTAAAAGGTTCACAGGTTGGTTTTTACGGTTTCTTACATCGATGAGCCAATTCCTGGTTTCTTTTTTATTGGATCCAAAAGCTTGCTTTTCTGTCAGCTCCTTTTGAAGGGTGCGGGTCACTACAATATTTTTATCGGTGCCCAACGACACATTTAAAGTATCGGTAGCATTATGCGTATCTATTAATGATTTCCCGATATAGGTCCCTTCAAAAAACAGGTTAGCCTCGCCGGATAGAAAGTTATATTTGTTCCAGTCGGTTATTTGTGCCGTTAAAAATACGTCGGTGTTTAATTTAGGCGCTACAAAATACTGGTAGGTTGCTTTCACATCGATTTGGTTTATCTCTACCAGGTATTGTTTGCCATCGCTGGGAATTGAATATGGGTTTTCAATGTTAAACTCCACATTCGTTTGATTGTCCATTTTGTTTACGCCAATGGGTATTGTACTTGAAATTCCTCTTATGTTCACACCAGCAACTCGTCCTTTCAGTTCACCATCTTCATCATCTTCCCTTCTAGTGCCATATCCAACAGATACAACATTCACTTCTGCCAGCGTTCGTGAATCGGGCGCCATACCAATCGCCATTGCGCTACCAGTTATCGGTTGCTCAACAAACATATAACCGATATAAGAAAAAGTAACTGCCTTTCCATCCGGCGGCACCTGTAATGAAAAATTTCCGTTTACATCGGTAACCGTACCTACGGTA
>CAZZUU010000344.1:0-4700 GCA_964657275.1 uncultured Mucilaginibacter sp. | reverse complement strand
CAGGTTGATGATGACACAGACTTCGCTGTTTGGAAAATTGAAGAAGAAGCTGACGAATTGTACCAGCAGTTACAACTGAACGAACAGGAGAAAGCTTACTACGAGCAGCTTAAAGTAGGCAAGCGTAACCTGCACTGGCTGGGTACGCGCGTTTTACTGCGCAAAATGCTGCGTACCGAAGAATATATCGACTGTAAAGTTGACGCAAACGGAAAGCCCTACCTGGTAAATCTCCCCTACCATATCTCCTTAAGTCATTCTTTTGATTACGCTGCGGTAATGATCAGCAAAAAGCAGCCGGTAGGGATAGATATTGAGCAGGTAAAGGAAAAGGTTGAACGTATTGCCAATAAGTTTATGAAGCCGGGGGAAATGGCCTTTATCGACCCTCAATATAAAATTCAGCAATTATACGTTTGCTGGTGTGCTAAAGAAGCTGTTTACAAATGCTACGGACAAAAAGAAGTGTCATTTGCCGACAATATTATATTATCGCCATTTAACTTTGAAGGCCATGGTTATATACAGGCTAACTTGTGTAAAGACGCAACAAATCTGAACTATGACGTAGGCTATATGCAATACCATGATTATATGATCGGATATGTAAAAGGCGGGTGAGATGAAGAACAAACAGGTAACATTCAGCGATTGGGGTTTAATTGACTACAAAGAAGCCTGGGACAAACAGGAGACTTTGTTCTCGAAAACCGTTCAATTAAAAACTGATATCCGCAACCGGCAAGCAGCAACTGAAGGAAACGAACACCAGGAATATACGCCCACGCCAAATTACCTGGTATTTTGTGAGCATCCGCATGTTTATACCTTAGGTAAAAGTGGCAAGCCCGAACATTTGCTATTAGACGAGCAGGGCCTGAAAGATAAAAAGGCATCTTATTACCTGATTAACCGCGGCGGTGACATCACTTACCACGGGCCGGGCCAGATCGTATCGTATCCTATCATTGATCTCGACAACTTTTTTACGGATATACACTTATATTTAAGAACGCTGGAAGAAGCAGTAATTCTGACGCTTGCCGATTACGGATTAAAAGCCGGCAGATACCCAGGTTATACTGGTGTTTGGTTTGATGCGGACAATGAAAAAGCCCGAAAAATTTGTGCGCTGGGTGTGCGTTGCAGCCGTTGGGTAACGATGCATGGCCTTGCCTTTAATGTAAATACCGACCTTACTTATTTTAAAAACATAGTGCCTTGCGGTATTGACGATAAGGATGTAACATCCATGCAAAAGGAATTGGGCAGATTTATTGACATTAATGAGGTTAAAAAAATCTTAAGACAGCATATTTCCGTACTTTTTGATATGGAGGTATTATGAAGTTATTACAGATCATATTAATCGGGCTTACGGCCTTTTCAAGTTGTGCAAAAAAAGTGGATAACAACAATATGGCGGCTGTAAGTATCAGCAAACCCGATAGTATCAAAACTATGCCGAATACAGATTCTATTACTTACCTCGCGTTGGGCGACTCCTACACCATTGGTGAATCGGTGCCGTTATCTGATTCATACCCCTACCAACTTACCCGGTTATTAATGGCGAAATCAATTAATGTACAAAACACTACTATTATTGCGACAACCGGGTGGACAACGGCTGAGCTGATCGGAGCAATTGGCCGTAGCAACATAAATAATAAAAAGTTTAGCTTCGTTACGTTGCTTATCGGCGTAAATGATCAGTATCAAAATAAAAGCCAAACCGCCTACCGTGCCGACTTTGCCCAGGTATTGAACACAGCAATAAATTTCACAGGCGGCGATTCCAGCAAGGTTTTTGTGCTGTCTATTCCCGATTACGGCGTAACGCCTTTTGCCGCCGGGCAGGACGCCGTGATAGGCCCACTCATTGACCAATTTAACGCCATAAACAAAGACGAAAGTCAAAAAAGAGGTGTAAACTATTTAGACATAACTGATATTTCAAGAGAGGCAGCAACAGATCCGTCTTTAATTGCCGCCGATGGTTTGCACCCCTCCGCTATAATGTATGGTAAATGGATGCAGCGCCTGGAGCCGTTGGTTGAGGCGCAATTAAAAAAAGCAGGGCATTAAATAATCTACTTGCTATTTAACATTCCGGCAAGCTCAATGGTATATTAATTGCCAATCCTCCATCTGCGGTTTCCTTATATTTCGAGTTCATATCCTGTGCAGTTTGCCACATGGTTTTAACTACTGCGTCGAGGCTTACTTTAGCGTTATCCGGGTTTGTTTGAAGGGCCAGTTGCGATGCAGTTATCGCCTTTATGGCCCCCATTGTATTGCGCTCGATGCAGGGTATCTGCACAAGGCCACCTATCGGGTCGCAGGTCATGCCCAGGTGGTGCTCCATAGCTATTTCGGCAGCCATCATTACCTGCCGTTGTGTTCCACCCATACATTCTGTGAGCGCAGCAGCGGCCATTGCTGACGATACGCCGATCTCAGCCTGGCAACCGCCCATAGCCGCCGATATCGTGGCACCTTTCTTAAAAATGCTGCCTATCTCCGACGCGGTCATTAAAAATTGTATAATTTGCTCCTCGGAATAACCACCGCAAAAAACCAGGTAATACTGTAATACCGCCGGGATTACGCCGGCTGCGCCGTTTGTTGGCGCGGTTACTACCCTACCAAATGAAGCGTTTTCTTCATTAACAGCCAACGCAAAGCAGCTTACCCAATCCAAAATATTTTGGAAGCTGTTGCCGGTTTTGCGAATAGCCGTCACCCATTCATCGAAATTGTTATAGGTATTTTCCTTTATCAGTCTGCGGTTAAGGGTTGCTGCACGCCGGGCAACGTTTAACCCGCCCGGTAATATCCCAGTTGTATGGCAGCCACGGTAAATACATTCCTTTAGCGCTTTGAAAATATTTAATACGCCCGCGCAAGTTTCCTGCTCGGTACGCCAGGCGTGTTCATTTTCCATTACCACTTCTGATATCTTAAGCCCTGTTTTGATGCACCAGTGCAACAGGTTACCGGCTGTTTCTATCGGGAAAGGCAAATCTACTTCCGCACTCGATTCTTTTTCCTCGCCATCCCTAACCACAAACCCACCGCCGATGGAATAGAATGTTTCAGATACCGCAGTGCCGTTCGTTAAAAATGCCTGGAAAGTTACCGCATTGGGATGATAAGGCAGGCTCTCATTATACAAGAACAACAGGTCTTCTTCATAAACAAAATCAACGGATTTTTTTCCGGACAATTTGAGTGTCTGCGAAGCTTTTATGTGTTCGGTTTTGGGATCAACCTGTTCCACGTCGAAGGTTACAGGATCATCGCCGCTTAATCCTAAAAGTATGGCGATATCGGTTCCATGCCCTTTGCCTGTTTTAGCAAGCGACCCATATAACAATATCTTTATTTGTAAAACCCCGGCAAGTAAGTTTTTTTGTTCGAGGATGTGCACAAATCCGAGTGCTGCGCGCCAGGGGCCCAGCGTATGCGAGCTTGACGGGCCTATCCCGATCTTAAACATATCGAAAACAGAAATTTGCTCACGCATCATTTGCCAAATTTACAATAATAAGCCCTCATTCATTTCAAAAAACATTCTCGCATTAGGTTTTATTAAATAAATTTTTTCATATTTATATAATTAACCATTTTAAACTTTAAACCTAAAAAATCATGAACTATTATTTTGGTGTATTAGCAAAGTACGCGCAGTTCAACGGACGCGCAAGACGTAGTGAATATTGGTATTTTACCCTATTCAATTTAATTATTTTAATTGTTTTGAGGCTAATTTGGTTTTACTATGGTTTTTCTATTTTATATACCGTCTACAGTTTGGGCGTATTAATCCCCGGCATAGCTGTTGGTGTTAGAAGAATGCATGATGTCAATAAAAGTGGCTGGTTTGTGTTAATCCCTATATACAATTTAGTATTGGCCTGCACAGACGGAACCAGCGGCGACAATGAATATGGACCTGATCCAAAAGGCAGGGAAGGCTTTGGTGCAGCAGATTACGAAAAACCGTTTGATATCAATTCATCTAATTAAAGATGTTTCTGAATGTTATATTTTGCAGCTATTTGAACATAATCAAATGGCTGCAAAATAATATGTTGCCGTGCCCTTTTAAAAAACTCACGGGGATAGATTGTCCTGGCTGCGGTTTTCAGCGTTCAATTTTGGCTTTACTACAAGGCGATATAAATAAAAGCATTCATCTTTACCCGGCAACAATACCCTTGACTGCCATGGCTGTATGCAGCATTTTGGATGCGCGCTACCACTTTGACAAAAAACTTTACGTTAAGAAAGGTTTGTATATGTTTACAGGAGCAATAATTGCCGGCGCATACCTTTTTAAAATGAGCCGTTTCATATAAGGTCAGATTCCGCCTGCAGCTATTAAATAGTTATAGTCTTTAAGTACAATTTCTAAAAACTGATATTCGTTTATTTCTGACGAATAACTAACGTTTAGAAATGTTTTAATGCGCAAAGCCAATCTATAAACCAAACTACTGTTACGGGTACGGTTGAAATTTCTTATCACATCGTATATTAAAACAATATCCTTATCGGTCAATTCAATAACTTGCTTGTAAGTAGGCTCATAATTCTCAGAGGGCGGACTAAAAATCAGGTCATTAAATTTATTAATGGGAGAAGTTTTAACGACCGCAGTTCCCGCAATCAGATCGCCCAGGCGCTGTTTGTTG
>CAZZUU010000343.1:0-4709 GCA_964657275.1 uncultured Mucilaginibacter sp. | reverse complement strand
AGGCTACAATAATGGCCAGGGGGTTTATTGGAAAAATGGCACGGTAGTTAATATTGGTGCTACTGCTGCTCCAACCGGCATAGTGGTTATTCCACATTAATACCTTTAGTAGAACAAGATCGATTTTTATTGCTTTGCTAAAGTCTTTTTGTTTGAAAGTTTTACCAGCTTAATCAAAAACACATCATTCTCCCTCATCGCAATTTTCTTTGAAAACGTGCCGGATGCCGCTATGGTAACAGTTTCCTTTATTATTGGCGCACCGCTATTTTGTTTTTTTATCAGATCAACCTGGTTGCGGGTGAGTTGATTGGGTTTATTGAGCGAAAGATAAGTGGCGTAGGCATCATTTACTTTATAGCCGGTTTGATATACCTCCAATTGGTATTTTCCTTTAGGCATTCCTGCGATTGCCAATTTAATCTCGCCTTTTTGTTTGGCGGGCAAATCGCGGATATAGTACGCCTGGTTATTTATTGAATCAGGTAAGGTATAGGTATAGTCCCATAACAATACCTGTACATCCCCTTTATTATTTTTCGTCGCCATGGAAGAACTATCCTTGTCGGTTAACTCGGTATTGCCTAATTTATTCAGGAAAGAGTAGGCAAAATATGCAGGCTTCTTAATACCCTGTAAGTTCATCAGGCCGAACCCACCATGGAAGGGGGTAAATCGCGGCGCGGCTTCTTCAAAAATGTCGGTAAAGGTCCAATACGACATTGAATTGGCTGCCGACCCTGTCTGTTTCAGTTTTTCGAGTATGTAAGCGGCCTCATGATAGCTGTCGTGTATCGGATCCGAAGGCGTGTATGATGCGCTCCATTCGGTGTAATGTAATTGCAAACCTGGAATAGCGGAGTTTTGTATCTGGTGGCGCGAGTTTATTATGTCGCCGCTTACGCTCCATTTGTTTTTGGCCAAAACAGTACCGGTGGACCCATATTCATCCAAAAATCCCTGGTTTACGCCATAAGTGTGGGTACTTATAAAATCGATAGGTACCGCGTTGGTGCTGCAAAAATTAATCATTTCCGGAACCCACGCTGCACCTGCCGTAGCCGGGCCACCAACCTTGTAAGCACTGTTTACCCCTTTTATAGCCTCTGCCGCATATTTATATAACTTAAAATAATCGGCCTGCGAGCCGGTCCAGAAGCCGCCTTTCAGGTTCGGTTCGTTCCAAACTTCAAAATACCAGGTCTTCACTTCGGCAGCACCGTATCTTTCTGTAAAATGCTGTGTTAAATTACGGATCAGCCCGGCCCATTTATCGTAATCTTTAGGCGGTGTTACATTCCCCCTCCACCAAAAAATTGTTTTATCACCACTCGCCAGCGCCGATGGCATAAATCCCAGCTCTACAAAAGGTTTGATGCCTATACTCAGCAAGTAGTCGTACAGGGCGTCAACATATTGGTAATTATACTCTGGGTTTCCTTTTCGGTCTTCACGGTACACGCCCATATCATCAGTTAACAAGCCATGCATCCTTATATATTTAAACCCGCATTCTTTTACCGTTACAGCCAGTTGCTGCTGCCAGTCGGCTCTTAACCCTTCATTGGCACGCCCCGCTCCTACGCAGGCTTTAAATGACATATTGGTTGGCCCTTTTTCTTTGTTAAAGTCGAGTAAAATCGTTCTTTCGGCATTAGCTGAACCTTTTTGCTGGTTGGATTGCGCAAAGCCGTTACTTAAAAGCAATAGTAAAACAAGCGGGAGATATCTATTTTTCATCGCGTAAATATAAAAGTGTTGCAGAACAATCATAGCTATTTTCTAAAAGAGTATGGCAAATCGTTTAGTGATGAATTAGCTTTTTAATTAAGTGGTTATTACTTTTATACAATGAATATAGAACAACTGCGCGATTACTGCCTGCAAAAGCCGGGGGCAACAGAAGGCTTTCCTTTTGGTGAGGATACTTTAGTTTTTAAGGTCGGCGACAAGCTATTTTTACTTACCGGCCTCACAGAAGGCAACCGCTTTAATTCCAAATGCGACCCTGAACGTGCTATTGAGCTGCGGGAGCAATATAACGAGGTGCAACCTGGCTATCACATGAATAAAAAGCACTGGAACACCGTTTATATGAATGGCGGTTTAACCACCAGGCAATTGCACGAAATCATCGATCACTCTTATGATCTGGTGTTGAACAGTTTGCCTAAAAAGTTGCGGGATGAGGTAATCGCTTCAGCTTAACACTATAAGTTTCTATATCATGGGTCGCACCTGTTGGGTGCAAATAGCCCGGTAATACCAATTATTTTAAACTTTATGGGCGTTGTTTTGTTAGTGATTTATAGGTTATAAAAGGATTATAACTCTTAGCCAATAAACACTACATACCATGAAAATTCGATTATTATTGCCGGCGATACTTATTACCGCAGTGGCATTTCAAAGTTGCGTTAGCAGTAAAAAATATGCTGCATTACAAACAAGCTACAATAGCTCACTCGACAGCAACAGTAAACTTAAACAAAGCTGGCAGGTTACCCAGCAGGAACTTGCCGGATCAAGGGGCCGCGTGCAAAGTTTGGAAGAACAATTAGCATCAGCAAAATCAAACGCTGCTGCTTTACAGGATGCGCTCGACAAATGTTTGGCGGGCAATAACCAGGGCAATGTAAACATCGCTAAACTAGCCGACCAGATAAGCGCATCATCTAAATACATACAACACCTGGTTGACCTTAAAAATAAAAGCGACTCGCTTAACCAGATATTAACCAACAACCTTACCCGTTCTTTAACGCCTGACGAAACTAAAGACGTTGACATTAAGGTATTAAAGGGCGTGGTTTATATTTCGCTATCAGATAACATGCTATACAAATCAGGCAGTTATCAGGTTTCAGATAAAGCCGGCACAACCCTGAGCAAAATAGCCAAGATTATTACTGACTATCAAACTTATGACGTGCTGGTTGAGGGTAATACCGATAATGTACCTATTGCGCAAACTAACATACGCAATAACTGGGATTTGAGCGCTTTGAGGGCATCATCAGTAGTACAGGCGTTACAAAATACCTACGGTGTTGATCCTAAACGTTTAACAGCCGGTGGCCGTGGCGAATATAACCCAATAGCCGATAACGGAACACCTTCAGGCAAATCGCAAAACAGGCGCACGGAGATTATCATCACACCAAAACTGGATCAGTTTATGCAACTGATAGGTAAACCTGCACCGGCACAATAAGAATAATATACGATTATAAATGCTATAGATGGCTTCCGGGGGTGTTAAAACTCCCGGGAGCCTTTTTTATTTCGTCATTGCTGTAACGATTGTATTGATTTTACAGTTATGTAAAAAAAAGTATTTATCATCGTATAATAATCCAACCCTTTAACCAATTATGAGGCCTATTAAAATTCTCATCTTCTTTTCCTTTTTAATACTGACAATTATTAATAGCGCCCGGGCTCAAAATACCATTATAAAATACCTGTCGGGAACCGATAAAGATCATACGGTGAGTTGGGATTTTCTTTGCACCTCCGGGCAAAAAAGCGGCCGTTGGGATAAGATCCCCGTACCGTCAAATTGGGAACTGCAGGGCTTTGGTACTTATAATTACTTCCAGGACACTAAAAACCCCGATGAGCAGGGGCTTTATAAATATCATTTTTCGGTGCCGCCCTCCTGGAAATCAAAAAAGATATTTATAGTTTTCGAGGGATCGATGACGGATACCAAAGTAATGATCAATGGGCAGTTGGCTGGCCCAATACACCAGGGTGGTTATTACGAGTTTAAATACGAGATTACCGGCCTGTTAAAAACCGGCGACAATTTACTGGAAGTTACCGTCAGCAAAAAGTCGGAGAATGCTTCTATCAATCTTGCCGAACGCCGTGCTGATTTTTGGCAGTTTGGCGGCATTTTCAGGCCGGTTTACCTGGAGGTGGTTCCGCAGAACTATATCGACCATCTGGCGATTGATGCTAAAGCTGATGGAAGTATGAAGGTGGATGTTTATGCACCTTATACCAACCCGTCAAACGTGGTACAAGTCCAATTGCAAAGTTTAAAAGGTCCAAACATAGGTGCTGAAATATCCGCAACCTCAGGCAATGGAACGTTGCCGATTTCAATAAAAAGTTCTTTTAAAGGCATTACCGCATGGAACCCAGAATTTCCACAGTTATACAATTTGGTAGTCTCCATTAAAAATAAGAACGGGCAAATTGTTCACAGGGTAACGCAACGCTTTGGTTTCCGTACGGTGGAACTAAGGCTGCATGACGGGATTTACGTTAATGGAAAGCGAATTATCCTGAAGGGCGTTTGCCGTCATAGCGAATGGCCGGAGAGCGGTCGTTGTTTAAGCAAAGCGCTTAGCATTATGGACGTGAACCTGATGAAGGATATGAACATGAATGCTGTGCGGATGTCGCATTATCCTCCCGACCGTCATTTTTTAGAGGTTTGCGATTCATTGGGCATGTTTGTACTGGACGAGCTTACCGGCTGGCAAAATAAATATGATACCATAGTAGGCAAAAAATTGGTTAAAGAAATGGTGGTGAGGGATGTGAACCACCCATCTATCATCTTTTGGGATAACGGTAACGAAGGCGGATGGAATACAGCGCTTGATGATCAATTTAAATTATACGACCCCCAAAACCGCGTGGTGCTTCACCCCTGGGAAAAGTTCAATGGCACCGATACCCGGCATTATCCCGAT
>CAZZUU010000342.1:0-4723 GCA_964657275.1 uncultured Mucilaginibacter sp. | reverse complement strand
GTCGTTAACGTTATCATCGTCTTTGTAATAACTTTTTCCTTTCCAGTCGCTGGTACATTTAATACCAAAATGATTATTAGCCACCCTGGCCAGTTCGCCATTACCGCTTCCCGATTCAAACAACGCCTGGGCCAGGGTTATGCTCGCAGGTATACCGTTCAAATTCATTTCATCAATAGCGATTGCTTTAAACCGGTCGATGTATTGTAACGAAGTCATTTGTACGTGGGTCGCGATTGATGCGCTGTGTTCCCTTTGAATATCCTGGTTGTTTTGCCGGGCCTGGCGGTTGGAGATGGTCATTTTGTGCGCCGAGCACGAACTGAATAGAGCGATTCCAATAAATAAGTAAACGGATTTCTGCATAGCGGAGCGTTTAGTTTGCTAATGCAGACAAAAATAAGGTTATTTTATTTAGGTTGAATGAGTTGATTGAGAGAGCCGTTGATTGAGTTAAGAATCAATTTCTGAGTTATGGAAGCACCAGGCAGCTTACCCAACTCAGTCACCTCACTCAACTAATCCCCCTCCGCCAATTGCGGTTGATCGGCGGGGTTTTCGTCAAATGAATATAACTGATATTTCTTTATCAACCCTAATACCTGCGAGGCCCACTTGTGGCTGCTGGCATAACCGTGGCGTTGTATACCGTGAGCCCAGCCCGCATAATCGAAATGTGTAAGTGTTGAAGCAAGTCCGCTAAATTCACTACGTTCAGTCATGATACGGGCAAAATCCTGGAAAGAATCATATACCGATTCGTATTTTTTGTATGCTGTGCTTACTTTTTTGTGATTACGATAGTAAACCGTGTGACTGCCACCTTTTACGCCAAATTGATTATTTAAATATTGAGCCAGTTTACTGTTTCCACAGCCCGACTCGTGCATGGCAACGCCTAATACAATGCTTGCCGGTACGCCGGTCTCGTGCATAATGCGGATTGCATCGGCCTTAAATAGCTCAATATAAGATTGAGGGGAGTTTTTCTGCGCCGATGCCATAAGGGCAGTCATCAGCATTAAAGTGACCAGTAAGAATTTCTTCATAATTTATTTTTTTCTGATGAGCAGCAGGCCATCGCGAACGGGGAGAATTAATTTTTCAACCCTTGTGTCGGCGGCTATCTGGTCATTTAGTTTGCGAATAACTTGCGTATCGGCATCCCTGTAGTTATCGGGATCATACACCTTTCCTTTCCACAAAACATTATCAATTATTATTAATCCTCCGGATCTTATCTTTTCAAATACTAGTTGAAAGTATAAATAATTATTTTTTTTATCAGCATCTATAAACGCCAGATCAAAGTCGTTATACGGTAAAGTGCTGATTACTTGTTCGGCAGGGCCAAAATGGAGGTTTATTTTTTTTTCCACATTTGTTGATTCGAAATGTGAATTAAGCATTTCTTCCAACTCCCGGTTAACTTCGATGGTGTGTATTTCGCCGCCTTCAATAAGCCCTTCAGCAAGACAGATGGTGGCATACCCGGTAAAAGTCCCGATCTCTAATACCCGTTTTGGCTGCATCATTTTGCTTAAAAAACTCAGTACCCGCCCCTGGTAATGACCGGACAGCATGTGAGGCTTAAGCACCTTTAAATAGGTTTCCCTGTTAATGGCTTGCAACAGTTCCGGCTCCGGTTCGCAATGGTTTTCTAAGTATTCCTGCAGGTCATCGGGTAGAATTTCCATGGCCGCAAAGATAACCCGTTGCCGTTAATGTTCAGCAATTTTGTCGAATTTCTGAAAAGGGGGCTAAAATTTAGATGGGAAATCCCTTAAGATTGTACCACTTTTTCTTACTAAAAAACCCAAAAATAGCGCTGTTTACCGCTTCAAAATTGTTGTTTTTGGAGCGCGCCGATTTGCACGCCGAAGGATGCATACTGACAATTGTCCGATTAAATCTATTTGATTATCAGGATATTATAAACAGGCCGAATACATAACATTTTCGTATCGTAAACGTATAAACGAGTTTAGCGCCAATATTATTTTTAGTAATCGCATTAATCAATACTATCAGCTCTAAAATATACCTATACCTTTTGATTGTAAAAAGATATTTAGAAAGATGGTAAGACAGTTTAGATACGCAGTTATACGGGTTTGTGCAGTTTATGTATTATTCGCATACTTTACGCTTTGCAGTTTTTCGGTAAACGCCCAGCCAGAATTAAAATTCACTCACATAACCACCGACGACGGCTTATCGCAAAGCACGGTTTTGTGCACGTTAAAAGATAAATATGGCTTTATGTGGTTCGGTACTTATGATGGTCTTAACCGTTATGATGGCTACCGCTTTACCGTTTATCGTAATATTCCTAAAAATCCGAATAGTTTGTGTTCTAATAGTATTGTGTCGTTGTTTGAAGACAGGCAGGGGACACTATGGGTTGGGACAAATGACGGTTTGGCGAAATATAACCGGGATAACGATTCTTTTACAAATTACCGGAGTACGTCTGCCAAAGGAACAATTAGTAATAATGCTGTTTCCGGTATTACGGAGGATTATCTTGGAAAACTGTGGGTTGGCACTTACAAAGGCGTAAACGTTTTTGACCCTAAGACCAATATCTTTAAACATTATAATACGAACCCCACCAATCCCGACAGCTTGTGCAGCAGTAGTGTTACCTCCGTGTTCGAGGACGATAAGCATAATATGTGGATTGGCACTACAGGGGGGCTAAATCTTTATGATCGCCGTAAAAACCAATTCATTAAATTTTTATATAATAAAAATAACCCTTCGTCCATTTCTGATATTTATATTAAAGCCGTTACGCAGGACGACCTGGGTAATTTATGGATAGCTACTGATGTGGGCGGTATAGATAAGTATAATTATACTGATCATACCTTTTTTACTTATAAAAACGATCCGAAGAATAAGAAAAGCATAAGCAGCAATACCATTTATTCTCTTGCCAAAGGCCATAATGGCTCGTTATGGATAGGCACCGAAAACGGGATAAACTTTTTCGATGTCCGCAAAGGAGAGTTCTATTTATTCCGCAATAACCCTGACGACGTAAACAGTATAATGGGTAATTCTATCCGGGCAATTTTAGAAGACAACCAGGGAATATTGTGGGTGGCTACTTATTCGGGTGGGGTTAATAAATACGATAAAAATTTACCGCTATTTGATGTTTACCGCAGTAAAGGCATACACAGTACAGGGCTTAGTCATAGGGTAGTAACTTCCTTCCAGGAAAGCGACAACGGGAACATTTGGATAGGTACTGACGGCGGCGGTTTAAACCTGTTTGATCAAAAAACAGGCCTTTTTAAGCATTACATGCACGATTCGTCGAAAGTAAACAGCCTGTCGTCCAATTCTGTACTTAATATGCTAAGGCATAAAAACAGCGAAGGCTTGTGGTTAGGTACTTATGGCGGTGGTGTAGATTATTTTGATCCGATAAAAAACACTTTCACGCATCTTAAAAAAGGAAATGGCCCCGATCAACTAACCGACGACCATATCTATGCCTTGCTGGAGGACCACAATGGAAACCTATGGATTGGAACGAACAATGCAGGTGTAAATGTATTGGACCCGGTAACAAAAAAGATCACAAAGTTTGTTGCCAATCCTTTAAATCAAAACGATCCGCATTCCATATCTAACAATGTAATACGTGCTTTATACGAAGATAAAAACGAAGATATTTGGATAGGCACTTATAATTTTGGCATCACTATTTATCATCCGTCAACAAAAACGTTTACAAATCTTACTAAAGCAAATAGTAACCTTTCGAGCGATATAGTGTACGCGATTAAAAGCGACAAGGATGGCAATATTTGGGTTGGCACAATGGGTGGCGGCCTCAACTTGTGGAATCCCAAGCTCAAAAAATTCAAAGTTTTTAATGCCGATAATGGGTTAAGCAACAACGTTGTTAATAGCCTTGTAGAAGATAAAAACGGCTACTTATGGTTAAGTACAAATAATGGCATCAGCAAATTTGACCCCGTAACTCATAACTTTAAAAATTATACGCTTGATAACGGTCTCCAAAGCCGGGAGTTTATTTTGCACGCCGGATATGCAAGTAATTCCGGTAAAATTTACCTCGGCGGGATAAAGGGGTTTAATGTAATAGATCCGGTTGACGTTAGTCAAAATAATAATATCCCGCCGGTTGTTTTCACCGATTTTCAACTGTTTAACAAGTCGGTTACTGTCGACGGGAAAAACTCACCACTTACGCAATCCATCACCGATACCAAAGAAATCAGGCTTAGCCATGATCAAAGCGTTTTAACATTTGAGTTTTCGGCGCTCAGTTATACAGTTCCCGAAAAAAATCAATACGCTTATAAACTGGAAGGATTTGACAAGGATTGGGACTATGCCGGCACTCAACACAAGGTAACTTATACAAATCTTGACCCAGGAACGTATACATTCAGGGTACAGGCGTCCAATAATGATGGCGTTTGGAATAAAAAAGGTGCATCGGTTAAAATTATAATTCTACCGCCTTTTTGGGCCACCTGGTGGTTCAGGTTATTAATATTGCTTTCGGTAACACTAATAATTTATGCGATTTATAAAAGCAGGGTACACATTATTCAGGCGCAAAAAGAGGCGCTTGAAAAATTGGTTATTGAGCGAACCAGCGAGGTAAATACACAGGCTGCGGCGTTGCAGGAAATAAACGAAGAGTTACAGGTACAATCAGAAGAGCTGCAGGCAC
>CAZZUU010000341.1:0-4752 GCA_964657275.1 uncultured Mucilaginibacter sp. | reverse complement strand
CGCAAATGGCTATGAGCTGGCATGGTCTGACAATACATTTACTACTAACCCTTACTTTGCCGAGCAGGATTTTAAACAGGACGACAACAAGAGGAGGTTTATAGGATCATTCGAACCAAAGTATCAATTCAACGACTGGTTATATTTAAAAGGCCGTTTTGGAATAGACCATTTTAACTACGTAAACACCGTTATTGAGCCATATGGTACAGCTTATGAGTTGCGCGGCGCTTATTCCGTTAGTAACCGGGATTTCACCGAAACCAATAACGAAATAATGCTGGGCGTAAACAAACCATTTGCCCAGGACTTTAACATAAACGCATTGGTAGCAGGAAACCTTATGAGGCAGGTTACCAACGCAACCGATTTTAGCGCTACCAACGCTTTTAATATTCCTTTCTTTTATGATATTTCAAACACTGATCCTGCGGCCCGCTCTTTGTCACAGGCTTACATAGAGAAAAGGATCAACTCCGTTTACGGATCGGCAGAATTATCCTATAAAAACTATCTTTATTTTACTGCGACCGCCCGTAACGATTGGTTTTCGACATTGGCGCCGGGTAAAAACAGTTTATTGTATCCATCAGCCGGTTTAAGCTTTGTGGTATCGGATGCATTTAAAATGCCGGATTTTGTTAACTACCTTAAAGTGCGTACTTCCTGGGCACAGTCAGGCGGCGACACTAACCCATACCAGCTTTCACTGTACTACCAGCTTAACGGGGCGCATTTAAGCTCACCTACGTCGGTTATTAGCAGTTCACAGGTTCCTAATGCAAACCTGCAACCTTTAACCTCAACAACATCAGAGGCTGGCGTAGAAACCAGGATGTTTAACAACAGGTTAGGGGTTGACCTTACCGTTTATACCCGCCAAACAAAAAATGATATTGTTGCGGCAACCATATCCGAAACCTCCGGATTTAACAATGCGTTGTTCAATGTAGGGAAGATCAGTAATAAGGGGGTTGAGTTACTGCTAAGTTATACGCCTGTTAAAACAAGCAATTTTGCATGGGACGCCTCATTTAATATGGGCTATAACAAAAGTGAAGTTGAACAGTTATCCGGCGGCCTTACCACTATACGTGTTGACGCCGGCAGGTACGGTTCGGCATTTATACAGCAAACTGTAGGGCTGCCTTACAGCGAAATTGTTGGGTTTGATTTTAAAAGGGATGCACAGGGCAGAATGGTATTTGATGCAAACGGCTTGCCTATGCAGGGAAA
Source organism: uncultured Mucilaginibacter sp. (assembly GCA_964657275.1). Classification (GTDB taxonomy): domain Bacteria; phylum Bacteroidota; class Bacteroidia; order Sphingobacteriales; family Sphingobacteriaceae; genus Mucilaginibacter. The sequence goes on along the minus strand of CAZZUU010000341.1, from coordinate 3,516 downwards.
TCTGAAAAATTTCGGATCGGGTGTATCGCCATACCAGTTAGGGTTAACCAACACATTTACTTACAAACAATTTAGCCTTAGCTTTTTGGTCGACGGCAAATTTGGCGGCTATCTTTACTCAGGCTCTAACGCATTTGCTTACCGTTTCGGTTTGCTTAAAGAAACGCTGCAAGGCCGCGAGAACGGTATTGTTGGCGTGGGTGTAAACCAGGCCGGTACGCCGAATACAGTAAGCGCTACTGCGCAAAACTATTGGGGCAACTTGTTTAATAAAGTTGCTGTCATCAATGTTTACTCATCCGATTTTATAAAACTGAGGCAGGTAGTTTTTAACTACAATTTTCCAAGTACTTTCCTTAACCACACCGGTGTTAAAGCGGTTTCAATCGGGGTAGTTGGCCGTAACTTGTTTACATTGATGAAGAAGGTTCCGGATATTGATCCCGAATCAACCTACAACAGCAGCAATGCGCAAGGGCTTGAGTATGCAGGAACGCCTGCTACCAGGACAATCGGTTTAAACCTAAATGTTAAATTTTAAAAACCAAAAAATTACGATCATGAAATATAAAATATCAATTATATTCTTGCTGGCTATACTGCTGGGATCATGTACAAAGGATTTTCAGAAGATCAACGTCAACCCAAATACACCTGCAGCAGTACCGTTGGATTATTTACTGGCCGAATCTGAGTTGATGGTAGCAGGCTCAACTGATGCAGGGTCTAACGCGTGGAGAGCTAATTTTGCCAATGCAGGATGTATTATTCAGCAATTAGCATCAACAGATGCTGGGTTTTACGGCGGCAATTTTTATACAAGCGCCAGTAACACCTTCTCGGCATATTTTGACGCCAACTACCCCAATGCTATTAAAAGTTTAGTGAATGTAATCAACCTTGCCGCGGCCGACCCTAAAAATGTGAACATACTTTCGATGGCGCGGATATTAAAAGTGATGGATTTTGATAAGATGACCGATCTGTATGGCGATGTGCCTTATTTTGATGCAGGTAAAGCTTTTATCAATAATAATTTCACCCCTAAATATGATGCCCAAAAAGCTATCTATGCTGACATGCTTAATGAACTGCAGCAGGCAGGGGCCGCACTAAACCCAAGCGCTTATATACCTGTAAATGCCGATTATATTTACGCAGGCGACATGAACAAGTGGAAAAGGGCAGCCAATACATTGATGCTGAGGCTTGCTTTAAGAATGCAAAATATTGACCCAGCATCGGCGCAAACCTGGGCTGCAAAAGCCTTTGCAGGAGGACTGATAACAGGAAGCAATGAAAGTATTACATTTAATTTTACCGCAACAGGTGCCCAGTCTGATGCTAACCCGAACTCGTGGATACTTAACCCGAGCGGTCAAAACGTTGCAAATGTTAACGGTTTGCTGTGGTCAAAAAACCTGGTAGATATGATGAAAAGCAGGAGCGACCCGCGCCTGCGCTTTATCTCAAGCCTTAAAAACGGTGATACTACAATAGTAAACCAATTGGGGCTGCCAAATGCTACAGATAATAACGGCCTGGCACAATTACCCGTTACTACACTGAATAATTATTCGAGGCCTGCAAACAACATGATCGTTTTGAACGCGCCCGGTGTTTATATGAGTTATGCCGAGGCGAGATTATTAACAGCCGAAGCTATTGAACGTGGCTACGTAACCAATGCAGGCAGCGCGGTTACTGCCTTTACCGACGGGCAGCTGAATGCCGTTAACCAGGTGTCTATTTACGGTGCTACTGTACCTACTGCGGAAGTTAATTATTATATGTCAACAAATACCTACCCCGTTTCAGGCTCATTGAATAATAAAATGAATGCCATACATACGGAGTTGTACTTTTTGCATGCGGTTACGCTTAACCATTTTGAAGCGTGGGCCGATTGGAGGAGAACAGGCTACCCGGTGCTAACCCCGCTTAACCCCTCCGGTAACGAAACTAATGGTACTATACCACGGCGTTTAAAATATTCAACAAGCGAATATGGTGTAAACCCAAACATTGCAGCAGCAATAAGCGCACAGGGCCCCGACCTTTTTACCACAAAGGTTTGGTGGGACAAATAGGATAATAATACTAAACACCACATTTTTGCGAAAGAGGCTGTATCATAAATCATGATCAGCCTCTTTTAATTAAGATGCAGGGGATTTACTTTTTTGCCATCGGCGCCGGGTAATGCCGCCCTTTTTCGTCATAGACCAAAATCTTGCCATTTTTAAGTAAAACATCATCTGCATAGTACAGCGAATCTGCTTTTCCTTTTTTATCTGTCCATTTTTCCTGGTACCATAAAGTTACCCATGTTTCTTTTTTATCAGGATAATAGGTGGTGATACATGTATCAAATGTTTTAGAAAGGGTGGCCATGTCGTTTTAAAATAACTTTGTGTGGTTATTACTTCTATTGATATTATGAATTGGATGCAACAATAGTCATATTTGTTTGCTTAAATATAATTGACACCATTGATGAAAGAATTAAGAAGCCGTAACTGGTTTGGAAGAACAGGGAAGGACGGTTTTATATACAGGGCATGGATGAAAAACCAGGGTATCCCGCCTGATATGTTTGATGGCAGGCCCGTTATCGGTATTTGTAACACGTGGTCAGAATTAACTCCATGCAACGGGCACCTGCGCGATCTTGCCGAAGCGGTTAAAAAGGGTGTGCTGGAAGCCGGTGGTTTCCCTGTTGAGTTCCCGGTAATGTCATTGGGTGAAACGCTGATGAAACCTACCGCTATGTTGTATAGGAACCTGGCGAGCATGGATGTGGAGGAATCTATCCGGGCAAACCCGATTGATGGCGTGGTTCTGCTGTGCGGCTGCGATAAAACAACGCCTTCGCTGGTAATGGGTGCTTGCAGCGTTGGCTTGCCTACTTTGGTAATTAACGGCGGTCCTATGCTGAAGGGGCATTGGAAAGGGAAAGATATCGGTACTTCTGATGTTTGGCGGTTTGACACAGCTTTTAAATTGGGAGAAATTAACCAGGAAGAATTTATAAATGCCGAAGCTTGTATGGCCCGCACACAGGGCCATTGCGCCGTTATGGGCACAGCGTCAACAATGGCCATAATGGTGGAGTCACTGGGTTTATCCCTGCCAGATAATGCATGCATACCAGCCGCTGATGCACGAAGAAAAGTTCTTTCACAGATGTCGGGAAGGCGGATTGTTGAAATGGTGAATGAGGACCTGACGATTTCTAAAATTTTAACCCGCCAGGCTTTTGAAAATGCTATTATGGTAAACGCAGCGGTAGGCGGTTCTACCAATTTTGTAATCCACTTGCTGGCGATTGCGGGCAGAATAGGCGTTGAACTGAACCTGGACGATTTTGATAAATTTTCGCAAAATATCCCGTTGCTGGCCAATATCCAGCCCTCGGGAAGTTTTTACCTGGAAGACCTGTATTACGCCGGTGGATTACCTGCTGTAATAAAAGAAATGAAAAGCGTTGTGCATAACAATGCTCCTACGGTTAAC